>JBIOHR010000112.1:0-11208 GCA_044449085.1 Gemmatimonadales bacterium | reverse complement strand
GAATGGGGGCGGCGGGGATATTCGAGGTTTACTGATTGATGCGGGAAGCGGGGTTGGAATGCGCGAAGCGGGAGATCCGGGATCCCTTCCGCTTCCCGCATCCCAACCCGCATCCCGCATCAGGCTTTTAGCACGGCGGTCACGTCTCCGCGCGATCCTCGGAGCGCCGGTGTGAGACTCGCCGCGACCGCGACGCCGACGAATAGCGCGGGCACCGCGATGATCGCAACCCAGTTGTCCGCAGTCACACCGAACAGCCACGGCGCAAGCCCGCGGCGCGCGGCAAAGAGCAGCACGAGGCCCACGCCCGCTCCGACCGCTGAGAGCGCCACTGCGCGTCCGACGATGAGACGCACGATGTTAGCGCGTGTAGCGCCCAGCGCGAGGCGGATTCCCATCTCGGGCATGCGCTCGCTCACCGTATACGACATCACGCCGTAGATCCCGATCGTGCCGAGCAGGAGCGCCAGCAGCGCGAACGCGGTGACGAGCGTGGTGACGAACCGGGCCGTTCCGAGCGAAGATGCCAGCACCGTGCTCATCGTGCGCAACTCGCCAACCGCGACGGACCGATCCTGCGCACGCACGATCGCCCTGAGTGCGGGGGCAAGCCCGGCCGCGTCGCCGGTGGTGCGCGCAACAATCCACAGTTCGCCGCCCGCCTTGTTCGCGCGCTGCCGCCACGGCACGTAGACGCTCGTCGACCGCGCTTCCGACAACGAATCCTGCTTGGTATCGGGCACCACCCCGACCACGGTGAGCCACTCGCTCGGATACGGGTACCCGATCCGTTTTCCGAGCGGATCCTGTCCGGGCCAGAAGCGCTGTGCGACGCTCTCGCTGATGACCGCGACGGCCGGCACACCTTCGCGATCGGCGACGGTGAACGCACGACCCCTGAGCAGGGGGATCCCCATCACGTCGAAATACTCCGGCGTGATCGACTGCAAATGGTTGATCTCGGGAAGTTCGTGCGTGGCGTCTTCGTACAGCCCGGCGACGCGCACGGCAAATCCCCAGACGGACTGCGCCATGGGAAGCTGGTCCACCGCCGCAACGCGCTTCACGCCACGGACAGCCGCGACCTGGTCGAGCACGGCGTCATAGAGCTGGTCCGTGCGCTCCGCGCGGTGCTCCGTTTCCGGAACGGTAATTCGCGCCGCGACGACATGCGCCGGGTCGAAGCCGGGCTTGACGTTCGCCAGGTCGCTGAAGCTGCGCAGCAGCAGCGCCGACGCGGAAACCAGCACCACGGCCAGCGCGACCTCGGTGCATATGAGCGCCGACGCGACGCGCGCGTGCGAAGCTCCACGAGTCAGGCCGCGACCGAATCCACCCGCGCCGCCGCCGGAGCGGAACGGAGCGGTCGCGCGCCACGCGGGAACGAGCCCGAACGCGAGCCCTGTCACGAGTGACACGACCGCGGTGTACGCGACGACGGATCCGTCGAAGCCGATGTCCCTGATGCGCGGCACGTCGCCCGGGAGGGACGCGACGAGCCAGCGGAGGGCACCCCACCCCACCGCCGCCCCAAGCACCGCCGCGAGCATCGAAAGTATTGCGCTCTCGGTGAGAAGCTGGCGAACGAGCCGTCCGCGGCTCCCGCCGAGTGCGGCGCGCACCGCGAACTCACGCGACCGCGCGGTGGCGCGGGCGAGCAGCAGGTTCGCGACGTTGACCGACGCGATGACGAGCACCAGCACGACCACGCCGAACAGCATCCAGATATATCCGCGCGCCGCGCCAAGCACGCGGTCCTGCAGCGGCCTGGTCGAAACGCCGATGCCGTACCGCACCCCCGGATCCCAGATCGGGTTCAGCTTGCGGATCGTCGGCCACACGGCGGCGAGATCGCGCGTCGCGGCGTCGGTCGTGACGCCGTCGCGCAGGCGGGCCACGAGTTGTTTGTCCGAATAGGCCCAGGTGTACCCGACGTTCGCAGCGTCGAAGCGATAGGGCTGCCAGTAATCGACACGCGCCGTGGGATACCGGAAATCCGCGGGCATGACGCCGATGATCCGGCAGCGCACGCCCTCGATGGTCAGGAACCGGTCGATCACGTTCTGCCCACCGAGCCGCCGTGCGAAGGCGTCGCTCACGAGGACGACGTGCTCGGCGCCGGCGGCTGCGTCGGCTCGCGCAAAGCCGCGCCCCCGCGCCGGAGCGACGCCGAGCATCGGGAGGAGGTTCACGGTCACCGCCGCACCATCGAGCCGCGTGACGGTCGCGCCGTCATCCACCGGATGCGTCGTCGCAACCCACGCCGCAATCGACTCGAACGCGTGGAGACGCCGCACAAGCGCCTGATATTCGCCGGCGGAGCCGTTGCCGATGCTCACCAGACGGTCCGGTCGCGCATACGGCAGCGGGCGGAGGACCACCGCGTTCATCACGGAGAAGATCGCGCTGTTGGCGCCGATGCCGAGCGCGAGCGTCGCGACGGCGGCCGCGGTGAACGCCGGCGCGCGGCGCAAGGCGCGAAGGCCGAAGCGAATGTCCTGGATCAGGTCTCTCACGTAGTCGGTGCGGCGCATGGCGGCCTCGCGGTGATGGTCGTGGCGGATCAGTTCGGAGCGCACGGTTTCGAGATCGCCCAGGCGCATCTCCGCCCGTGCGCGCGCTTCGTCATCGCTCATGCCGAGCGCGCGATTGTGCTCCGTGCGCATCGCGAGGTGGAATCCGAGCTCGTCGTCCACGTCGGTGGGGACGTCGGGACGCGCGCGCCGAAACAGGCGGCGCCAGCTGCGCGACGGATTGCGCGGCTCCGTCATACGATGGCCGGTTTCGCGCGGAGCACGCGCGTCACCGCGGTGGAGTACCGGATCCAGAGGGCCGCCTCGGCGCGCAGGTGCGTGCGGCCGGCCGGCGTGAGCGTGTAGTAACGGGCACGCCGGTTGTTGTCGGAGAGGCCCCACTCGGAAACCACCCACTTCCTGTCCTCGAGGCGCCTGAGCGCGGGATAGAGCGATCCTTCTTCAATGCTGAGCACGTCGCCGGTCGTGTCCTCGATCCACCGCGCTATGCCAAAGCCGTGAGAGGGGGCAAGGAGGAGCGCCTTGAGGATGAGGATCGCGAGGGATCCCTGGAGGAGGTCGTTCGGGTCGCGGGCAGCGGGCATCGGCGGGTGCGAGAGAGTTGGCGGCGGTGCTTCCCTGTTCAAGACTATGGGACAACGGATGCCGGAGAAAGGTTGCACCGCCGACTAGGACTGGAGGGGCGAGGGGAACGGTCAGGGCGCGGAATACCCGCGACCCGCCGTGCCACGCGACTGGCGTATTCGGAGTTTTTGCGCCATAAGTTCACCGGGAGCACGCTTCACCAACCTCGACGGCGGGGAAGAGGACATGAGCGTACGCGCAAATCTCAGCCAGAGGTTGCTGGTGGTCTGGAACGGCGACCCGTGGTACGGCTCGAACAGCAGCGCGATTCTCGCCGGCGTCACCGCCGCCGAAGCACTGGCGCATCCCCTTCCCGGCGCGCAGTCGATCTGGGAAACGGTGCTGCACATGATCGCATGGACTGAGGAGACCACGAGCCGTCTGAACGGCAGCGAATCGAATACGCCCGGGCGAGGCGACTGGCCTCCGGTGAAGGGATCGACGCAAGATGAGTGGATGGCCGCGCAGGGCGAACTCCTCGCGGCGCGGAAGGCGCTCCTGCACGCGATCGAGAGTTCGCATGAAGAGTCGCTCTTTCTCCAGGTGCCCAAGAAGGGAGAGACCGCGCACGCAAGCGGCGCGACGCGCGCGAACACGGTGAGCGGCCTCGCCGACCACGATGTGTACCATCTTGGCCAGATTGCGCTGCTGAAGAAGTCGCTGAAATCCGCGCGACCGTGAGACTTCCGTCGATCGACGCAGTCGTCACCACCGCCGTGCGCACCGCACGGCGGTTTCCGCTCGTGCTCGCCTCAGCGGCGCTTGCGACCGCGGCTGCCCTCGAGACCACGCGCACCGGCAGCGGCCCGGAGCCGACGCGGCTGCTGCTCGCTGCGTCGCTCGGGCTTCCGCTTTTTTTCGCGCTCACGGTCCTCGCGGAGCGCTATCCGGCGTCCTCGCCGCAGCGCTGGGCCATCCCCTCCGCGGGCATCTTCGTCCTTGCGGCGTTCTGGGCAATGTGGACGGGATGGTCGTCGCCGGTACAGACACTCCGGTATGTGCAGCTCAGCGTGGCATTCCACCTGTTCGCCGCGTTTGCGCCGTACACCGGATCGAACAGACCCGGCGGGTTCTGGCAGTACAACCGGATTCTCTTCCTGCGCTTCCTGACCGCGTACCTCTACACGGTCGTCCTGTACGGCGGGATTGCAATCGCACTGCTCGCCGTGGACAAGCTGTTCAGCGTCCCGATTCACGGCGAGAACTACCTGCGCCTGTTCATCGTCATCGCGTTCCTGTTCAACACGTGGTTTTTCCTCGGCGGCATTCCGGAGAACCTCGAATCGCTCGACGAACGCCCCGACTACCCGGCCGGACTGCGCGTGTTCACGCAATACGTCCTCGTGCCGATCGTCGTGCTGTACCTGGCCATCCTCACGGTGTACCTCGCAAAGGTCGTCTTCACCCGCGAGTGGCCCAATGGATGGATCGGCTATCTCGTGTCGAGCGTCGCGGTCGTCGGCCTTCTCTCGTGGCTGCTCATCCATCCGCTCGAGGAGCGCGCCGAGTATGCGTGGGTGAAGGGCTTCACACGCGGGTTCTACATCGCACTCATGCCCGCGATCGTGATGCTCTGGCTCGCGATCTACAAGCGCGTCTCGGAGTACGGCGTCACCGAACCGCGCTACTTTCTGGTCGTGCTCTCCGTTTGGCTCGCCGGAATCGCCGTGTGGTACACCGCCACGCGATCGCGAAACATCAAGATCATTCCCGCAAGTCTCTGCGCGCTGGCGGTCATCACGTTCGCCGGACCGACGGGAGCATACTCCGTTTCACAGGCGAGCCAGGAGCGGCGGCTCGAGCGGATCCTCGCGCAGGACGGCGTGCTGGAAAACGGGCACGTGCGGATTTCCGCGCGTGACGTGCCGTTCCGTGACCGCCGCGAGATCAGCGGCACGCTCCGCTACCTGCTGGCGTCGCATGGTCCGGGCGCGATCGGCGCGTGGCTTCCGGATTCCGTACGGAGGGTCCTCCCGGTTGCACCGGCGCGCTACGGCTCGGATGGCGAAGCAAGGACGGTGATGGCTTCGCTTCACGTCGAGTACGTCGCGCCGAACGAAGTGATGGGCGGCGGCGACTACTTCGGCCTGAACACCGGGTCGCCTCACGACGCGATCGCGATCAGCGGCTACACATACGCGATTCGGCTTTCATACTGGAACATCAACGACTCGCTGAAGGTCGGCGACGACTACATGCTGCGCTGGGCGGCGGACAGCACTGCGCTCGAACTCTCCCGCGGCGGCACGGTCGCCCTGTCGATTCCGCTGGAGCCCGTTGCCGACAGCGGGCTCGCGTTCCGGCGCGCACGTGGAGGCGGCGTGACAATACCGCAGGAGACGCTGCGTGTCGAAGCCGGTGACAGCACCGCGGCGGCGCTGCTTTACCTCACGATGCTCGCCGGACACTCGCGTCCCGGCGGTGCGAAGCTGAACTCACTCGCCGGAACGCTCTTCCTGCGCGTCAGGTAAGCCGCACGCGCCCGGGCGCTACTTTTTCGCGGCCCGCGCCTTGTCGACGATCGCCTTCACCTCGCGCATGAGCTGCGGGCCGTTGTACGGAATTCCATCCTTGATGATCCACTCTGAGCCCATCGTGCGGACTTCCTTGCCGTCACGAATGGCCGTCGTGCCGCCGGCGTACAGCACCTTCAGGTTCTCGAGCGGATTGCCATCCACCACAATGAGGTCGGCGGCGTAACCGACCTTGATGCGGCCGAGGTGGTCCTCCTGGCCGAGGATCTTCGCGTTGTTGCCGGTGCAGTGCTGGATGACTTTCAGCGGTTGGAAGCCGGCTTCCTGGTGCAGCTCCATCTCGCGGATGAGCCCGAAGCCGTACATCTCGTAGATGAACCCGGCGTCGTCGCCGCAGCCGATCACGCCGCCCTTGCGGTCGAACGAGCGGAGCGCGGCCTCCCACAACTGGTAGTTCTCCTTCCAGAACGTTTCGTCGGTGCTGCTCCAGCCGATGAAGTACGAGCCGTGGTTCGACGGGTCCGGCTTGAAGTACTGCTCCAGCGACGGGTGCAGGTAGTCCTTGAACCAGGGCTGGTTCTGAGCCCTCTGCAGATCCCTGCTTGCTTCATAGATGTCGAGCGTCGGATCCCACGCCACGTTCGCGCGGACCATCATCGTGAGCACCGAGTCGAGCAGCTTGGGGTCCGCCTCGCGCCAGAGACGTCCCGCCCAGCGGAAGCGGTCGGTCTCGTTCAAATAATTGTAGTCGCTCGGAAAATGCTGGCGCCCGTCGGGGATCGCCGCATCCGGAATGCCGTACCAGTGCTCGATGCTCGTCGTGCCGTACTTGATGTCGTCCCACGCGTTGGTTTCCTCGACGCCAACATGATGCGCCACGCGAAGACCGAGCTTGTGCGCCTCGTCCTCCGCGGCCGCCATCACGTCGCGCTCGACGCCCAGGAACTTCACGCCGTCCGCGCCGATCTGCTTGAAGTGGTCCACGCGCGCGCGCGCTTCAGCGGCGTTGCGCGGCGCGGGGTTCTGCGTGAGCATCGGGTAGGCGAAGATGCGCGGCGCGACGATCTCGCCGCGGGCGGAACGGTCGCGGATCGCAACGATTCCCGTGTCCGATTCGGGGCCCACCTCGCGGACGGTGGTGATGCCGTTCGCGAGCCAGAGCTTGAGGTTGTATTCGTATCCGCCGAACGGAAGGTCCTTGCCGCGGCCGCTCTGCAGGTGCCCGTGCGCATTGATGAGCCCGGGGAGCACGTACTTGCCGGTCGCGTCGATCTGCACCTCCCCCGCGGGACGCCGCGCGCCGCCGCGTGCGACCGCGACGGGATCGAGGTAGACGATGTCGGTGATCGTGTGCCCTTCGAGCACGATGTCCACGGGGCCGCGCGCGGGCGTGCCGTTGCCGTCGACGATCGTCGCGTTGCGAATCACGAGGCGCGCTGGACGCACACCGTGCGTCACGCCCTTGGTCTGCGCGGCGAGGGGCGACGCGGCCGCGACGGTCGCGGCGGCCGTGAAGAAGAATCTGGTGAATGACATCGGGCGGCTCCGGTGCTGTCGATCTGGGTACGGCGGGAGCCAAAACAATATTGCCCGGTCGGGGCCGGCGCCATCCGGAACGCGATGGAAGATGAAAAGATCGAAGATGGAAGGTGGACCTGTACCACCTTCCATCTTCGATCTTCCATCGCCGTTACGCCGCCGCTTGCGCCTTTTCCGCGACCGCCTCGAACTCGACGTTGATCTTCACGTCGTCGCCGACCGCCCAGCCGCCGGCCTCGAGCGCCTGGTTCCACTGCAGCCCCCAATCCTTGCGGTTGATCTTCGTCGTCACCGCGAGCGCAGAGCGGCTGTTGCCCCACGGATCGGTTACCGGTGAAGTGAACTCGCCCTTCAGCGTCACCGGCTTCGTGATGCCGTGGATCGTGAGGTCGCCGGCGATCGTGATGTCCGTTCCCCTGTGATCGATCTTCGTGGACTTGAAGGTAATCTTCGGGAACTTCGCCACGTCGAAGAAATCCGCCGACCGCAGGTGGTTGTCGCGCGCCTCAACATTCGTGTTGATGCTGGCCGCGTCGATGCTCAGCTCCGCCGATTTGATCGTGCCGTCCGTGTTCGTCTCGCCGCTCCCCGTGAAGGTGTTGAACCTCCCCTTCACCGTCGAGATCATGAGATGCTTGACCGCGAACTCCGCGGCGCTGTGGGTCGTATCGAGGTTCCATTTCATTGTCCGTTTCTCCGTCCTGCTGAAATGTGTGTGTGCGACCGGCATCGGTCGCGGTGACTGTCACTGCTGGTCTTTGGTTTCCGGCTTGTGGTCTGTGGTTCGGCGTCTCTGGTTTCTGGTACTTGGTCTCCGGTGATCGGTGTCTGGTCTCGGTGCTAGAACCCCGGACCATCGGTCGCGATCTCCAGCAACTGGCCATCCGGCGCGGCGAAGTTGATGCTCGAGAAGTACGGGCTGTCGATCACGGCCGAGACATCGAGATCCATCGAGCGCAGGTGATCCTGCCACGCCTTGAGCTCCTCGGCGTCCGTCGCGCGGAACGCGACATGGTTCGTCTGGCCCACGCCGGCCCTCGCGTGCGGATGCCGCGGTGACCAGCCGAACAGCGTCCAGCTGCTGTGCGGCAGGACGCGCGTGCCGTCGTAGTTCGCCCAGAACCAGTGCGGCGTTTCCGGGTCGTCCTGGTTCACGGACTTCTTCACGACGGAGAGGCCGAGCGCCTCTTCGTAGAAATCGCTCGCGCGCTCGATGTCGTCGGTCATTCCCGTGATGTGATGGATGCCCGTGAGCAGCATGTCCGGCGTGATCGCCGGCACCGGCTCGGCGTACGTGGTCAGGTGGATCGTCCGCTCATCGCGGCCGCCCGGGAGCTGCTGCGCGCGCGGCATCATGATCCTCTGGCCGAGCGCAGCGATGTCCTCATCGTAGGCATAGCCGGGACCGGCGGTGGCGATCTCCAGCACCTGTCCGTCCGGGTCGCGGAAGTACAGTGACGTGAAGTAGCCGCGCGGCATCGGGCCGCTCACGGACACGCCGCGGTCGTTGAGGTAACGCTTCCACTTGAGCTGCGCCTCGTACGTGCCAACGCCCATCGCGAGATGGTGCACGCCGCCCACGCCGGGCCGGCCGTGCGCCGCCGCGGGGCGCTCGACGAACGTGACGAGCGTGCCCGGCGTGCCCGCCTCGTCGCCGAGGTAGAGACGGTATGCGTTCGGATCCTTCGATTGGCCGGCGTCCTTCACCACCGAGAACCCGAGCAGGTCGCGGTAGAACGCGAGCGTCCGGCGCGAGTCACCCGAAACGAGCGTGATGTGATGGAAGCCGAGCGTGGACAGCGATTTCATCGTTTTCATTGCATTTGCCTCACTTGTAAATCTCTCACTACTGAGATACTAACGGCACCCAGCCGGCAAGTCAAGCCGTCCTCCGTCCTACACCGGCAAACAGCCCGCCGAGGCTACAGCAGCCCGGCCATCGCCTTCTTGCATGCCGGGGTTTCCGCCGCGAGCCGCGCGGCCTCCAGTCCCAGCGTCTTGAGCAGGGCTGTCAGCGCGCGCTGCTCCGACGCCTTCAGTCCCTTCATCGCGCTCTGGATCGCGGCCGCGTGCTCGGGGAAGATCGACCGCATCAGCTTCTCCCCCTTGGCCGTGAGCGCCGCATAGCGCGCGCGGCGGTCGCTGGAGCATTCGCGGCGCTCCGCAAAACCGCGCTTCGCCAGCCGGTCCACCAGGAAGGTCATTCCGCCGCTCGAAACGAGCACGCGCTTCTGGATCTCGCCCAGCAGCTGCGGGCCCTTGTGGTAGAGCGCCTCGAGCACCGCGAACTCGGCCAGCGTGAGGTCGTGCCGCTCGATGTCGGCCTTGAGAATCTGCACGAGCGACTCGTGCGACCGCGAAAGCACGATCCACAGCTTCAGCGCCGTGGCAGTGGGGAGGTCGGCCGTGACACGAGCGCCGCCCGTCGCCGGGTGGGATTGCTTGGCTGATGCGCGTGTGGTCGAATTCATCTCAGTAGTAAGATACGGGAATCCGGCTCGGACGCAACCGGCTCGCCGGCGGATGGCAGGTCGTTTGAGCGAGGGTCGTGGTGTCGTGGGTTCATGGTGGTTCGTTGCCGGTTCGCGGTTCAGGGCCCCGCCCGGCCCACTACTCTCCCCGCAGCGCCTCCATCGGGTCCACGCGCGAGGCCCGCCACGCCGGTACCCATGATGCGGCGACCGCGGCAGCGACGAGAAGCAGCGGGACTGCGACGAACGTTGGCGCGTCGACCGGGTCCACCTGATACAGCAGCGAGAGCAGCGCGCGCGTGCTGACGAGCGCCACCGCGATGCCGAGTGCGATCCCGGCCGACGCGAGCGCGATCCCGTGCCGCACGACGATCCATTGCACGCTGGCCGCGGGCGCGCCGAGCGCCGTGCGAATCCCCATCTCCCGCGTGCGGCCGCGCACGAGCTGCGCCATCACGCCGTACACGCCGACCACCGCCAATGCGAGCCCGACCCCGCCGAACACGAGCAGCAGCGTGGTGAGAAAGCGCTCGCGCGCGATCGACTCCGCCCGGACGTCATCCATCGTGCGAAGGTGCGCGATTGCCAGCTTCGGGTCGAGCGCCGCAACGATCGCGCGCACCGGCGGCATCAGCAGGTGCGGATCGCCGCGCGTGCGGATCACGAGATCGAGCCCGCCGTCCTTTTCCTGCTCCCACGGCGAAAGGAACTCCGGATGCGGCTCCTCCGCCATCGTTCCCTGCCGCTCGTTCCCCACCACACCGACGATCGTGCGCCACACCGACGCGGCGTTGGGCACGCGATCGAAGGCCACTCGCTGCCCGACCGGATTCTCGCCGGAGAAGTATTTCGTGGCGAGCGCCTCATTGATCAGCACGACCATCGGCGCGCCGTCGCGATCGGTTGCGTTGAACATCCTGCCGCGCAGCAACGGCACGCGCATCACGCTCGTGTAGCCGGAATCGATCGAGCGATGCACGACCTGCGAAATCGGTGACGGGCCCGGCCTGCCGGCGACACTGAAATCACTCGACCACGAGTAGCCCGTTGCCGGCAGCTGCGACGCGAGGCCGACGGACTCGACGCCGTTCAGTGCACGCGTGCGCCTCGTGAGTTCGTCGTAGTACGCCGTGACTTTCGGGAACGTGTCATAGCGAATCGCCGGCAGCGGCACGGAAAGGGTCAGCACGCCGTTCGCATCGAAGCCGGGGTTCACCGACCGCAGTTTCATGAAGCTTCTCACCAGCAATCCCGCGCCAAGCGTCAGCACGAGCGCAAGCGCCACCTCGGACACGACGAGCGCAGTTCCCCATCGCCGCATGCGGGTGCCGCCCGCATCGCCACGACCGCCCTCCTTGAGCGCATCCGACGGCGCCCGCGCGCCGTTCCAGAGCGCGGGCGCGAGGCCGAACAGCATTCCGCTCAGCGTGGCGATCCCCGCCACGTAGCCGACGACGGACCAGTTCATCTGCACGTCGCGCACCTTGAGCAGCTGCGCGGGCTGGAGCGCGGCCAGCGCGTGCGTGCCCCACCACCCGAGCGCGAGCCCCGCCGCACCGCCGGCGG
>JBIOHR010000111.1:0-11212 GCA_044449085.1 Gemmatimonadales bacterium | reverse complement strand
CTGCGCCGCGTACGTCGACAGCGCGTCCTGAAAGACCGACACGCGCGTACCGACAGCGGCGACCCACGCCCGTTCGGCCCGCGGCACAACGCTGTCGCCATAGACGATGTCGGGAACGATACCGCCGCCGCCGATCACGACCCGACCCTTGTCCGTCTTGTAGCGCGGCCGCGCGGTGTCCGCCGACGATCCGAGCACGCGGTTCGGATGCGCGCGGTCGATGCTGCGCCCGGCCGGTGTGTACCAGAGCGCGTCGGTGAGTTTCAGCGCGGCTCCGTTGGCCAGCCCCACGACCGCCTGCGCGCTTCCCTTCCCGTATGACGGACGCCCGATGACGATTGCGCGATCGTGATCCTGCAGCGCGCCCGCGACAATCTCCGCCGCGCTCGCCGTGCCGCCGTTCACCAGCACGATGATCGGCAGATTGGGCCAGCGCTGCGCGGTCGTCGCGCTGTATGCCGCGTTCGCGGTCGGTACGCGTCCCTTCGTCGACGCGACCTTCTGACCGCGGTCGAGAAAGAGCTCCGCCACCGCGACGCCCTGTGCGAGCAGCCCGCCCGGGTTGTTGCGCAGGTCGATCATGAGCGACGTCGCCCCGGCGCGCACCAGCGAATCCACGATGAACGCGACCTCGAGACTCGTCGAATCGGTGAACGACGCAATCGCGAAGTAGCCCACATGGTTGTCGAGCATCACCACGCGCTGCACCGACCGCACGTGGATATCGCTGCGCACGAGGACGAACGAAATGTTTGCGCCCCCGCGGTCGACGAGAACCTTTACGGTGCTCCCCAGGGGACCCCGCAGCGCGTTGCGCGCCTCCTCCACCGTCCAGCTCTTCATCGGCTGGCCGTCGATCTCGAGCAGCCGGTCGCCCGCACGCAGCCCCGCGCGCTCCGCGGGAGATCCCGGCCGGGGACTGAGCACCACGATCCACCCTTCGCGGCGGTCCACTGACATTCCCACGCCGTGATAGCTCCCGCTCACCACCTCGCGCAGGCGCTTGAGGCGGTCCGGCGTGAGGAAGGCCGTGTTCGGGTCGCCCAGCTGCTCCACCAGGCCGGTCGTCGCGCGCTCGAACAGTTCTTCCTCGGACGTCGTGTCGACCCAGCTGTCCGACACGCGCTGCATCACCGCGTCGAGGAGCCGCGCACCCTGCGCGGCGCTGAGCGCGGTCCGGTGCGCCGCGCTCGACGCGAGCCCGCGCTGATAGTAGCGCGCGCCGAAGATCGCCGCCGCGACCAGGATCAGCGCCACGATGAACGCCCGCGCGCGCTTCATGCGATCGCTCCCAGCGCCAGTCGCAGCTCCTGGAACCGCGACGTCAGGGCATCCAGTACGAGAGCTTCCACCGCGTCCTGCGCGCCAGTCGCGTCGAGCGCGACGATCGGCCCGCACTCCTCGTGCGAGCGCTGCCAGTCGCGCGTCGCGAATTCCGCGAACGCCGCCTCGACCCGCGCGTGGAACTCGCGCCCCGACCGCTCGATGCGGTCCGGCCCGCTGCGCTGCCCCGCGCGCGCCAGCCCGATATCGGCGGGAAGCGTCAGCAGGAGCGTCAGGTCCGGCGCGAGTCCGTGCGTCGCCATCACGTTGGCGGACCGCACGTCGCTCTCGGAAAGCCCGCGGCCCGCGATCTGATAGGCATACGTCGAGAGGAAAAACCGGTCGAGCAGCACCGTCGTCCCGGCCTCGAGCGCCGGCTTGAGCTCCAGCGCCACGAGCTGCGCGCGCGACGCCATGAACAGCAGGGCCTCGGCACGCGCGGAGACCGTCGCGAGGGGATCGAGCAGCAGCCCGCGGATGGAATCGCCGAGAGGCGTGCCGCCCGGCTCACGGAAGGTGCGGTACGCGACCCCCGCGCGCGAGAGATGCCCGCCGAGGCGCTGGAGCTGGGTGCTCTTTCCGGCACCCTCCACCCCCTCGAAGACGATCAGGCGCCCGCGGGTCCGCTGCGTCATCCCAGCGTGATGATGGGACTCGCGGCGCCCTTCCGCATGCCGTCGAGAATCCACTGGTTCACCTGGACCATCACCTTGTCGAAGTTCTCGTTCGTGACGATCACGCGCTGATACGTCGGGTTGGTCTGGACTTCGGTCAGCAGGCGGTCGAGTTCCTGCTCCATCTCGGCGGTCGGCTGTTCGCCGCGCTCGATCATCTGCTGCGCCGAGGTGCGCAGCCCTTCCATCTTCTGGAGGAGCGCCATCGCTTCGGCGTCTTCGTTCAGCGCCGCATTTGCGCGTTTCACCGCCTGGTACTCGGTGCTCTGGCCAATGAGCCGGCCCAGTTCCACCGCGCGTTCGTTCAGCATCACCGCTCCTGTCGTCTGGCCACGAGAAACCGCTCGCGACCCGTGAGATCCGGCCGTATTTCGACATCGCGGAATCGCGAGTCGGTTTCCGCACATGCGCGCGCAAGCCCAGCCCGGCGGGAGTCGACTTCAACCGCCAGCATGCCGCCGGGTTCCAGCAGGTCGGCCGCGCCGCGCACGATGCCGCGAATCGCCGCCATGCCATCTTCATCACTGAAGAGCGCGAGAGACGGTTCCCAGTCGCGCACCCCCGCAGGGAGATCACCCTCTTCCGCCCGTGAAATATAGGGCGGGTTCGAGACGATCGCCCGGAGTGTCTCACCGGCGAGCGGTTCGAGCAGGTTACCAGCCCGGAACTCGATGAGCGCCCGCTTGTCCGCGGGAATCGCCGCGAGGTTCCCCCTGGCAACGTCGAGCGCGTCGTCGGAGAGGTCAACGGCGATGACCCGCTCGAACTTGCCCTCGCTCGCCAGCGCCAGCGCGATGGCGCCCGACCCGGTGCCGATGTCGGCCACAGTCCCACCGTGGCTGACGAGGCCCAATACGAGCTCGACCAGCATCTCGGTTTCAGGGCGCGGGATCAGGACGCGCGGATCGACTCTGAGCTCGAGATGGCGGAACGCCGCGCGGCCGACGGCATACTGCAACGGCATGCCGCGGGCCATGTTTGCGCCGGCGGACTGAATGGCGGTGGCGATGGCGGGGTCGAGGTCGAGCGATGGATTGGCGGTGGGCCAGAACTTCGGCTTGCCAAGCATCGCGGCGATGAGGTCCCGTGCATCGGCGCGAGCCGGAGGAACGCCGGGGCCGGCCAGAGATACCGCGAGTTCGTCGAACAGCTGAGAGAGGAGCATCGCCTCAACTGTTCCCGCCCAGCTGTTCCTCTACCGTGGCGAGCTTGAACGCCTCGATCAGGGGGCTGAGGTCGCCGTTCAACACCGCGGGAAGATCGTGCGAGGTGTAGTTGATGCGATGATCGGTCACGCGGTTCTGTGGAAAATTGTACGTCCGGATTTTCGCGGAACGGTCGCCCGTGCTCACCTGCGATTTCCGGAGGCGCGAGCGCTCGGCCTCCTGCGCGGCGACTTTCATGTCGAGCAATCGCGCGCGGAGAACCTGCATGCCCTTGAGCTTGTTCTGCAGCTGGCTCTTCTGATCCTGCTGGCTGACGACGAGCCCTGAGGGAATGTGCGTGATGCGCACCGCGGAGTCCGTGGTGTTCACGCTCTGGCCACCGGGGCCGCTCGAACGGAACACGTCGATTCGAAGATCCTTGTCCTCGATCTTCAGGTCGATCTCCTCGGCCTCCGGGAGTACGGCGACCGTCGCGGCCGACGTGTGGATGCGTCCCTGCGCCTCGGTGGCCGGCACGCGCTGCACGCGGTGCACGCCGCTCTCGCCGCGCATCTCGCCGAACGCGCCCGCGCCTTCGACCTTGAAAATCGCTTCCTTCACGCCGCCGAGTGACGCGTCGGCAAGCGAGAGCAGCTCGATCTTCCACCCTTTGCGCTCCATGTAGCGCGTGTACATGCGGAAGAGTTCGCCGGCAAAGAGCGCGGCTTCGTCGCCGCCGGTGCCTGCGCGAATTTCGACGATCGCGTTGCGGTCGTCGAGTGGGTCGTGGGGCAGGAGCAGCGGCTTGAGCTCCTCTTCGAGGCGCGCGACCGCAGCCGTGAGCCGGCCGAGCTCGGCCTCGGCCTCGGCGGCCATCTCGGGGTCGTCAACGCCGACGAGCTCGCGGACTTCCGCGAGCTCGTCATCATACTTGTGAAGCGTGGCAGCCTTTTCGACGACCTGTGCGAGCCGCTGGTGCTCGCGACCCAGCGACGCCATCAACCTGGAATCGCGGAGCGTTTTCGGGTCGAGCAGCTCCCGTTCGACTTCCGCCGCGCGAGCGATCGCGTCGGCGAGGAGATCCCGGAGGCTCAGGCGTTTGCGGGCTGGGGCTTGGAGTACTTCTGGCGGAAGCGCTCCACGCGGCCGGCGGTGTCGATCAGCTTCTGCTTGCCGGTGAAGAACGGATGGCAGGCAGCGCAGATGTCGAGATGGATTTCAGCCAGGGTGCTGCGGGTCGTGAACGTATTTCCGCACGCGCAGCTGACGGTCGCCACGGCGTAGACGGGATGGATTTCGGGCTTCATTTGAGTACCTCACCTGTGATTTGAGCGAGCTTAGGAAGCTAATCGGGGCGAGGCTAAGATTCAAGGAGGCAAGAGGTTGGGCAGTGGGCTAGTTCGACTAACTAGGCCAGCACCAGAGGTTGGGTAGTGGCCTAGACTGCCCCACCACCGGCGAACCCTCAGACTGACTGCAACGCTGTGACAAACTGTGCACCCGTGAAGTAATGCAAACGTGGACACGTGAACTATTTCGCCGGATCGAGGTACCATCGCTACAACGAGGAGGCACTGATGCGAATGAATGCCCTTTATATCGCGACGGCAATCCTGTGCGTGGCGGGCTGCAGCAAGAGCAGCGACAGCGGAAGTTCGAGCAACGGGGGGGTGTACGGGTCGGGACCGACGACGCCAACCACCCCCTCCAACAATCCCGCGCCGACCACCCCCAACACCGTCAACGCCAACCCGGGGCTCGCGTTCAACCCCACCCTCTTGACCGTGACGGCGGGCACGGTCGTCACCTTCGCCTTCGGCGACACGACGCACACCGTCACGTTCACGACCGCTGGTTCGCCGGCGAGCATCCCGGCCACGTCGAACGCGAACGTTTCCGTCACCTTCCCGACTGCGGGCACGTACAACTACCATTGCTCGATCCACCCATACATGACCGGAACGATTCAAGTCAATTAGCGGTACCGGAGCCCCTCGCCCGGAAACTGAACGGCCGCCGGATACCCCCGGCGGCCGTTCGCATTTCGTGAGCACCGCCCTCTGGCTACGGCTCCTTTTGCCACCGGGCGACGATCCTTCTCGCTTCCAGCCCCGGTACCCACACCACAAGGATCCTCGCGCCCGCGGCGCCGGTCTTGTGGCGGATCGTGTCCGGCGGCTTCACGAAGCCCGTCATGCCCGCAGTCAAGATCTCGGTCTTGCCGTTCACGGTGTGTTCGAGTTCGCCGGAGAGCACATGGAGAATCTCAATCGCCCCATGCGTATGCTCGCCGGAGTCCGAGTTCGGTGGAATCGTGAGCTCCCCCATCGAGACTTCGGACCCCAGGTTCGCGTCGCTGAGAATCAGGCGGAGGGTTGAACCGCCCGGCGAACGGTACGTCTCGTCCTTCACGGCTGTTGGCCCGCTCTGGCGAACGTACCGTGCATCAAAGCCGGTGACCCACTTCTTCCCGCCATCGGTGGACGACGAAAATGTCTGCCGCACGGTGTCGCGGCCGTACGGAGTGAAGGTGAGCCGCTGGAGCGTGTGCGCGCCGCCCGCTCCAAGCGTCCACCCCTCGAAGTGCATCGCGCCGTCGCGGAACTCGCCCGAGTAATCGAGCGATCCACCGCCGTCGGCGACCCACACCTGCCGCCACTTCTTCTGGTTGATATCGTAGAAGTTGATGCTCTTCCCTTCGCTGCCGTTGGTCGCATGCCAATTCTCAACGAGCACGCACTGCTGGAGATCCGCCTCCACGACGTTCGTCCCCGCTGCCCCCTGCGGCGTGCCGCCGGGCGCGTTCCACGGCGCGACATCCCAGCGGCCAATCCAGAAATCGAGCTGACGGTTTACCGGCGCGGACGGACACGGATGTGGCGGCGCGGGCGGAACACCTGGCGTCCCCTGCGCGCCGGCGCCCGGGACGTTCACCGCGAGCAATGCGCCGGCGGCGGCAATCAACTGTGCGAGCTGGCGCATCTGACGTGTCCTCGGCGTTGCGGTCAGGGTGAGTCGGGGAGGTGGAACCGGTGCGAGAGGAACTCGCTCTTCCACAGCGGCCTGACCTTGTCCAGCAGCAACGCGTCGGCCGCGCCCGTGGAATACACGACCACGCGCTTCTGTTTGGCAAGCGACATCGAGCCGAGGTCGTCGAGGACGCCGCGACGAATCGTCGCGGCGACGGTCGCATAGCTCTTGAAGTCGGGAAGCGCGCTGAACTCGGGGGACGCCGTGTACGCCCTGGCCGCGAGTTCGCCGAGGGCGATCTCCGTGTAGCGGGCGACCCCTTCCTGCCAGAGCTGGAAATCGAAGTACGTCGCGGCCTCCGCAGGCGCCGATTGCCGGAACGCGATCATCGCCCGCCGGAATGCCGCGCTCTTTGCGTCGAGCGCGGACCGATCGGTTTGCGCGAGCGCGTCGAGCAGCGCGCGCGTCATCGCCGTGAACGCCTCCTGCACCCGTGCCGAGTCGTACGGGAACGGATAGTTGAGCATCCACATGCCCGACTGATCGCCGTGCGAGAGGCCAAGCTTGATGACGGCGTCGTAGTAGCCGGGCTGTGAATAGACGTACTGATGGAAATGCTCGTGCAGCACGGTGAGCACCCAGCGCGTCGACGTCTTGTCAGCCGTGAGCTCGGCGGGGCCGATGACGATAGTGCTGACGCCATTCACGGCGGGGAACGTCGCCTGCAGCTGGACGGGAAAGGTGCGCTTGCGATAGAACACCGGACGACCGAGGAGCGTGTCGGTGTTGGTGGCGATGAAATCCGCGGAGGGGTTCGGATGGCCGACCAGATACTCGTAGTCGGGGGTGACGAGAAGGAGCGCAAACGGGGCGTTGTGCCAGTTGGGCCAGATGCGGTCGCCGAGGGTGGCCGCCAGCCGCGACGCCTCACGGATACGGATACGGTCGGTGGCGGAGATGTCAGGTGCCGGAGACCGGAGGGGAACGAGCGACGGTGAGGGGCGAAGGGCGAGGAGGGACAAGGGAGGAGCGAAAAGGACTCCCGCCAGCGAGGCGTGGAGCAGCGCGCGGGTGAAATTGGACTCGGGCACTCTCGTTCCTCCGGCTGTGGCCGCGTATCCGGCGTCGGATGGTGAGTCACCGAGCGCAGATCGACCGTTGCCGGCGGCGCCCCGGCGCTCCCCGGCCGACACGCTACCCAACGGCACCCGGGTTGCGTCACATTTGTCTGAGCACGGGACGGCCTTCGCGCGCGTTGACACAAATCGCGCGCGGACGCTGTAGTCATCACGAAGCGCCGACCCCGTGCCGGCGGCGCGAGACTTCCAGAGGAGTTCATTCATGCGACGCTCCCTTCACCACCTGCTCGCGCTCCTGACCTTCGCAGCGGGCGGCTATTCCGCGCAGGCGCAAACGACGCCGACCGCCGACGCGATCATCGCGCGCTACGCCGAGCGCATCGGCGGCGCGGATCGCGTCCGCGCAATTCAATCGGTGCGCCGCAGCGGGAAGTTCTACGGCGGCGGCGGATTCGAAGCCGAGGTGACCTTTGAGAGCAAGCGCCCCAACAAGGTGCGCGAGGAACTCACATTCGGCGGCATGACCGGCGCCACCTCGTTCGACGGCAAGAACGGCTGGAAGATCGAACCGTGGGCGGGCAAGAAAGACGCGGAGACACTGGGAGAAGACGAGCTGAAGGGGATCATCGAGGACGCGGAATTCGACGATCCGCTCTTCGACTACCGCCAGCGCGGCAATACGGTCGAGCTAATCGGCACGGACCAGATCGAGGGCACCGATGTCTACAAGCTCAAGGTCACGCTGGCCAGCAACGGCGACGTGCGCACCTACTATCTGGACCAGGAGTCCTGCGTCCCCATCAAGTACGAAGTGCGCCGCACCGTTCGCGGCGCGGTGCGCACGTTCGAAGTCGAGCTCGGCGACTACAAGCCCGTGCAGGGCGTGCTCTTCCCCTTTTCATTCGCCGCCGGCGACGTGGGCAGCTCGAGCGCGAACAAGCAGCAGTACTCGTGGGACCGCATCACGGTGAATGCGACCATGAACGATGGCCGCTTCGCGCGGCCGGCGGCCGGCGAGCGATTCGTGAATGCGGCTGAAGCCGCGGCGAGCGCGCGCCCGGCGGCGACACCGCTCCCGCCCGCCCCGGCTGTCGCGACCGCACCAACCGCTGCCGCCGCCCACATCTCGACCGTCGTGGATTCCGAAACTACCTCGGGCCTCGGCGCGAGAAACATCGGCTCGGCCGCGATGAGCGGGCGCGTCACCTCGCTCGCCGCCGTGCACGAGGGTGAACGTCTCACGGTGTACGTCGGCGCGGCAAGCGGCGGCGTGTGGAAGTCCACCAACAGCGGCACGACCTTCAAGCCCGTGTTCGACAAGCAGGATGTGCAGTCCATCGGTGCGCTCGCGATTGACCCGAAGGACCCGAACGTCGTCTGGGCCGGTACCGGCGAAGGGTGGATGCGCAACAGCGTTTCGGTCGGCGACGGGATCTACAAGAGCACCGACGCGGGCGAGACGTGGACGAACATGGGGCTCCCGAGCTCCGAGCACATCGTCAAGATCATCGTCGATCCGGCGGCCACGAGCACTGTCTATGCGTGTGTGCCGGGCAAGCTCTGGAGCGACAGCGACGACCGCGGCGTCTACAAGACGACGGACGGCGGCAAGAGCTGGTCGAAGATTCTCGCCGGGTCGAACGCGTCGACGGGGTGCTCGCTGATGACGATGGATCCGGCGTCCCCGCGTACGCTCTACGCCGGGATGTGGGACTTCCGGCGCAAAGGCTGGACGTTCCGCTCCGGCGGCGAGGGGCCGGACTCGCCGAGCGGGAGCGGGATGTTCAAGAGCACAGACGGCGGCGCAACCTGGTCGAGCCTCGACGAAAAAACGGCGAAGGGACTTCCCGCAAAGCCGTGGGGCCGCGTCGCGGTGACCGTCGCGCCGTCCAAGCCCAGCGTCGTCTATGCGTTCATCGAGGCGGTGCCGCCGCTCAATGGCCTCTACCGGTCGGACGACGGCGGCAAGACGTGGGAACTGCGCGACCGCAGCCAGAACATGCTGTGGCGGCCGTTTTACTTCGCGAACCTCATCGTCGACCCGCGAAACGAGAATCGCGTGTACAAGCCCGACGGCTCGCTGATCGTGAGCACGGATGGCGGCGCGACGTTCAGCAACATCGGCGGGAGCGCGCACGGCGACTTCCACGACGTGTGGGTGGACCCGGTCAACTCCGACAACATCATGGCCGGCGACGACGGCGGCCTCTGGTATTCGCACGACGGCGGCGACAAGTGGTGGAAGGCCGAAACGCTGCCGATCTCGCAGTTCTATCATGTGAGCGTGGACATGGAGAAGCCGTACAGGGTGTACGGCGGCCTGCAGGACAACAGCTCGTGGGTGGGCGAGTCGCAGTTCCCGGGCGGGATCGCGAAGGCTCAGTGGGAGAACATGTACGGCGGCGACGGATTCTGGATGTTCGCCGATCCCTCCGACCCCGCCTACATCTATGCCGAAGCTCAGGGCGGCACGATCGGCCGCGTGAACCGCAAGACGCACGAAGTCCGCGACATCCAGCCGCTCCCCGGCTACAACGAGGGCAAGCTGCGCTTCAACTGGAACACGCCCATCCACCTGAGCCCGTCGCGCAGCGGCACGGTGTACATCGGCGCGCAGTACCTGTTCCGTTCGCGGAACCACGGACAATCGTGGGATAGAATTTCGCCGGACCTCACGACCAACGATCCCGAAAAGCAGAAGCAGGAGGAGTCGGGTGGCGTGACCGTGGACAACTCGAGCGCCGAGATGCACACGACCATCTATGCCATCGGCGAGTCGCCGCGCGACTCGATGGTGATCTGGGCCGGCACCGACGACGGCAACCTGCAGGTCACGCGCGACGGCGGCAAGCAGTGGACGAACGTCGTCGGCAACATTTCGGGGTTGGCGAAGAACGCGTGGGTGTCGAGCGTCGAGCCGGGCCACTACGCGGCGGGCACGATCTACGCGACTTTCGACTTGCACACGTTTGGCGACATGAAGCCGTACGCGTACCGCTCGACCGATTTCGGTAAGAGCTGGACGCCGCTCATCGCCGCGGGCTCGCCGGTGCGCGGCTACGCGCACGTGATCAAGGAAGATCCCGTCAATCCGCAGCTGCTCTTCCTCGGCACGGAATTCGGTCTGTGGATTTCGGCGGACGGCGGCGCACACTGGGGGCGCTTCAAGGGCGGCAACATGCCCGCCGTCGCGGTGCGCGACATGGCCATCCATCCGCGCGACGACGACCTGGTGCTCGCCACGCATGGCCGCGGCATCTGGATTGTGGACGACATCACGCCGCTCAGGAAGCTGACGCCGGTTGCGCTCGCGCGCGGCGGCGCGTTCGTGCAGACGAAGCCGGTGGTCCAGGTGATCTCCGCCGGCGGCGGCTGGGCGAACGGCGACGCCGAATTCATCGGCGCCAATCCGCCCGGCGACGCCGTGATCACGTACTATCTCCAGAGGCGGCACATCTTCGGCGACATGCGGCTCCAGGTGTTCGATTCCACGGGGAAGCTCGTTCAGGCGCTGCCGACTGGAAAGCGCCGCGGCGTGAGTCGGGTGGCCTGGTCAATGCGCATGGCACCGCCACGGGTGCCCGCGGCGGCATCGGCGGCATTTGTCGTAGGGCCGCGTTTCCTCCCGGGCCGCTACACCGTGAAACTGACCGAGGGCGACTCGACCTACTCGACCACGCTCCGCGTGATCGGCGACACGCGCGCCTCGCACACGGTGGCGGACCGCAAGGCGCAGTTCGCGCTTTCGGTGACGCTGTACGATCTCATGAACCAGATGACGACGGTCGTGGATCGCATGAACGACATGCGCGGGTCACTGGGCGATCGGGAAACCGGCCTGACGACCACCGACTCACTGCTCCGCGCGCTCGCGCGCGGCTCCGCGCAGGTGGACACGATGCGCAAGAAGATCGTCGCGACGAAGGAAGGCGGCATGATCACCGGCGAGGAGCGCCTGCGCGAGAACCTCGCCGAATTGTATGGCAGCGTCGTCGGCTATGAGGGACTGCCCTCGGAGATG
>JBIOHR010000110.1:0-11242 GCA_044449085.1 Gemmatimonadales bacterium | reverse complement strand
CACGCCGAGCGATTCGAACTCCGCCGCCGTGATGTGCGGAAAGTTCGTCGGCACGATGACGATTGGTGCGCGCCCCGACCACTCCGTGAGGAACGCGCGCAGCTGCGTGGCCGCGGGATCCTTGTCGTGCATGAGGATCGCGTCAGCGCCCGCGCGCACATACGCATCGGCGCGGCGCACGGCTTCGCCGACTCCCCACCCGGCGATCAGCGCTTCGACGCGCGCGACGACCATGAACTCTTCCGTGCGCTGCGCAGTCTTGGCCGCGACGAGCTTGCCGACAAACTCCGGAATGGACGCGAGTTCCTGCCGTCCACCGGAGAGGAGGCTGTTCACTTTTGGAAAAAGCTTGTCCTCGATGCACACGGCGCCGACGCCGGCCGCCTCGAACTTGCGCACCATCCGCATCACGTTGCTCGAGTTCCCGTAGCCCGTGTCACAGTCGGTCACCACCGGAACACTCACGGCGTCCACCATGGACTGCGCGGCCGCGAGGAAGTCGGACATCGTGAGGATGCTCGCGTCGGGCACGGCGTGGGACGTCGAGATCTCGAATCCGCTCGACCAGATCCCTTCGAATCCGCACCGCTCACCGAGCGCGGCGCCAAGCGCGTTGTGCGCCCCGATCAGCCGAATGACGCCCGGTTCACTGAACAACTTCCGCAGCCTGCGAGCCTGGTTTCCCATGAGATTGTGAACGTTCACCGGATGTCGGGGTGTGAGCAAGCCCGCCCTCAGGCGAGTGGTGGATCAACTTGCCTGTTGTGTCTGCGACCGTGGTGGGTCAGTCGTAGTTCGTCTGTGGGTCGTGGTACCTGGTTTCTCGTCTCGGGTCTTGGGGTGTTGGTGGATGGAGGCGCGTGGGGAATGCGTCCCTCGCCATCAACCACTCACCCATATCCGTCGACGATGAACCCTCGACCGCGCACGGATGACGACCACCCATGAACCCATCACACGTCTTGGCGCATGGAACCAGCTTGCAGACCGACCTATTATTGCGCGGCCCGCACAGTGGCGACCGATCCCAGCCCCACACTATCATTCGTTCCTTGCCAATCTCTGCCCGTGCGCTTCCTCGCGACGACTGAATGACGCTGCCCGACGAAAGCGCGCCGTCCACGGCGTATCAGTTCAGCGATTCCTCAGTCACCCGGCCGCTGCTGACGCGCGTCTGGTTCACGCGGCTGTTTCCGTTTGTGCCGCGCTGGCTCGCCGCGAACCTCGTATCGCTGCTCGCATGCGGATCGCTGCTGACCGTGCTCGCCCTTTCGCTGGCACCGGGCGGATTGTCGGAAACCGCCGTCGCGCTCGTGTTCTTCACCGCGCTCCAGGTGTACGTCGCCGGCGACCATCTGGACGGCATGCAGGCCGTGGCGAGCGGCACGGCGTCGCCACTCGGCGATTTCGTCGACCACTACTGCGACCTCTGGGCCGGGTGCATTCTCGTTTTCGGGTTCTGGTCGCTCCTCGGCACGGCCCCACCGGTCGCGCTCTACGTCATGACCGTCGTGCTCATTGTCGCTTTTGCGACAACCTACGCCGAGCGCGAAGCGGACGGCCGCCTGCACTTCACGGCGTGGGGCGCGCTCGAGGCGAACATCATCCTCGCGCTCTTTTTTCTCTCGTGGGCGGTGCCGGCCGTGCGCGCGTGGTGGCGGTCGGCGTCACCGTTCGGCGTGCCGTGGTATTACTTCGCCGCCGGGATCGTCGTCGCCATGGCGCTTGGCGCCGTCGTCATCATCGGGCGCCGGATGCGGCGACTTCCGGCGCCGCTCGTGCTGGCCGTGGCCGGCCTGATTGCGCTCGCAGCGATCGTGACGCGACGCCACGAACTCCGGCCGGCGGAAGGATGGCTCCTCCTTGGATTGCTCGGCGGACGCTACGTTGCCCGCGTCATGCACGGGTACCTGGTGCCGACCCGCCGGTCGTGGCCCGATCCGGTCGCCACGGCGGTTGTGATCGCGCTCGCAATCTGGGACGTCGCGGGCGGCCTTCCATCCGCGGCCGTGCGTCCCGGCGCGGCGGTGCTCGGCGCGTACCTCGCGCTGACATTGCTCATCACGCTCGCGGGAATCTTTGCGAAGCAGCGCCGTTACTGGGTCTGGCTGAACAGGCCCGCGCACAAAGCCGTCAGCGGCGCCGCCGAAAAAGAGAGCGCCAGCCGAAATACGCCACGGCATCCTTCACGTCTGACACCAGCCGGTGAAGCAGACCCATCCGCTGGTCCGTGACGTACTCGAACGTGAGCACCACCCGCTCCTCGTGTTCGCCGAGGGGCGTGACGCAGTGCCAGAGTGTGTCGCCATTGAACACGACGAGCGTTCCGGGATTGGTCGCGATCCGGAGTTCTTCAGTCTCGCGTGACGGGTCGTCCTTGTAGAGCTGGCACACGAGGCGGCTGCTCGACCGCTCGATGAGGCCAATCAGCACGGTGTAGCGCTTCCCCTTGTAGAACGACGTGTCGAAGTGGTACCCGATGTGGTCGCCCTTCTCGGTGTAGTAGTACAGCGCGCAGCGGTGCGGGTCGGCGTCGGGGCACACGAGCAGTTGTTCGCCGACGATCCGGCCGAGCAATCCCAGAAGCTCGGGAGACTGATACAGCCCCACCGTCACGGGCGCCGCCTCTGCCAACGCGAACGAACTCACGCTTCCGCCCTTCTTTTTCCCCGGCACGTAGTTCCGGTTGATCCGGCTGCGCAGCGCGTCGGCCTCCGCCACCATGGCGGCGACGACCGAAGGGTCGAGGAAGCGCTCGACGATCAGGAATTCGTTTTGCGCCCGGTAGCGCTGCGCGCTCGCCATCGCATCGACCTTCGCGATGGACGCGGCAGCGGCGGTTGCGGTCGGAAACGGCGTGTCGAGTTGTGTGCTCATGAGTGAACCCTCGCGCGGCGATACGCCCAGACGGTCGCGATCGCGAATGTCGTAAGGTAGATCCCCTGCTCGGCCATCGGCCAGACCTGCGCCCCGGTCCCGCCCGCGAGGCGCACGATCCAGACGCCCACGAATCGAATGCCGGCGTATGCGAACATGAGGCCGACGAACCGGCGCGTGGGCGGACTGTCAGCGGCCCACCACGTGACGAGCAACAGCAACGGAAGTTTGAGCAGAATGAACGGGACGAACCATCCCACCTGCAACTCTATCGCATAGGCCGGAAACATCCCGTACAGGAAGCCCCACTCCAGCCCGCTCGGGAGCCAAACCGACGTGAGCGTAAACGCGCCGCACATCACGAGCGCATCGAGCCACGCGCCGGGCGCGGCGCGGCTGGCAAGCCACACGGCGAGCACGAAGAAATCCACCCACGCGTATTCGTAGATCGGAAGCCGCAGGGTGAAGTACAGCGCGGCGTAGCCGAATACGACGAGCGCGAGGCGGTGCGCCTCCCCGCTGCGGAACCGTACCAGCGCCGCCAGCGCGATGCCTATCACCGCGATGAACGCCGCCGGATAGTCCCACACGCGATACTCGAGGAGCGCGAGCACCGCGGTCGCGAGCGCGGCGGCCACGGCCGCCCGCGGACGGCGCCACCCCGCGATGCCGGCGAGCAGAATGAGTTTTGCGCACGACCCGGCTACATAGAGCGGCACCAGCTCGGTGAGCCCGACGGGTGCGTGCACGGGAGACGCGGCGCCGCCATCGAGCGTGAAGCGCGAAATGAAAAAGAGGCCGATTGCCACGACGATCGCACCCCGCAAGCGGTCGGCTTTCCACGCGAGCGCACCGACTCCGACCATCAGGAATGGAAACACTGCCCACTCGGGATGGACCGCCTGCTGCACCACCATTTCCGCCGCGAACACCGCCAGCACGGCCACGTTCGAGGGATCCAGCCATTTGGTGCGCGGTTCGCCGGACTCGCCGGAAACGGCGACAATCGCCGCCGCGCCGAGCGCCGCGAGAAAGAGCGCGAACAGCATGTAGTCGCTCACGCGGCGGCTCACCGCGGGCCCTCGCGGCCGTGCCGGGTCCGCGGCCGCGGCCACCGGCTCGAGCGGCAGGAACTGCGCGAGCCGCCCGGCCTCGCGCGCCGGAGCGCGGAGCTGGATGCCGAGTGCATGATCGATGATCACGCGCAGATCGCTCACGGGAAGCGACGGAAAGACTACGCCTGGCGTGATGTCGGGGCCGATGAAAAGACCGTGCGTCGGAATGTAGATCCCCGTCTTGTGCTCGCCGCGCTCGTTGTGGCCATGGTCGCCAAAGACGAGGAGGTAGTCCCCAGGCCTACGCGCGCGCGCGAAATCGGCGATGACTGAATCCACATGCGCGAACGCCGCCGCATACTGAGGCGCATGGATGCCGTATTCATGCGCGCGCCAGTCCCCCGTCTCGTAGTGGCATACGACGAGGTCGTACGTGCCACTGCGGTATGCATCGAGGGCAATGCCGGGGCGGAGCTTGTCGCGGCCGTAGATGTCGAGTCCCTGAGCGGCCGGAAGGCGCTTCTCGAGGAAGGGACCGAACTGGGTGAACGGCTCGTCGCCCACCACGAGCGAGTGCTTGCCAATGCGATTGGCGTCCAGGAAAGACGACTCGGTCGGGAGCGCGCGGAAGTGGAAGTTGCGGATCAAGTTGACCAGCTGCGTTTCGGCGGCGCCGGAAAACTCGGCGCGAATCGCGGGAATGGAAAACCCCTCGAACACCGTCTCAAGCTTCCCAGACGCGCCGTCGCGGCTGAGCCGCGCCACGGCAGGCATGATCGCGCTGTTCACCGCCGTCTGGTGACGCCAGCTGTCCACAAGCAGGATCAGGACATGGCTCTTGCTCGCAGTGTCGACGCGGACGAATCCGAGGTCCTCGTGTGTCGGCGGGTTGTTGATCCCGTCGGCCACCAGCAGTGCCACCGCCGCACCGGCGAGGAGCACGAGACTGAACAGCAGTGGCGACCGGAGAAGGCGTTGCACGGAAGAAACTCTCGTCGGGCGGCACCGCTTGCCGCAAGTGGGCCTTGCATCAGCGCCGCACGGAGCGAGATTCGGCGCATGCTCGCGGTGGTCACCGGCACCTCCGGTTTCGTCGGGTCGCACCTCGTGGATGCGCTGCTCGCGCGTGGCGCAACGGTGCGTGCGATCACGCGCGCGGCGGTGCGATCACGCGGGCTGCGGGATCCCCGCGTCGAATACCATGAGATGAACCTCCTCGACGCCGACTCGGTGCGCCGCTCGCCCGTGTGGGACGGGGCGACGCACGTGTTTCACGTCGGCGGGGTGACGAAGGCGCACACCGCCGCCGGGTTTCGCTCGGGAAATGTCCGTCCGGCCGCAAATATCTTCGGCGCGCTCGCGGCGCGCTCCGCGCCGCCGCACTGCGTGCTGGTTTCGTCGCAGGCGGCCGCCGGGCCCGCGACTGCGGCTGATGCACCCGTACGCGAGGACGACGCGCCGCATCCGATCGAGGCCTATGGCGTATCGAAGCTCGAAGCGGAGCAGGAAGCCGCGCGCCATGCCGGACGCGTGCCGATCGTGATCGTCCGGCCCGCCGCCGTATACGGTCCGCGCGATCGCGACTTTCTGCAGGCATTCAAGCAGGCAGCCAGCCGGGTGGCACTCTACGCGTCGCCGCGCGAGCAGCTCATCTCGATCGTGCACGTGAGCGACGTCGTCGATGGCTTGATTCGGTCCGCCGATCTGCCCGGCGCCGTGGGACGGACGTACTTCATCGCGAATGAGACGCCTGTGACTTGGCGCACACTGTACAGAACCGTCGCGGAGGCCGCGGGTACAACGCCTGTCGAGATGGAGATACCGCGCGCACTCTTGAGTGCCGCCGCGTGGGCCTGCGATGCCGCGGGCACCGTAACCGGTATGCCGACGCTGCTCAACCGGAACAAGGCGGCCATGACCAACCCGCGCTGGTGGACGTGCGACAGCGCCCGCGCACGGAACGAGCTGGGCTGGGCACAGCGGGTCCCACTTCAATCCGGCCTGTGCGACACCTATCATTGGTACACCCGCGCGGCGTGGATGCGCGGGCCGAAGCTTTCCGTCGCGGCGCGATCGCCAGAGGAACCCGAGGCGTGAACGAAACCCGGTTGCTGCCCGACGATGCGCGAGAGGCCGGCACGCAGACGTTCGTGGACGTGCTCGACTACCGCGCGGCAAGAGAACCGTCGCGAACGATCTTTCGCTACATCCACAGCGACGGGCACGAGCAGACCTCCATCACGTTTGCGGAGCTCCGCCAGCGCGCGCGCGCCATCGCCGCCGGCCTGAGCGAGCACGTCGTTCCGGGTGATCGCGTCGTCGTGCTGGTGCCGCCGGGACTCGACTACATCGCGGCGTTTTTCGGCTGCCTCTATGCGGGCGCCGTCGCCGTGCCGGCGTACCCGCCCAATCCGCGCCGCGCGGACACCCGCGTCGCGCGAATGGTCGCCGACTGCGACGCGCGCGTCGCCATCGTCTCCGGCGCGTTCATGGCGCGTCTCGAGAGCTGGCTCACGCTGACACCCGAACTCGGCGCCGTCACCTGGCTCGACGTGACCCGCCTGCTGACGCGCGATCCGGCGGCGCTCCCCGACCCACCGGTTGTGACGTCGTCGCTCGCGATGCTCCAGTACACGTCGGGCTCCACGGGTGAGCCGCGCGGCGTGATGCTGTCGCACGCGAACCTCCTGCACAACTCGGTGGTCGTGCACCGCGTGACCGCGCACGAGGAGAACGACGGCGCCGTGTTCTGGCTGCCGCCGTTCCACGACATGGGGCTGATCGGCGGGATCCTCCAGCCGATCTATGCGTCCGTCCCGACGTCGCTGATGGCGCCCGCGACGTTCCTCCAGCGGCCGTTCCGTTGGCTCGAAGCGATCTCGCGCTGCCGCGCGACGACGAGCGGCGCGCCGAACTTCGCGTACGATCTCTGCGTGGAGCGCATCGGCGAGGACGAGCGGCGCACGCTCGACCTCTCTGCGTGGCGCACGTCGTTCAACGGCGCCGAGCCGGTGCGAGCCGAAACACTGGCGCGTTTCGTCGAAGCGTTTTCGCCGTGTGGATTGCGCAGCGACCTGTTCGTGCCCTGCTACGGACTCGCCGAGGGGACGCTGCTCGTGTCGGGCGGACGCGCGACCCGCGGGCATGCCGTGATCGCCGATCGCGCGCGGCTGGAATCTGGGGAGCTGCGTACCGCGGCCGACGGTGACGCGAATGCGGTCGCGCTCGTCCCCGCGGGCACGCCGGCGACGGAAGTCACCGTCGCGATCGTCGATCCGGACAGCTGCGTCCCGTGCGTGGACGGGCAGGTCGGCGAGATCTGGACTGCCGGCGGCAGCGTCGGCATGGGCTACTGGAACCGGGCCGATGCCACCGCGGCGGCGTTCCGCGCGCGCCTCGCGGGGAGCGGACCCGCGGGCCGGACCTTCCTGCGCACGGGCGACCTCGGCGTGATCGCCGACGGACAGCTCATCATCACGGGGCGGCTGAAGGATCTCGTGATCCTCGACGGCCGCAACTACTACCCGCACGATATCGAAGTGGCCGCGGAGCGGAGCAATGAAAACCTGCGCCCCGGGTTCACCGCCGCGTTCAGCGTCGAGGACAGCGGGCGCGAGCGGCTCGTGCTCGTGGCGGAAGTCGGACGCCAGCACAAGGAGCAGACGTTCGGGTCGCTCTTTCACGCGGTGCGCACGGGCCTCGCGTCGACGGTCGGCGTCGTTCCGGACGAGATCGTGCTGATCCGCCAGCGGACGATCCCGCGCACGTCGAGCGGAAAGATCCAGCGGCGCGCGTGCCGCGCGGCGTACCTCAGTGGGATGCTCGACGTCGTCGCGCGGTGGCGCGCTCCGGGCAGCGACGTCCCGCCGGTTGCCGACGCGATCGAGGCGTTCGTCCTCGACTGGCTCCGTGATGAGCTGCTCATCGATGCGACGCGCGCGAACTCGCGCGCCACCCTTCGCGACCTCGGCGTCGATTCGATCGCCGCGACACGCCTGCTGGTCGCGCTCGAGGGGCAGCTGGGCCGGCCGATCGACGCCGCGCAGCTGTGGAGCCAGCCCGACATCGGCACACTGGCCCGCTTCCTCGCGTCCGGTGAATCCCGGTCGACCGCGGCGACCCCCGCGGGAATGCCGGCCGTCACGCGCCGCCGCTACGGCGCGCCGACCGCCGCGAGCACGGATGTCGCGCAGTGGGCCGAGTATCGCACGCTGCGGGAGAGACTGGAGCTGCTCGCCGCGCACGGCGCCGCCAATCCGTTCTTTCGCGTGCACGACGGCGTCGCGACGAACGCCACGGCCATCGATGGCCGGCCGCTGGTGAGCTTCGCGAACTACAACTACCTCGGCCTGTCCGGCGATCCGGACGTGACGCGCGCGGCGCAGGACTCCATCGCGCGGTGGGGAACGTCGGTGTCGGCGAGCCGCGTCGTCTCCGGCGAGCGCGCGGTGCACCTCGAACTCGAGGCGGAGATCGCCGCGTTCGTCGGCGCGGACGACGCGATCGCCTACATCGGCGGCCACCCGACCAATGTGTCGACCATTTCGCATTTGCTCGGGGCCGACGACATCGTGTTCTGTGACGCGCTTTTGCACAACAGTGCGATGCAGGGCGCGGAGTTCTCCGGCGCGCGGCGCCTGGTGTTTCCGCACAACGACTGGGCGGCGCTCGACGACATGCTCACCCGCGCGCGCGCGCAGCATCGCCGCGCGCTGGTGGTCATCGAGGGCGTGTACAGCGCCGACGGCGACACGCCCGACCTCGCCAGGTTCGTGGAGGTCAAGGCACGGCACCACGCGATGCTGATGGTGGATGAGGCGCACTCGCTCGGCGTACTGGGCGCGACCGGCCGCGGACTCGCCGAGCACGCCGGCGTGAACCCGCGGCGCGTCGAGATCTGGATGGGGACGCTCAGCAAGTCGCTCGGCAGCGTCGGCGGATACATCGCCGGGAGCGCGGCGCTGGTGAAGTACCTGAAGTACACCGCGCCGGGTTTCGTGTACAGCGTGGGGATGGCACCGGCGAACGCCGCAGCGGCACTGGCCGCGCTTCGAAAACTGCGCGCCGAACCGCAGCGCGTCGCGCGGCTGCGCGATCGCGCCGACCGCTTTCGCGAGCTCTGCGCGGCGGCGGGCGTCGAGATCGGCGCGGGTTCGGGGACGCCGGTGGTTCCGGTCATCGTCGGCGACTCGGTGCGTGCCGCAAAGCTCTCCGAGCTGCTGCTCGATGCGGGGTATGACGTGCAGCCGATGCTTGCGCCGTCCGTTCCGGAGGAGCAGGCCAGGCTACGGTTCTTCATCACGGCGCTGCATACGGACGTGCAGCTGCGCGGTGCGGTGACGGCGCTCGCAGACGCGCTGGCCGCCGTCGCGTCGGTTGCACCGGGCGCCACGCGCGGCGACGCGCGCCTGCCCGCGCGAGGGTGATGGCCGAACCTCGCGGACCGGAGCACGCGGGCCATGCGCCGCGTGTGGCCGTCACCGCATGGCGCGCCGTGGAACTTCCTGCACTCCTGGACGGGAACGACGCCGTGGTGTGCTGCGCGTGCGTGCGGGACGGACGCGCGGCGGTCGAAGCGACGGTGAGAGAGATTCTCGGCGCCGCGCTCGGTGATCCGCCCGGCGGCGGTCCCCGCGGCGCCGCCCCATTTTTCGGCACTTTCGACACCTTACGTCCGAACGTACGTCCAGACGTACATCACGTGCCTCCGGCAACTCACGTACGTCCAGACGTACCATCTCACGTAACGACGACAACTCTCGCCGAAACGGACATTGCCCGCGAGCCAGGCGGCAAGCCGTTTCTCGCAGCGCGCGACGCGCGCCGACGCCTCAACTTCAACGTGTCGCACAGCGGCGACGTGCTCCTGGTGGCGCTGAGCCGCACGGCGGAGGTCGGCGTGGACGTCGAGCGGGTCCGCGTCGTGCCGGAGTGGCGCAAGATCGCCGACCGCATGTTCGACGCGCGCACGCGCGACCAGTTGCATGCCGATATCGCCGCCGGCGACGCCGAGGGCGATGCATTCGTCCGGCACTGGTGCCGTCTCGAAGCGGCAGTCAAGGCGACGGGAGCCGGCCTGTTTGGTGCCCGGCCCGAGAACGCGCCGACGCGCATCGTCGACCTCCCCAGCCTGCCCCTCCCCGCTGGTCCCGCGCGCTACCACGGCGCGATCGCCATCCGTCCATGACCAACAATTCCAGCAACATCGAAGTTCGCGCCGCCGTTACACCAGCCGACTTGCGCCTCTTCGTCGACATCCCGTGGCGCCTCTACAACGCGAAGGACCACCCGAACTGGGTGCCGCCTCTTCGCGAATCCGTCTACGACGCACTCGACGACAAGAAGAATCCGTTCTACCACGAGGCGGCCCGCGCGCTGTTCATCGCATCGCGCAACGGCGTGCCTGTCGGCCGCATCGCCGCCATCGAAAACCGCGCACACAACAAGTTCAACGACGATCGCGCCGGGTTCTGGGGGTTTTTCGAATCCATCAATGATCAAGCCGTGGCCGACGCGTTGTTCGACGCCGCGGAGCAATGGCTGGCTGCCCGGGGTCTCGAGAGCATGCGCGGTCCGTTCAATCCGAGCACGAACTATGAATGCGGCCTGCTCGTGGAAGGTTTCGAGCACCGGCCCACGTTCATGACCGCGTGGAATCCGCCCTGGTACGACACGCTCTGCACACACGCGCGCATGGCCAAGGCAAAGGATCTCCTCGGCCTCTGGTTCGCCAACCGTCCGAACTTCCAGCCCCCGGAGCTGCTCGTGCGCCACGCCGAGCGCGCCGTAAAAAAGGGGCGCATCACCTTCCGCACGATCGATCCCGGCAAGTTCCAGCGCGAAGTCGCACTCTGCTGGGACATCTACAACAACGCATGGGAAAAGAACTGGGGCTTCATTCCCATGGGCGAAGCCGAGTTCCACCACATGGCGAAGGACATGAAGCACCTCGCGTGGAAGGATCTCTCGTTCATCGCGTACGTGGACGGAGAGCCGGCGGGATTCATGTTCGTCGTGCCCGACTACAACGACGCACTGATCCGCAATCGCGGCGGGCGCCTATTCCCGCTGGGCCTCGCGCGGATGCTCTGGTACAAGCGCAGGCCGAAGTATGGGCGCGTGATGGCGCTGGGCGTGAAGGACAAGTTCCGCTCGCGGACGATCCTCGCGCTCTTCACGCACGAGATCATGCGGCGCGGCGTCGCGCTCAACGCGCAGGGCGCGGAAGCATCATGGCTGCTCGAGGACAACCACCTGATCGTGAAACCGATGCGCGCCCTCGGCGCGACGGACCGGATGCGGTGGCGCCT
>JBIOHR010000109.1:0-11245 GCA_044449085.1 Gemmatimonadales bacterium | reverse complement strand
TGCGCGGTGTCGCAGGTCAAGGAAGTGCAGATGGGCACGAGCGAGGCGGACCAGATCGCGAAACAGATGCCCCTGATCACCGACCCCGAGGTCGTCCGGTACATCAACGTGCTCGGCGACTCGCTCGCCAAGGTGACCGATCAGCGCGGCCTCGACTGGCACTTCAACATCGTGGACAGCAAGGAGATCAACGCCTTCGCCATTCCGGGCGGATACGTCTACATCAACCGCGGGCTGATCGAGCGGGCAGAATCCATGAGCCAGGTCGCCGGCGTGCTCGGCCACGAGATCGGCCACGTGACACAACGGCACTCCATCAAGCAGATGCAGAAGTCGCAAGGGGCCAATGTGCTGACGTCGGCGGGGTGCCTGCTCACCCGGGTCTGCGCGTCGGGCATTGCTCCGGCCGTGGCGAACATCGGCGCGGCCGGCCTGTTCGCCAAGTTCAGCCGCTCCGACGAAGCCGAGGCCGACGCCGAGGGAGTTCGCACGACGATCAAGGCCGGCATCGACCCGTACGGCATTCCGCAGATGTTCAGGATTCTGCTCGAAGAGCGGAAATCGAATCCGTCGGCGGTGAGCACGTTTCTCGCGTCGCATCCGGTGGAGGAAGACCGGATCGCCGCGACTGAAGCGCTGATCCGCACGTATCCCGAGCGGTCGCTGGAGGGGCTGACGAAGGACTCGGAGAACTTTCACGCGTTCAAGGATCGGCTGGCGACGCTGCCGCGTGCGCCCGAGCCCAGGAAATAAGAGCGAAGGAGCGGAGAGCTCGCAGTGGTGAACTGAAGCGGAGGGACATCTGCTGCAAGTTGGGCGCGTCAGACGACCAAGTCTCCAACGCCATGCTCGACGCTGAAATATCTCCGCTTCAGTTCGCCGCCGCAGACTCTTAGCTATGAGTTGGCCCCCGGCCTTTAGCCAAGCCGCGAGCAAAACTCTTCCACCACTCGGGAAAACCGCTCGCCCGCCTCCTCCCCCGCCTGCATTACCTCCTCATGACTCAGCGATACCGCTGAAATCCCTGCCGCCGCATTCGTGATCAGGCTGACTCCGGCGACTTCCATCCCCATCGCTGCCGCGGCGATCGCTTCGGGGACCGTGGACATCCCCACCGCATCTGCGCCGAGCGTTGCGAGCATCCTTACTTCCGCGGGCGTCTCGTAGCTCGGGCCGAGCAGGCCCGCGTAAACACCCGACTGCACCGGGACGCCCGCCGCACGTGCACTCTCCTTGAGCAGCGACACGAGTCGCGGAGACCACGCGGCCGACATGTCCGGGAATCGCAGGTCGCCTCGCTGCACCGGGCCCAGCAGGGGGTTCCGGAACATCAGGTTGAGATGATCCTCGATGATCATCAGGTCGCCCGGCGCGAACGAGCGGCGGATTCCCCCGGCGGCGTTCGAGACGAACAGTACCTTCGCTCCCAGCGCGCGCACGACGCGCACCGGATACGCCGCCGTGCGCGCGCCGTGCCCCTCGTACATGTGGAACCGGCCGGCGAGCGCGACCACGTCGCGTCCGGCGAGCGTTCCATGAATGAGTTCACCGCGGTGACCGGCGACGGTGGTCTGGTGGAATCCGGGAATCTCCGCGAATGGAATCCTCGACGCATTCGCGATGCGGGCCGCGAGGCCGCCGAGGCCGCTGCCGAGAATTATCGCGGCAGAGGGCTCGCGCGCTCCGAAGCGCGCCCGCAACATGTCTGCCGCGCGGGCCGCGGCGGACGAGTCGTCCGCTGCTGGCGATGGTGTCACACTCATGTCGCCGCGCCGCGCAGCGAGGCAAACTCCGGCGCGACGGCGGCGAGCAGCCGCCGGCGCTCGTCCTCGGGCAGAAACGCGGCCTCGAACCCGTTGCGCGCGAGCGTGCACAGCTCGTCGATGGTGAAGTGGAGCTCGCGCGCCGCGTGCGCGTACTCGGCGGTAAGCGTCGTGCCGCTCATGAGGCGGTTGTCGGTGTTGAGCGTGACCCGCATCCCGCGCGCGAAGTACGCGCGCAGCGGATGCGACTCGTAGTCGCGCGACGCGCGCGTCTGGACGTTGCTCGTGAGGCACGCTTCGATCGCGACGCCGTTCTTCGCGAGTTCGTCGGTGAGGCGCGGATCTTCGATGAGCCGCGTGCCGTGCCCCACGCGCTGCGCACCACAGCCGTGAACGGCGTCGGCCACCGACTCCGGCCCCGCCCCCTCACCGGCGTGGCACGTGCAGAACATCCCGTGCTCATGCGCGTGCATGAACGCCGCCCGATGCGCGGACGCGGGGTGCCCTGCCTCCCCGCCCGCGAGGTCGAAGCCGACCACCCCCCTGCCCTGGAACGAAACCGCAAGGCGCGCGAGCTCGAGCGAAACCTCCGGCGGCAGGTGGCGCAGGCCGCAGATGATGACGCGCGCCACGATCCCGTGCGTGGCTTCGGCGCGCGCGAATCCCCGCAGGACGGCCTCCACGGGAGCCTCCAGCGCGAGGCCCCACCGCTGATTGAGCACCGGCGCGAAGCGCGCCTCGAGATAGCGCACGCCATCGGCTGATGCGTCCTCCGCGAGTTCGAACGCAATCCGCTCGACGGCGGCCTCGCTCTGCATCACGCTCAGCGTGACGTCGAACCGCGTCAGGTAATCCTCCAGGTGCCGCGCATCGCGAACGTACATGTGATGCGCGAGCGCGTCCGGCGACGCCTCGGGCATCGGCACGCCGAGTTCGCGCCCGAGCTCGAGCAGCGTCGACGGGCGGACCGAGCCATCGAGATGGCAATGCAGCTCCGCCTTTGGAATTTTCCTCAGCAGTGCGAGCGGAATCTCCGTCACGCGGAATCGTCCGCCGCGCGCAGGGCGCGCGAGGAAACGACCCGGAGTACCATCCCGCCGGTGACCGGCGCGTCGACGGCGACCGGGAGCCCGCGGCTGTCGGTCGCCGCGCGCGTGCCGGCGGTGACCTCGTCCGCCTCGGCGGCGCTGAGCGCGCGGACGGCATCACCGACGGTCGAACCGTGCGGCACCGACAGTCCGGTGCCGTTCACGAACACGCGCAGCAGCTGGGGCTCCGTCATCGCGGCACCGGAATGAGGCGGGGAGCGGCGTCGGGCTTGACGATGCCGCCTGGCTGGGACTGCATGTACGCGATGAGCGCGTCGAGATCGATGATCCCGAGCGCGTCCTGCTGCGAGGCCACACGGGCGAGGTCGAGCCCCTCACCGCCCGTGGCCATGAAGTCCGTGAACGCGACCGTGTAGTCGCGCGCATCGTCGAGCGGTGCGCCGCCGACCGTGACGGAGACGATGCGTGCGCCTTCGTGCCGCGCGAGATCGTAATGCGCGACCACGCCGCTCACGTGCACCCGCGGAGCCCCGCGCGCAACGAACGACTCGAGGTACCGGCGCAGGTCGCGTCCCTTTACCGTCAGGCGAACGAGCATGTTTCCGAACGGCTGGACTTCGAACAGCGCGCCGTACGAGACGGGGCCGGCGTGAAGCTCGGTGCGAATGCCGCCGTTGTTCATCACGCCGACGTCGGCGCGGGCCGCCGCGCGCTGCGCGTCGGCGATCAGGTTTCCGAGCGCGTACTGGTCGCCGCGCCGCGGCATGTTCTCCGCGACGGTCGCGATCGGCCGTGCGACCACGGATGCCACGCGCTGTGCCGCCGTGTGCAGGATCGCGTCGGCGGCCGGGTCGGCGGTGATCGAGTCCGTCTTCACCATCCGCACGTATTCACGCGTATTGGCGCGGTCCGCCGGGTTCACCGGCAGGTCGATCACCCCGATCGCGCGGCCTGACGACAGTGCCTGCACGATCGGGATCCCCTTCACCGTCGTGTTGACCAGCGAGTGCGTGTGTCCGCTCACAATGGCGTCCACGGGCTCGGTGAGATGCTGTGCGAGGCCGATGATCTCGCCACGGCAGCCGGCGGCGCGATCGCAGAACGCACCGTCATGCTCGACGACGATCACGAGGTCCGCGCCCCGCGCGCGCAGCGTCTTCGCGTGTTCGTTCACGGTCGCGACGGGGTCGTCGAAGCGCAGGCCCTCCACGTTCGACGCCTTCGTCGTGTGCGGCGTGAGCTGCGTCGCGATCCCGACGATCCCGATCTTCACGCCGCCGCGCACGACGATCGTGTCCTGTCGTACCCACGGCACGTCGCGGCCGTTCGTGAAATGAATGTTCGCGCCGAGCATCGCGTAGTGCGCCTGCCGCATGCGCGCGCGGAGCGTGTCCTGGCCCCAGTCGAATTCGTGGTTGCCGATGGCGGATGCCGCGAGGCCGAGCTGGTTGAACAGCTCGGTGACCGGGCGGCCGTACGCGAGGTTCGATTCCGGCGTCCCCTGAAACTCGTCGCCCGCGTCGAGGTAAATCGACGCGCACGATCCGCTGCACTCGGATTCCGCCTGATGGATCATCGCGGCGAGCTGCGCCGCCCCGCCGCGCAGGCCGGCGTTGCCGTCGGGACGCGCCTCGAGGGCACCATGGAAATCGTTCGTGGAGATGATGCGGATGGTCGACGCGGCGGGGATCGCCTCGAACGGCCGCTCACCGCGGATCGCGGTGGCCGCCTTCTCGGCGAGAGCGGCCGGCACGAGACGCCAGTTCGGCGTGAAATAGTCCGAAGGACGCAGCGTGCCGCGCCGCGCGACCTCGCCGATGAGCATCTGCCGAATGTCCCGCTGGCGGTCCACCACGAGCGGCGCGCCGTGCAGCATCGCATATCCGCCGGCGCCCTCCGCGCGGTAGTTCGAGAGCGCGATCGTGAACGAGTCATTCTCGCGGACCGTCTTGCCGTGATAACGCAGTCCCGCGATCCGCTCGCCCGGCGGCTGCGAGAGGTCGATGGCGTAGTCGACACCGCTGACAATCTCGAAGTTGTAGCCGGGAATCGCCGGATTCGCCGACACCCGCGCCGTGTCACCGCTTCCGGTGACACGAAAATACTTCGCGCTCTGCTCGAGATACGCCTTCAGCTGCGCCCCGGAGATGCGCAGGACGCGCAGCGTGTTTTCGTAAGGGTAGAGCTGCGCCATCTGCGCCACGGTGACGGCCCCGGCGGGGATCTTCACTTGAGTCGAGAAGGCCGCCACCGAAGCAAGATCGGCGCCGGACGCACGGCGCATGGTCTCCGCGACGAAGTCCATGATCGGCACATCCGCCACGCGCGACGAATCCGCGCTCCAGGCGACGGCCGTGTGTCCGATGACGGTATGCGCATACCTCCGCGCGTCCTCGTGGCCCCGCTCCGATGCCGCGAGCACCGCGCCGCCCTCGGCGTGTCCCGCGGCACGAACGATCGACGCCCGTTTCGACACCACCCGCCACGCACCTTCGCGCCGCTCGACGACGATGTGCGCCAGCGACACGCTCGTCGCCCAGTTGCGCGGCTGGGTGAGCAACACCCCGTCGATCGTCGTGTCGGCCACCTCGCGATGCGTGTGGCCGAACACGATGAGGTCGATCCCGGGCACCTGGCGCGGAACATCCGCCATCGGATTTTCGCCGCCGGTGTGCGCCGCGAGCGTGTCGTAGTTCGACTCCCCGCTGATCCCCGCGTGTGCGACAACCACGATGACGTTCGCGCCGGCGGCACGCGCCGCTCTGACACCGTTCGCCAGCGCCGGAGCGATCGTGCCGACGGTCACGTGCGCCGCGCGAAGATTCGACGCATCCCAGACCATCGATCCGGGCGTCGTCGCGCCGACGATCCCGACCTTCACGCCCTCGCGTTCGACGATCGTGTACGGACGCCAGGCCGGGGGAGCCGGGCCGCCGGAAACGTTCGCCGCGAGCAGCGGGAAGTCGGCGGTCGAGAGTGCATGGCGGAGCGACGGCACGCCGTCATTGAACTCGTGGTTCCCCACCGTCACCGCGTCGTAGTGCATCGCATTCATGGCGGCGATGACCGCGTTGGGCATCGCAGAATCGATGTGCAGCGCGACGTCGGTGAACGGATTGCCCTGCAGGAAATCGCCGGCGTCCACGAGGATCAGGCGGCCCGGGTTCGCCGCACGGGCCGAATCGATGATCGTCGCCGCGCGCGACAGGCCGCGCGCCGTCTCCGCGGTGTCGGCATAGTAATCCCAGCCGCGCACGCGGCCGTGGACGTCGGTCGTCGAGGCGATGACCAGGTCGACAGTCTGCGCGGTGGCAACCGGGCCGGTGGTGGCCAGCAACAGTGCCGCAGCGGCGATCAATCGGCGTTCCATGGAGGAAAGCTAAGGGGGCTGCCGCGGAGGGGCGAGATGAACGACGCGTCATCGGTCATTGGTCGTTGGTCGTTGGCTCTCTGCCCTGGCAACGCGCTCCGGCGCGCGGCTCGCGACCCGGGCTAACTACCTATCACCAATGACCAACGACTATGTACCCGCCGCTGGCCGTCCTCGCCCCTGTTGACTCGCCCCTCGCTCTTCGGCACGATACACGATCGTGACACCCCATTCGCTTCTCTTTTTCGTTACGAACCGGGAGCTTTCCCCCGTGCCGAATTCGGACCGTCCAGCGCGATGAAACCGACGATCATCGGCATCGCGGGCGGGTCGGGGTCGGGGAAGTCCACGGTCGCGCGCAAGATTGCGGAGGCGCTGATGCCGGCGTCGGTGGCGTTCATCGACATGGACGCGTACTACCGCGACCGGTCGGATCTGTCGCTCGACGAGCGACGCCGGCTGAACTGGGATCACCCCGACGCGTTCGACTTCGACCTGCTCGTGTCGCACCTCGAAGCGCTCTCCAAGGGGGAAGCTGTTGAGAAGCCGGTCTACAACTACCTCACGCATTTGCGGGAACGCCGGACCGAGCGCGTCACGCCGGCCGACGCCGTGGTCATCGACGGAATCCTCCTGTTCGTGGACGAGCGCGTGCGGGCGCGCTGCGACGTGAAGGCGTTCGTGGACACCGACGCCGACGTGCGCCTCATCCGCCGGATCCGCCGCGACATGGCCAAGCGCGGCCGTCCGCTCGATGAAATCCTCGATCAATACCTCACCACCGTGCAGCCCATGCACCTGCAGTTCGTCGAACCCAGCAAGCGCTATGCAGACCTCATCGTGCCGCGCGGCGGGCACAACACCGTCGCGATCGACCTGCTCGTCGGCGCAGTCGCGCGGCGGCTCGCCGGAGTGACCTCGTGAGCGCGGCACCGGCCGGCGCGGCCGCGGCGCCCGGAGACCGGATCCTCGTCGTGGACGACGAACCGGACATCGTCGCCCTCGTCGTCTACCATCTCGCCAAGGCGGGCTACCGGGTATCCTCCGCCGCGGCCGGCCCCGACGCGCTCACGATCGCGCGCCGCGAGCACCCCGCGCTCATCGTGCTCGACCTGATGCTTCCGGGGATGTCCGGGTTTGACGTGCTCGAGGAACTGCAGCACGACGACGCCACGCGGCGCATCGCCGTGATGATGCTCACCGCGCGAAAGGAGGAGGTCGACCGGATCCGCGGCCTCTCACTCGGCGCCGACGATTACATCACGAAACCGTTCAGCCCGCAGGAACTGGTGCTCCGCGTGGGCGCGATCCTCCGCCGCGTGAACGCCGCCCCCGACGCAGGCGACGTGCTCGTCACCGGGCCGGTCCGCATCGACAGGTCCGCGCACCGCGTGTGGGTGAAGGACGAAGAAGTCGAGCTCACCGCCACCGAGTTTCGCCTCCTCCGCGCGCTCGCCGAGCGACGCGGCCGGACGCTCGGGCGCACGCACCTGCTCGAGACCGTATGGGAGGCCGCTCCCGACATCCAGACGCGCACCGTGGACATGCACGTGCAGCGCCTCCGCACGAAGCTGCACCCCGCCGGTGCGCTGATCGAGACCGTGCGCGGCTTCGGATACCGCATGAAGGCACCCACGGCGCGCGATTCGTGAGGCTGACCAATCGCGTGCTGCTCGGCGCGCTCGCCGTCGTCGGCGTGCACGTCCTCGTGATGGTGTACCTGGTGGACCGCCAGCTCGGCGCGCGCCTGCATGACGAGGCCGTCGCGGGGCTCGCGCGCGAGGCGCACGTCGTGGCCGCGCACTGGACGGGCGGCGCGGATCCCTATGCGCTCGCGCATGCCGACGGCCGCGCGCTCGGCCACCGGGTCACGCTGATCGGCCCGGATGGCGTCGTGGCCGGCGACGCCGACTTCGACCGCGAGGGGATGCAGAGGCTCGAGAATCACTCGCACCGGCCGGAGGTGCTCACCGCGATCCGCGACGGCATCGGCACCTCGATGCGGCCGAGTCCGTCCGACGGCGACGAGCAGCTGTACGTCGCGGTCCGAACGCCGCTCGGCGTGGCGCGCGTGTCGATGCCGATGGTCTCGCTGGAGACGACGATCTCGGACGCGCAGCGCGCAGTGACGGTGGCGGGCGGGGCGGCGCTCGTGGTGGCGCTGCTCGTCGCGTGGAGTCTTTCCCGGTCGATCACGCGCCCGCTCATCGAGCTGCGCGACGTCGCGCGCGGGATCGCCGACGGCGACCTCGCGCGCCGCGCGTCGCTCGATGCACCCGGCGAGCTCGGCGATCTCGCGCTGTCGCTGCGCGAGCTTTCGGTCCAGCTCGAGGCGCGCGATGCCGCGCGGCGCGCCGACGAGGCGCTGCTCGTGCAGCTCACGGAGTCGCTCAACGAAGGCGTTGTCGGCCTGGACGCGACGCGCCACGTCATCCGGATCAACGAGACCGGGCGGCGGCTGCTCGGCGTCCGCGAGCCGATTCCGTTCTCCGCCGACCTCATCCCGCGCGAGCGCGCCCTGCGCGAGGCCCTGCAGTCCGCATTTGACGGCGACACCACGGACGGCAGCGAGGCGACGCTGCTCGGGCGCACGGTGAACATCACGGCGCGTCCGCTCGAATCGGGCGGCGTGATCCTCGCCCTGCTGGACCTGACGCGGCTTCGCCGGCTCGAATCCGTGCGCCGCGATTTCGTCGCGAACGTCTCGCACGAACTGCGCACGCCGCTGACGATCATCGGCGGGTTTGCCGAAACGCTCGTGCAGGACGATCCTCCCGAAGACCGGCGCAGGCAATTCGCCGAGCGCATTCTCGGGAACACGCGGCGCATGCAGCGAATCGTCGACGACCTGCTGGATCTCTCCCGCATCGAATCGGGAAGCTGGACGCCGAATCCGACACGAGTCGATCTCGCGGCGGTGGCCGCAGACGTGATCGGTGCCGCCCGCGACGCGGCGGGCGCAAAGGGTATCCGGCTCGAGGCGAGCGTGCACGCGCGGGCGCGCGAGATCTGGGCCGATCCGACGGCAATCAGGCAGGTGCTCGGCAACCTCGCGGACAACGCGGTGCGCCACACGACCACCGGGCACGTCGCGATCTTCTCGCTCTTGCGCGACGACGGCGGCGTCACCATCGGCGTCCGCGATACGGGAAGCGGCATCGCGCCGCAGCACCTGCCGCGCATTTTCGAGCGCTTTTACCGCGTGGATCCAGGGCGTTCACGCGACGAGGGCGGCACGGGACTCGGGCTCTCGATCGTGAAGCATCTGGTCGAGGCGCACGGCGGTACGGTCCGCGCCGAGAGCACCGTGGGAGTCGGCACGACGATTTCGGTGCACTTCCCTCCGGCCGCGGCGGACGCGCCGGCAGGCTGACTCCCGTTTCGCGCCGGCGGAACTTTCACTAGGCTTGTCGAAGACATATGAGCTCTCCGACGCCGCTCCGCCTGACCTCAACCGATGGACCCTATCGCGCCGTACGCGAGGAGGGTGACCAGCGCATCGCGGCGATCGACATTGGGTCGAACTCGATCCGCCAGATTGTCGCTGATGTGAGCAGCAACGGCCAGATCCGTGTCGTGGATGAAATGAAGGCGGCGCCACGGCTGGGGACGGGGCTCGCCGAAACCAACACGCTCGCCGACGAGCCGATGCGACTCGCAATCGAGTCGCTCGTGCGAATGGCGACGCTCGCCCGCCAGCTCGGCGCGAAGCGCATCGAGGCCGTCGCCACGAGCGCGGTGCGCGACGCGGCCAACGGCGCCGCATTCATCACGCGCGTGCGGCAGGAGACCGGCTTGCGCGTCCGGATCCTCGTCGGAGAGGAGGAGGCGCGCCTCGCGTTCAGGAGCGCGCTCGCCCACTTCGAGCTCGGCCACGGCCGCGCGGTGGTGATGGACATCGGCGGCGGTTCGCTCGAACTCGCGCTCTCCGCCGAGGGGCTCGTCGAACGCCTCATCTCCCTCCCGTACGGAGCGCTGCGGCTCACGGAACAGTTTCTCGGCGCGTCGCCGCGGGCGAAGGACGTGAAGAAGCTCCGCAAGCACGTTCGCGAGGGGATCCTCAGGTCGCTCCCGGTCCGCGACTGGCGCGGCGCCGACGTCATCGGCTCGGGCGGCACCTTCACGAACCTCGCGGGAATTTATCTGGCCAGACAGGGGATGCGGGCCGCACGATCGGTGCACGGCACGCGAATTCCGCGCGTCGAGGTGGAGCACGTGCTCGAGATGCTGCAGGAGATGACCGTCGAGGAACGGCTCACGGTTCAGGGGCTCAACAGCGGGCGTGCGGACATCATCGTCGCGGGGCTCGCGGTCGCGGCGGAAGTGCTCGCGCGGGTGGAACCCCGCGACCTGGCCGCGTCGGCGTACGGGATTCGCGAGGGGCTGCTGCTCGAGGTCGCGCGCGTGATGCCGTCGATCGCCGACCCCGGCGAGGCGCGGTCACGCTCGGTGCGCGAGTTCGCCGAGCGCTGCCACTACGAGGAGCCGCATTCCCGCCAGGTGCAGCGCCTCGCACTGCAGCTGTTCGATTCGATCGGCGAACGGCTCGGCTGCGCACCGGAGGACCGCCGCATCCTCTCCGACGCCGCGCTGCTGCACGACGTTGGATACCACATCAACTACGAGGGGCACAACAAGCACTCGTATCACCTGATCCTGCACGCAGACCTGCTCGGGATGTCGCCCACGGAGCAGGTGATCGTGGCGCACGTGGGCCGCTATCACCGCGGCGCGGCACCCAACCGCAGGAAACACCTGGCCTACTCCCAGCTCGACAAGCGCGCGCGCGTCCGGATCAAGCGTTTGTCGGCCATCCTCCGCGTCGCTGACGGTTTCGACCGCGGCCACGTGAGCGCCGTCGACAAGGTGAAAGTGCGCTGGATGGAACGCGCGCTGCGGCTCACTCCGGTGCCGGTGCCGAAAGCGAAGTCGCTGAGACTGGAGCTATGGGGAGCGTCGAGAAAGGCGGCGCTGCTCGAGGAGTTGATCGGGGTGCCGGTGGAGATTGTGGGGCTGGACGGGAAAGTCGTGCAGCCGTCGGAAGGCGAGAATCCGGAGGCGGT
>JBIOHR010000108.1:0-11294 GCA_044449085.1 Gemmatimonadales bacterium | reverse complement strand
GCACAGCATCACCCTCCTGCTGATCACATTGTTCTTCGGCCGCTGGGCGGCGTTGATTCCCATGGCGACGCTCGCCGGCATTCTCGTGGTGGTCGCGTACCACATGAGCGAGTGGCGGACGTTTCGCGGGATGCTCACCGCGCCGCGCGGCGACATCGCGGTGCTCCTCGTGACGTTCGGTCTCACCGTGTTCGTGGACCTGACGGTCGCGCTCGGCGTAGGGATGGTGCTGGCGTCGTTCCTCTTCATGCAGAAAATGGCGGAGGCGACACATGTCACCGCGATCACGGAGCTGTTTGCGGACGATGGGGCGGAGAGCGATGAGCTGCTGAGCGGCGCTGTCGCGTCGGGAGCGATTCCGGCGGGCGTGCAAGTTTATGAGATCGACGGCCCGTTTTTCTTTGGCGCGGCGGACAAGTTCAAGGAGACGATGGGCTCGATCCAGCGGGCGCCGGCGGTGCTGATCCTGAGGATGCGCAATGTAGGATTGCTCGATGCCACGGGAATCGCGCTGATCAGGGAGCTCGTGAAGAAGGGGCGGCGTGATGGGACGACCCTGATTCTCGCAGGGGTCCACCAGCAGCCGAAGGACGCCATGGGGAAGTCGGGGCTGGTCGCGATCATCGGCGAGGCGAACTTCACGGACGATCTCACGGCGGCGCTGGCGCGAGCCAGCGAGGTGGTTGCGGTCAGCAAGATTCGGCCGTAGCTGCAGCGGGCTCTGCTTGCACGGCGTGGCTGAGGGTCGCCCGTGAGGTCTTCCCCTACAGCGCCGCTGGAGTTCGATTACGGCGCGTCGGGTCGTTTCGGGCCGGGAATCAGCGCATCTCTTACAGAGCACGCGATTCGCATCCGGTAGCGTTGGGAGTCTTGGCGTTCAGGCCATCACTCGGCCCTTCCGCCGATTGGCCATTGGTCGCCCGCTCGATACCGGAGGCTCCATGCAGCGAAAGCGCCGCATTCTCATGCTCTGTCTGTTGACGGCCGCGTGCCAGTCGAAAACTCCCCACGGCACTGTGGCACCGCCGGCTGTGCAGACGCCCACGAATGTTCCTGCCAACGTCTCGCATGGCGAAGCTCCAGTGGGCACAGGCGCCGCGGCCGCACCGATCAGTGCCGAAGCGCCGGCGCGCTCGACGCAGCATCTTCACCGCGTCCGCCTGGAGATCTCGAACGCGACCATAGTGCTCGCGCCGAACGTGAACTACGACGCGTGGACGTTCGGCGGAAGGGTGCCGGGACCATTCATTCGCGTCACACAGGGCGACACAGTGGACTTTACGCTTGTCAACAAGGCGATGATGCCGCACAGCATGGATTTTCATGCGGCCGAGATCGCGCCGAGCAAGCACTACGTGAACGTGATGCCGAACGACTCGATTCACTATCGCTTCGTTCCGCACGTCCCGGGCGTGTTCTTGTACCACTGTGGCACCGCCCCCGTGGCGGCGCATATCGCGAATGGGATGTACGGCGCGCTAATCGTCGATCCCGTCGCACCACGACCGGCGGCGAAAGAGTTCGTGTTCGTGCAGAGTGAGTTCTACCTCGATTCCGTCATGCCCGGCAAACCCCGTTCGCTCTCGTGGGAACGCCTGCTCGGCCTCGCGCCGGATTACGTGGTGTTCAACGGCCGTGCGGCACAGTACTCAGAGAATCCCATCGCCGTAAAAACCGGCGAATTGTTGCGGCTGTACGTCGTGAACGCCGGCCCCAATCGCTTCTCGTCGTTCCACGTTGTCGGCGGAATCTTCGAGAAAGTTTATGTGGACGGGTCGCAGCACAGCCCGCTCGAAGGCGTGCAAACCGTGGCGGTGCCGGTCGGCGGTGCGTCGATTTTCGAAATTCGGCTCAAGGAGGCCGGTGATTATCCCTTCGTCACGCATGCGTTTGCCGACGCGACCAAGGGAGCGGTGGGCATCTTCCGCGCGGGCGCGAGCAAACCCTGACTCGGCTCCAAACTCCTGTCACGAGGCTAGCGGTGTTCACATGTCATCACTGAATCGCGTTCTGGCCGGCGAAGTACTCGTTCACCACCTGACGCAGGACGAGCGTATGCTCGACGCCGGACTGCTCGCCCGGCACGGGCGCACCGCGCGTACGCTCGTCAAGGAGGGACCGCTCCGCCTGACTATCATCGGCATCGCCGCAGGGGGCGTGCTTCCGGTGCACAGTACGGATGCGCATGTCACGGTACATCTGCTCGAGGGGGAGGTGATGTTCGCCGCGCTCGGCCGCGACTATCCGCTGCATGTCGGTGACGTGCTCGTCTTTGCACCCGGTGTCGAGCACGAGGCGCGGTCGGCAACGGGCGGCGTGTTCCTGCTCACTGTGTTGTATCCGGGATCCGGGGGGAAGGGCTAACGCCGCTCGCCGCTCGCCTCCGGGGCGTAACGGTCAGGTCTCCCCCTGGTCCACCCGGGCACTCGCAATCACGCGCGTGCCCGTCATTGCCGAACTGCGGATCATCAACTGGCCATGTGCGCTCGCGAGCAGCTCACGCGCCTCAAACAGGCCGATCCCTGCAGTCGTCCGCTCGACCGCGGCGACATCGAACCCCTTGCCATCGTCGACCACTTCGAGGTGGAGCGCTCCAGCGCTCATCCACAGGCGAATCCGAACCGTGCGCGCGCGGGCGTGCTGTTCGACATTGCGCACGGCTTCCTCCGCGACGTGATACATCGCGGTGACGAGGACGGGCGCCACGCGCAGCGCAATGTCCGGCGCATCGACGGAGATCCGCAGCAGGGACTCCGAGCGAACGCGTGCCGCCAGCGCAGCGAGCGATGCCGGCAGTCCCAACTCCTGAAGCATGCCGGGGTAAACGGAATCCGCCAACCGCCGCACGTCGTCGATCATGCGCGACGTGATCTCGCGCGACTCGCGCAGCGCGGCCAACCCGCTCTGCGCGCAAGAACCGCGGTCTGCGGCGGCAAGATGAAGTGAGAGCGCGGTGAGCTGCTGCGCGGTCGCCTCGCGCAGCTGGCGTGCGACCAGGGCGCGCTCTGCCTCGCGTACCGCGAGGCTCCGGCGGATCGACTGCTGCACGTTGAGGTGATCGGCATGCACTTCATCGAGCAGGCGGTTGAGCGTAGTGCCCATCCGCTCGATGCGCCGGTCCGCGATCGCTGATTTCGCTGCGCGTGCGTAGCGCTCGCCGCGCGATACCCGCATCGCGACCCTCAGCAAGTCATCGAGTGGCGACAATGCGAGGCGCACGAGAAAAGTGTTTATCGCGAAGCTGACGATCAGCGCCACGCCCAGGAACCCCATGAATGCCGGATGTCCCCATGCGACCGCCGCCGCGGCGGCCGCCAGTGCTATGAGCAGGTTCGCGCCGAGCAGTTTTGCCACGAGTGGTGCGCGCAGGGCGCGGTCGCGTGCCGCTCTCCACGCCGGAACGCCGCCCAACCCGGCGGCAGCGGAATGCGGCAATGGAAATACCAGGTTTGGCGAGGTCATTGAAGTGCTCCCTGCGGCGTGCGAGAAAAGCCGATGGTCTCGGCAGCGTCGGTCTCTGCGCAGGAATGTGGGGTGGCCCGTGCGTGATTCCCGTCGGCGATACCCCGATTCTTTCGGGGAGAACCCGCACAGCGCGTCAGCCGAATCTCCTGGCGCCCGCCTTCGGCGGCGCGCGAACCGTCCCGCGTGCGCCGTCAGGACGTTCCTCACACCAGTCGCGGCACTTGCCCGACAGCCGGAGCCGTCCCGTTCGACAATCGTATCGGCGTGGCGCTGGAAAGGGCCGGCGCCGCAAAGCATACGAGCGGCAAAGGCGCCGCAAGGAGCACACGATGAAATCGAACAGCGAACTGCAACGCGACGTCGCCGACGAACTGCGGTGGCAGCCGAGTGTTCGCGAGGCCGAGATTGGCGTGGCGGCCAAGGATGGTGTGGTGACGCTGACGGGAACCGTCGACAGCTTTGCGCAGAAACTCGCGGCGGAACGGGCCGCCAAGGCGGTTCTCGGCGTACGCGCGGTCGCGGAGGAACTCGTCGTCAAACTTCCGTTCTCTTCGACGCGCACCGATACGGAGATCGCCCATGCGGCGGTCAACGCGCTGAAGTGGAATACGGAGGTTCCCGCCGACCGGTTGTCGGTCGTCGTCGAAGGCGGATGGGTGACGCTGAGTGGCGAGGTCGATCACCAGTTTCAGAGAAGCACTGCGGATGAGGTCGTCCGTTGCCTCACCGGCGTCACGGGAATGAGCAATGCGATCACGGTCAAGTTCACAAAAGCGTCTGCATTCGAGGTGAACGCCGCGATCAAGAAGGCGCTCAAGCGGAGCGCCACGGTCGACGCCGACCGGATCTCGGTGACCTCGACGGACGGAAAGGTGGTGCTCTCCGGAACCGTGCGTTCGTGGGCCGAACGCCTTGACGCTGAGGATGCCGCCTGGTCGGCGCCGGGCGTGTTCGTCGTCGACGATCGAATCGCCGTCGGTGTGTGAGGGTGAGCGCGACGTTCGGCGCGCTCGCCGCGTCGAACGCCCGCGCATTCCCGCTCGCGCACTCATCCACGATCCGCGGGACCGGAGGTTCACATGGCAAACGAGGTGCTCGTACCTCTCGATGGTTCGGCGCTGGCCGACAGCGCCGTCGCGCACGCGGCCGAGATCGCACGGCTCGTCGACGGTTCGCTCCACCTCGTGCGCGTGCATGTTCCGCTCAGGATGCTCGCCGTGCCATCCGAGTCACCAGTGTTGGTTCCGGACCCGGTGCTCGATGAGCGCATCCGTGCTGAATCCAGCGCGTGGCTGGAGCGTCGCGCGCGCGCGGTGAGTGAACTGAACGACCTGCCGGTGACGTGGGAGTTGCGCGTCGGGCTCGCCGAGGCGGAGGTGGTGCTCGCATCCGCCGGGCGCCGGTCGCGGCTTATCGTGAGCACGACACGCGGCTCCGGCGGCGCGGCGACACGCTGGCTCGGCAGTGTGGCCGACAGCATCATCCGCCACGCATGGTGCCCGGTCCTCGCGATGTCGCCGAAAGCCGCGTGTCGCGACGTGCGAATTCGTAAAATTCTCGTGCTGCTGGACGGCTCGGAAGCTTCTGGCGCGATCATCCCGCACGCCGGCTGGCTCGCCAACGCTTTTGGCGCCGAAATCGACTACCTGCGCCTGACGCCGGAACCTGAAAGCGCATCGAAGGCGATTCTCGGCTACGTCGCGAAAACGGAGCCGGATGCGGTCGCGCTTTCGACACACGGCCGCGGCTTCCTGCGCCTGTTCCTCGGCGGGATTGCCGACGAAGTGGTGCGGAAGTGCGAGCGGCCGACGCTGGTGTTCAGACCTCAGGGACTGGCATGGTCGAAACTGGAGCCGGGCAGCGCGATGCGCCGCGACTTCACGCCGAGTCGCGTGTCGGCAGGGTGAGCCTCACCGTCGTCCCCGCGCCGGGCGGAGACTCGATCCAGATGCGTCCGCCGTGTCCGAGCACGACGCCGCGCGCGATCGCAAGGCCGAGCCCGGCGCCAGAACGGTTCGTGCGCTTCGACTGCCAGAACCGGTCGAACACGAAGGGCAGATCGTCCGCGGCGATGCCCGGCCCCGTGTCGCTGACTTCGATCATCACCATCTTGCCGTCGAGTTCGCCCCGGACGGTCACCGATCCGCCGTTGGGCGTGAACTTGAGTGCGTTCCCCACCAGATTCGAGAGTACCTGCACCATGCGGTCGCGGTCGGCGTACACCTCCGGCAGCGCCTTCGCGACGCGCGATTCCAGCGCGATGCCTTTCGAAGCCGCCATCGGCCCGAGCGTATCCACCGTCGAAGAGACGAGCTCCGAGACTTGCATCCAATGCGGCGCCAGCCGCAGCCGCCCCGCTTCGAGCCGCGTTGAATCGAGCAGGTCCTGGATCAGCGTGTCCATCTGCGTCGCAGCCTGCAGCATGACGGCCGCGTGCTCGGCGATTTCTGGGGAGAGCGCCACGCCATCTTCGGGCGATCGCAGGATCGCACCCGCGAGCATCTTGACCGCATTGACGGGATTGCGGAGGTCGTGTGATACCAGCCCGAGCATTTCATCCCGCTGCTTGACGGCCTTTTCCATCTCGACGAGAAGCCGTTCGTTTGTCTCCTGCGCTCGGCGCTGCTCAGTGACATCCCGCAGCACGACAGAGTAGACGGGGCCGTTCCCGGACGGCATGTGCGCGATGGCTGCCTCCGCGGGGAACTCTTCGCCGTTCTTGCGGACGCCGGAAATCAGCGACCGCTCGCCCATCCGCCGGGCCCCCGTGTTCGACTTGCCGAACGCCTCCACGTGCGCGCTGTGCGCGGCGCGAAACCGCATCGGGAGAAGAACCGCCAGCGGCTGGCCGAGCATTTCGTCGGCGTCGTAGCCGAAGATGCGGGACGCGCCTTCGTTGAAGAAGGTGATGCGGCGCTCGCCATCGATGCATATGATGGCGTCGGCCGCTATCGAGAGGATCGCAGCAACGAGCGAGTCGGAAAGCGGAAGCATTTGGTGAAATCCTCTGTCGGCGGACGTGTGCTGTCGGGGAATGCCCTACCGGTGCGTCAGCGGTTCGCCAGCAATAATCCTCGCTTCCCCGACTTTGCGAAGTCAATCGGAGCGCGAGACTTAGCCTCGAAGTAATCAACCGACTTCATTCTTCGAGGAAATTCGAGATGCCGAACAATACTCCATCCTCCGCCGCGCACCCGGACCGGCGCGCATTCCTGAAGACCTCCGCGTTGACAGCGGTGGTCGGCGGGCTTCTCGCCGCATGCGGCAAGGCTAACCCGTCGGGGGGCGCCATTGCCGCGTCGAAACCGACCGCGGACAGCGATCAGTCGGGTGGCGCGATGGCCGCGCATCCCACGGTTCCGTCCGCCGCGTCGGCGGCGGATGAGATGGATCGCATGCACGAGGCAAGCATGAAAGCGTTCCCCGCCAAGACGGCCGGACTGGGAAACCAGGTGCTGGCGCCACGAATCGTCGGTGGCGTAAAAGTGTTCGAGCTCACCGCGAGCCGGATTCAGTGGGAAACGTCTCCGGGCGTGAAAGTCGATGCGTTCGCGTACAACGGGCAAGTGCCCGGCCCGCAGATTCACGTGACAGAGGGCGACCGAGTGCGGGTCATCCTCAAGAACGAGCTTCCCGAGTCGACTGTCATTCATTTCCACGGCCTCGAGCTGGACAACGCAATGGATGGCGTCTCCTACCTGACGCAGCCGCCCGTAAAGCCGGGACAGTCGTTCACGTACGAGTTCACGGTGCCGAACTCGGGCACGCACATGTACCACTCCCACCATAACTCGACCAAACAGGTTGGCATGGGACTGCTCGGCGCATTTCTCGTCGCGCCGAACGAGCCATCTGAAATCGAACGTGCGGATGTGGACCACGTGATGGTGCTCAACGACGGCTTCCACGGCTACACCTTCAACGGCAAGAGCTTTCCCGCCACGCAGCCCATCATGGCAAAGCTCGGGCAGAAGCTTCGCATCCGGTTCATGAACGAAGGGATGATGATCCACCCGATGCACTTGCATGGAATGCACATGACCGTCATCGCGAAGGACGGGTGGGCCGCGCCGGCACCCTGGCGGTGCGACACGCTCAACGTGGCCCCCGGCGAGCGATACGACGTGATCGTGAACTGCAACAACCCCGGCACCTGGGCCTTCCACTGCCATATTCTTCCGCATGCGGAATCGGATCATGGGATGCTCGGAATGGTGACGGCGCTCATCGTACAGAAGGCCTAATCCTGATGCAGCGGAGGAAGTGATGACTGGTGATCTGATTCGCGTGCTGCTGGCCGATGATCACGCCGTCGTCCGCGCGGGGCTCAAGGCCGTGCTCGGAACGGCGAAGGACATCACAGTCGTCGGCGAGGCGCGAAACGGCCGTGAGGCCGTCGATGCAACCGTGCGGCTGAATCCGGACGTCGTCGTCATGGACCTGTCCATGGACGAGATGGACGGCGCCGCCGCGACCAAGGAGCTCAAGGCGCGCGGCAGCAAGGCGCGCGTGCTGATCCTCACGATGCACGCCGAGGATGAGTTCCTCGTGCCCCTGCTCGAGGCAGGCGCAAGCGGTTACCTCGTGAAGAACGCCGCCGACCGCGATCTCGTCGATGCCGTGCGCACGGTGGCCGGCGGGCACCAGTATTTGCAGGCCGCGGCGGCACGGACGCTGGCCAAAGAACTCAAGCGGCGCGAAGAGCACGCGAGCGAGCGTGACCAGTTCGAAAAGCTCTCCGAGCGTGAGCAGGCGATTCTTCGCCTCGTCGCGGCAGGGTACAGCGCGCCGGAGATCGGCGAGAAGCTGAACATCAGCCCGAAGACCGTCGATACCTACAAGCAGCGCGTGAACGAGAAGATCGGCCTCGCCCATCGCGCCGACTACGTGCGCTTCGCCATGAAACTCGGGTTGCTGGAGGGATGATGCGTCGCGCCGCCGCGGTTCGTCTTTGCGCCCTGGCGGCGCTCACTCTTGCGCCAGCGCGGCGCATGGCGTCGCAGGAACCGGCGGCGTTGCCGTTCGCGCTCGGCGAACGCTTCACCTACGGCGTGAAAGTCGCCAAGATGGGAGCGACCGGGCACGGCGCCATGTGGATCGCCGGACCTGAAGTGGTGCGCGGAACCGAAACGTATGTGCTGCACTTCGACTCGCAGGCTGGACTCGGCCCATTCCGTGCGAGCGACAAGACGACATCCTGGCTCGACCCGCAGCGCATGGCGTCGCTCCGATTTTCAAAGATCGAGCACCACCTGTTTGCGAGCCACACCGATGACGTCGAGATCTATCCGACACAGCGGCGGTGGAGCGCCGCGGACAGCACCAGCGGTGAGAGTCCGACCGACTCACCGCTCGACGAGCTCTCGTTCATTTATTTCATTCGCACGCTGCCGCTGCTGGATGACTCAGTCTACGTCGTTGAGCGCCACTACGATGTCCAGCGGAATCCGACGACAATCCGGGTGGTTGCGCATGAACAGATCAACACGAAAGCCGGCACGTTCTCGACGCTGAAGGTGGAGATGCGCGTGGTCGATCCGCGCCACTACAAGGGCGAGGGGACGATCGTCTTCAACTTCACCGACGACGAACGCAGGATTCCAGTGCGCATCGAGAGCACAGTGCCGGTGTACGGCAAGACGGTACTCACGATCGAGACGATTGCGGTGGCGCCGTAAAGTGAAGCTGCCTTGTAGGGGGTTTCCCTTACACCCGGCCACCAACCCCCCGTACAGAACTTCCGGCGACTCCCGACTGTAGCGTATCCCCCGACATCCGATGTTTCCCCCAACGAGTCGCGCATGGAGCGCGGCCCGATCGAAACCGGGGTGACGTATGCGCAATCGGATTCTCAAGGGACTGCTGATTTTGAGCTGTGTTGTACCGGCGCTCGCATTGAAGAGCGTCGACGACGGCCTCACGCTGGCGAAGGGAAGCCGGCTGTGGATCGAAGGGACGTCCACGGTGCGCGGCTACAAGTGCACGTCGACCGCACTGCAAGCCACCGTCGACGCGAGCGCCGATGCAATCCGTGCCTTGCTCACCGGCAACAAGGCTGTGTCGAGCGTGCAGTTCACCGTGCCCGCCAAGACGCTCGACTGCGGCAACGGCACGATGAACGGCCACATGCTCGAGGCGCTGAAAGAGAAGGAACATCCGGAGATCGCGTTCCGGCTCGTTTCCTACGACCTCGCCACCGCCGACAGCGGCGCGACGGGAACGCTCAACGGCGTGCTCAACATCAGCGGCACCGACCAGACCATCGCGCTGCCCGTAGCGCTTGCCCGCGGCATGGACGGCGCGCTGCGCGTCACCGGCAAATACGAGCTGAACATGAAGGACTACGGCATCAAGCCGCCCACGCTCATGCTGGGCACGATGAAAGTGCATGAAAAAGTCACCGTCAACTTCGACTTGCTCTTGAAGAGCCAACAGGAGAACTGAACATGCGGATCGCAAGCAGAATTGCCCTCGCCATTTCGGCGGTGACTCTCGCCGCCTCAGCGGGCTACGCACAGACCGAGAACATCCGCCCCGCCGATAAGAGCGGCATCAATGTCTTTGAAGCCCCGAAAACGGACACGCTCAAGTTCAAGAAGGTCGACGTGTCGTTCGGCGGCGCGTTCGAGCAGGACTTCCAGAACCTGACGCACACCAACACAGCGACGCCCGTGCTCGTCGGTGGCGTGAACAAGAACGCGCTCATGCCGATCGGCCCGGGCTTTACCACCGCGATGGCAAACATGAACATGAACGTGCAGCTCGCGCAGGGCATTCGCGTGGAGCTGGTGACCTACCTCTCGACCCGTCACCACAACGACACCTGGGTGAAGGGCGGCTATCTGCAGATCGACCAGTCGCCGTGGGACATCCCGCTGCTCAACGACGTGATGAAATACACCACGCTCAAGATCGGCCAGTTCGACGTCGATTACGGCGACGCGCACTACCGCCGCACGGACGGCGGCAACGGGATGTACAACCCGTTCATCGGCAACCTCATCATGGACGCGTACAGCACCGAGATCGGCGCCACCGCGTACTATCGCCGCGACGGATTCATCCTCGCCGGCGGCGTGACGCAGGGCACCTCCGACGGCCAGGTGCAGGCCCCCGGACAGCACCAGCCCGTGTATCTCGCCAAGGTCGGCTTCGACAAGCAGATCACCGGCGATTTCCGGTTCCGCCTCACGGCTGGCATGTACAACGACGCCAAGGCGACCGCGAACGTGCTGTACAGCGGCGACCGCGCCGGCTCGCACTACTTCGACGTCCTCGAGAACACCGCGTCGACAGAGAGCGGCAATCCTTGGTCAGGCAACCTTCAGCCGGGCTTCAGCAACCGCGTCGCGTCGTACGTCGTGAACCCGTTCCTCAAGTACGACGGCTTCGAGTTCTTCGGCAACATCGAGACCTCGACAGGCGGCGCGGCGACTGAGACCACCGACCGCACCTGGCGCCAGCAGTCCGGGGATTTCATCTACCGTTTCCTCGAGAACGAGAAGGCGTACGTCGCGTTCCGTTACAACAAGGCCGAGGGGCAGCTCGTGGGCGACCCGGTCGACGCGAACATCGTGCGCACTCAGTACGCGTTCGGCCTGTTCCTCACGAAGAACATCCTCGCGAAGGTCGAGTACGTGAACCAGGACTACAACAACTTCCTGGCGACCGACATCCGCAACGGCGGCAACTTCAAGGGCGTGATGTTCTCGGGCGTCGTCGCCTTCTGACGACGGAGCCGGCACGCGGCGGGGGGGGGGGGCCAGAACCCCCCCCCCACGCCTGACGGGGCGGCACCCCGCAGCACGCCACCCCCTTGAAAGAGAGGT
>JBIOHR010000107.1:0-11310 GCA_044449085.1 Gemmatimonadales bacterium | reverse complement strand
GCATGTCCCAGCACATCGTCTGGATCCCCGGCTGCAGCTGTCGTGCCGCGGCAGTCAGGTCGCGCACGTGCTTCCCGCCTGCATCGGTGATGCGGAACTTCAGGTCGGGGAGCGCCTTGTTGACCTGGTACTGGATGATCGCGTCGAACGATGGATTCTCACCGATGAAGTACTGATGTCCCCAGAACTCTTCGTTGAGGCTGTTCTTCGATTTCCACTCGAGCGCCGTCGGCACGTTGTACAGCTTTGCCTCGGCAGCCGCCTTGGCCGCCGTGTACTCCTGAATCGGCTCGAGGTGATCGAGGATCCAGAGCGCGCGGCCGTGTGTCGCGACGAGCATCGCGTTGTCGCGCGGATGGAGGGTGATCTCGTCCACGCGAACGGTCGGCAGGTTTGCCTTGAAGCGCGACCAGCTCTTGCCGCGGTCGAGCGAGAGGAAGATTCCCGTCTCCGTGCCGATGTAGAGCACGTCGGGATTGTGCTGGTCCTCGGTCAGCGTCTTCACCGACTCGCCGTGCAGGTTCGCCTTGATCGAGTGGAACGACGCGCCGAAATCGCTCGATGCCCAGATGTACGTCTCGTAATCGTTGAGGCGGTGGTTGTCGACCGTCACGTACACCGTGCCGGCTTCGTAGCGCGACGCCACGACCTTGCTCACCCACCCGCCCGCGGGGAAGCCGGGGAGGTTCTTCGTGATGTTCTGCCAGCTCTTGCCGTCGTCGCGTGAGACGCTGACGTTGCCGTCGTCGGTGCCGGCGTAGTACACGCCGGACTGGCGCTTCGATTCCGCAAGCGTCACGATCGCCGGCCACAGGCTCACGCCGTCGTTCTTTGCGACGGTGATGTCCGCGCCTTTCAGGCCCATCGTGACGATCGTGTCGCGATTGGCATTGCTCGTGAGATCGGGGCTGATCACGGTCCACGAATCGCCGCGGTCCGTCGACCGGAAGACCTTGTTCGCCGCGACCAGCAGCGTGCCATTGTCGTTCGGCGAGATGATGATCGGCGTGTCCCACTCAAACCGTAACGTGTCGTGTGGCGGCAGCGGCGGCGTCACGTTGAGCGCGTTGGGGCGGATGCTCTTCGATTCGCCGGTGAGCTTGTCCCGGCGCTGCATGTTGCCGTCCTGCGTTTCCGTGTAAATAATTTTCGAGTTGTTGAGATCCGGTACGGAGACGAAACCGTCGCCGGTGGCGATCTGGAACCAGTCACTGTTCAGGATTCCCACCGACTGCCGCGTCGCGCTCGGTCCGCACCAGTCGTAGTTGTCCTGCATGCCGCCGCAGACGTTGTACGGAATCTCCATGTCGTAGCCGACATGGTAGAAAAGGCCGACCGGGAGGTTCGCCTCGAAGATCCAGGTCTTGGCCTGGTCGTAGCTCACGCCGATGCCGCCGTCACCGCCAATGAGGACGTGATCGGTGTTGTTCGGGTCGATCCAGATCGCGTGGATGTCGTCGTGGATCGCGAGCGAGGCCTGGCCCTCCATCGTCCGCCCGCCGTCCACCGTCATCTGCATCTTCACGCCACCTTCATAGATGCGATCGGGCGTCCGGGGGTCGATGCGTATCTGCGAGAAATAGAGCGGGCGCACGTCGGTCGAGCTGACCTTCCGCCATGACGCGCCCCCGTCGTCCGTGCGATACGTGCCCGTTGGGCCTGCGTCCGCAGCCGCGCCGCGTCCACCGCCACCTGCCGGCGCCGCCCCTTCGATTTCGGCGTACACGATGTTCGAGCTGCCGCGATAGATATCGAGCGAGATGCGGCCGAGCGGCGATGCGGGGATACCCGCGGTGAGCTTCGTCCAGTGCTCGCCGGCGTCGGTCGACTTGTAGATCGCGCTGCCCGGACCGCCGCCGTTCACGCAGCACGCCGTGCGCCGCCGCTGGTAGAGCGACGCGAACATGATGTCCGGGTCGGAGTACGAAATGCGGACGTCGTTCGCGCCCGTGTCGGCGTCGCCCTTGAGCACTGCGCGCCAGGTCTTGCCGCCGTCGGTCGTCTTGTAGACGCCGCGCTCGCCGCCCGAACCGAACAGCGGGCCCGTGGCGGCGACGAACACGACGTCCGGGTTTCGCGGATCGATCACGATCCGCCCGATGTGCTTGGAGTCGCGCAGCCCGACGTGGGTGAAGCTCTTTCCGCCGTCGGTGGACTTGTAGAGGCCCTCTCCCCAGGATGTGCTCTGGCGATTGTTGGACTCGCCCGTGCCGACCCAGACGACATCCGGGTTCGACTGCTGTACCGCGACGGCTCCGATCGAGAGCAGGCCACGGTCCTGGAGCAGCGGCGTGAACTGCGCGCCGTTGCTCGTGGTTTTCCAGACGCCGCCGTGCGCCGTTCCCACATAGAAAATCGCCGGGTTCGCCTCGTACACGGCGAAGTCCGAGATTCGGCCGGACATGATCGCCGGTCCGATCGAACGGAAATGGAGGTTTTCAAATTGTTCGGCGACCGGGATCGCCTGCTGCGCGCCGAGGCGAGTGCCGGCGGCGGACGCGAGCACGAGTGACGCGAGCAAAGCAACCTGAGGGTGGGGTCTCATGGTTCCTGTTCTCCTGAGGGCTTATCCTTACACGGGATCGATGCCTGCCGGAAAAAACTACCGCGCGTCGCAGCACGTCGCGAGTAAACCTTCCGACTTTGCGCCGGTACCAAACGTCATCCCGCTGTCACACATCCCACCGACGAGCTGATCCGTGATCTTACGGCGCGCCGCATGCGTCCTGTTCGCCCTCGCCTCCGCTGCACTCGCGCGCACCGCGGCGGCGCAGAACGCCGACGTGATCCGCGGCCGCGTGATCGCGGCCGACAGCGCTCCGATTCCCAACGCGACTGTCACGGTCACGACGATTTCCGGCGGTGTGAACCGCTCTGCGAAGACCGACCGGAACGGACGCTACACGATCACATTTCCGAACGGAGACGGCGACTATCTCGTCAAGTTCGTCGCGCTCGGCTACTCACCCAAGCAGTACGAGCTGAAGCGCGCCGCCGACGAAGACATCCTCGTCGCCAATGCCACGCTCGGCTCCGCGGTGAACCAGCTCGACGCGGTGCACGTCACCGCGCCGCGCGACAAGGCGAACCGCAACGACGTGACGCCGGACATCGGCGGCACCGAAAAGACGATCAACACGAGTACGCTCACGGCGGACCAGCTCGGCGATCTCGCGGCGATGGCCGCGACGATTCCGGGCGTGAACTACGTGGCGGGTGCAAACGGCGATCCGTCGGGCTTCTCCGTGCTCGGCCTCACACCCGACCAGAACAGCTCGACGCTGAACGGCATGAACTCGGGGGGCGGCAACCTGCCGGCCGACGCGCAGACAATTTCGACGGTGACGACATCGCCGTACGATGTCTCACGGGGCGGATTCAGCGGTGCGCAGCAGAACACGCGGCTGCGTTCCGGCTCGAACTTCATCAATCAGGGATCGAGTCTCACGCTCGAGGCGCCGCCGCTCCAATTCACGACGGCGTCGGCGCGCGCGCTCGGCCAGGAATACTCCAACCTCAGGCTCGGCGGGCAGACCTCGGGGCCGATCTCGATCGACAAGGCGTTCTACAATTTTTCGTACCAGCTCGGGCAGCGGTCGAGCGATCTCGCCACCCCGCTCAACACGGACTCCCTCGGCTTCGTGACGGCGGGGCTCTCGCCGGACTCGGTCGCGCGATTGCTGACGATCCTGAAGGCGAACCGCATTCCGCTCAGCGCAGCCGGCGTGCCGGGTTCGCGGCTCGGGGACTCGGGCAATCTCACCGGGACGATCGATTTCGCTCCACCGAGTTCCAAGAGCGGCGCGGCGTACAACCTCACGATGGTCGGTTCGTGGAACAAGACGTCGCCGTTCGGCGTCGGGACGACCGAGCTGCCCGCGCACAGCGGCGACATCACGTCGTGGAGCGGCCAGGTGCAGCTCCATCAGTCGACGTACTTCGGGTTCGGCATCCTGAGTGAAACCGGCATCGCGCTGAGCGCATCGCGGAATTACCTGACGCCGTTCATCGCGGATCCGAGCGGGTCGGTACTGATCAGCTCGGTGTTTCCGGATGGATCGGACGTGTCGAAGCTCGTGTCGTTCGGCGGCAGTCCGTCGCAGAACACAAGCCGGTACAACACGAGCGTGGACTTCACGAACGTGCTCTCGTGGTTCAGCGAGAACAACAAGCACCGCATCAAGCTCGCGTCGGAGCTCAGGCGCGACGACTACACGGTGAACCAGACGACGAACACGCTCGGTACGTTTTCGTTCCTCTCGCTCGGCGATCTCGCCGCGGGGACGCCGTCGATGTTCACGCGCACGCTGAGCCCCAACGTGCAGAGTGGCGGACAGTACGTCGAGGGGCTCGCGCTCGGAGACTCATACAAGGCGGCGAGCACCGTGCAGATCCAGTACGGTGCGCGTCTGGACGGCAATCAATATGTGAACGGGCCGGTGCTCAATCCGGCTGTCCAGCAGCTGTACGGCATCGCGAATACGAATGCGCCGAACCACCTATTCGTCAGTCCGCGGGTCGGCTTCTCGTGGGCGTACGGTACGGCGTCGCAGGTGGGCGGCTTCCTGGGGGCGTTTCGCGGACCGCGGGCCGTGCTGAGCGGCGGCGTCGGCATGTTCCAGCAGAGTCCGTCGACGACGCTGCTCGCCGGCCCCATGGCGACGACCGGCCTCGCGAACGCGGTGCAGCAGCTGACCTGCGCCGGATCGGCGACGCCGATGCCCGACTGGGCCGGGTATTTCCTGGATCCTTCGTCGGTGCCGGCGACGTGCGCGAACGGTGCATCGCCGACGCCATTCGCGACCACGGCGCCGAACGTGCTGATGACGGCCAGGGACTACACGGCGCCGCGCAGCCTGCGCGGCAACCTGCAGTGGCGCGGCAATATCCTGAACAACCTGTTCAACGCATCGTTCAGCGGCACCTACTCACGCAACCTGAACCAGCCGGAGACCGTTGACCTGAACGTGAACCCGACTGCGCGGTTCACGCTTGCGGACGAGGCGAACCGGCCCGTGTTCGTGAGTCCGACGAGCATCGATCCCGCCACCGGCGTGATCGCGGCCGGCGATGGACGCGTGAGCACGCAGTTCAACCGGGTGTCACAGCTGCGCACGGACCTCACGTCCATCAGCCGGCAGCTGCAGGTGTCGCTCTCGCCGACGACCTTCAACACCAAGTGGAGCTGGAGTTTTTCGTACACGTATCAGCAGTTCGACGCGCAGACTCGCGGGTTCACCAGCACCGTGGGGAATCCGTTCGACGTGCAGTGGGCGCGCGGGCAGGGCGACTGGCGTCACCAGTTCCAGTTCTCGCTGGGCTACAACTTCTTCAATACGGTCAGGCTCTCGTGGTTCGAGCGGTTCCAGTCGGGCCTGCCCTTCACGCCGATCATCCAGGGCGACGTGAACGGCGACGGATATTCCAACGATCGCGCGTTCGTCTACGATCCTGCGCGCACGGCGGACCCTGCGCTCGCCTCGTCGATGCAGCAGCTGTTGGGCAGCGCGTCGGACAAGGTGCGCAGCTGCCTGATGAGCCAACTCGGCCGGCTCGCCGGGCTGAACAGCTGCGAGGGGCCGTGGACCACGAACGCCAGCCTGAACATCTCCTTCAATCCGCTCAAGCTGCACCTGCCGCAGCGCGCGTCGTTCCAGCTTTCCATCAACAACCCGCTCGGCGCGGCCGACCTGGCGCTGCACGGCGAAAACCACCTGCAGGGCTGGGGACAGACGCCGTTCATCGACAACAACCTGCTGTATGTCCGAGGCTACGATCAGGCCAACCAGCGGTACACCTACGCCGTCAACCAGCGGTTCGGGTCGTCGAGCACGGCGTTCAACTCGGCGCTCGCGCCGGTGAGCGTCGTGGCGATGCTGCGCTGGGATACGGCGCCGACGCGTGAGAGGCAGACTCTGACACAGACACTCGACCGCGGCCGCACGACCGATGGCAACAGGATTGCGGAACCGATTCTCAAGGCGATCTACGGCACGAACGCCATATTCAATCCGCTGCCGCAGATTCTCCGCCAGAGCGACACGCTGAAGCTGAGCGGTGACCAGGCCGACAGCATCGCGACGCTCAACCGGTGGTATGTGATCCGCGTGGACTCGATCTGGACACCGGTGTCGAAGGCGCTCGCGGCGCTGCCGAGCCACTACGATCACAACGCCGCGTACGCGCGGTATCGTGCGGCGCGCGAGGCGACGGTCGATCTTCTGCTGAAGATTGCGCCCGGCGTGAAGGGGCTGCTCACGCGCGAACAGCGCCGCAAGCTGCCGGACATCGTCTCGAGTTCTCTCGACCCGTGGTACCTGCAGTCGATTCGCTCGGGCACGGCGGGTTCGGGTGCCAACCCGTTCTCCACCACGACGGCGGCGCTCGGCGGCCGTGACGCGATGATCATGATTTCGAGATAGCGGCGCTTGGTCGCGCGCCGCACGACAGACCCTTCATCCATGAAACACGCCATGCACAAAATGAATCGAATCTTCGTCGTTGCGGCGTTCGTCGGCGCGTCGGCGGCGGGCGCGCAGCAGCAGCCCCTTCCTCCGCTGCGTCCGCTCGGGCCGGTCCTCGCCACATCGGTGGAGTCCATGAGCAGCGTGTCACAGGTGCGCGCGCTGCCGGGCGGTCGCGTGCTCGTGCACGATCTCACGGGACGCCGCGTGCTGCTGTTCGACTCGACGTTCGCGCACGCGACCGTCGTGGCGGATACGACCGGCGCGACGGGGAACGCATACGGGTCTCGGCTCGGCGGGCTCATCGCGTACCGGGGCGACTCGTCGCTGTTCGTCGACCCGCAGTCGATTTCGATGCTCGTGATCGATCCGAACGGCAAGATCGTGCGGACGATGGCGGCGCCGCTGCCGAACGAGGTGAATGCGCTGATCGGCGGGCAGAACGGCACGCCGGGGTTCGACGCGCAGGGGCGGCTGGTGTACCGATCGCAGTTCCGGCCGTCGCCCGCGGCGTTCCGCAGCGGCGGGGGCTCGGGAGGTTTCCAGATGCCGCAGTTTCCCGAGTCGTCGTACGTCGTGCGCGTGGATCTCAAGACGCGGAAGGTGGATACCGCCGCGACGTTTCGCATTCCGAAGATCACCATGAACATGACCAGCGACGACAACGGACGGTTCACGGTGACGTCGACCGTGAACCCGATTCCGTGGACGGACGACTGGGCGCTGCTGTCCGTCGGAACGCTCGCCGTCGTGCGCGGGCAGGACTACCGCGTGGATTTCTATGCCGCGGACGGCAAGTTGCAATCCGGTCCGAAGATGCCGTTCGACTGGCAGCGCCTGTCGGACGAGGACAAGGTGGCGATCATCGATTCCACGAAGAGTGCGATGGAGAAACTGCGCGAGGCGCAGATCGCACAAATGGCAGCGGCGAATCCCGAGGCGGCCAAGGCCGACAGTGCGAGCAAGGCGGGCGGCCGGCAGCGCGTGCAGGCCGACGGCGGTGGAAACATGACGATCACCATCGGCGGGCGCGGTGGCGGGCCCGGCGCCGCCGGACCGGTGGGGTTCACACTGCCGCCCCTGCAGTTCGTCGTGCCGAGTGAGATGCCTGACTACCGTCCCGTGTTCAGGCAGGGGTCCGCGCGCGGTGATGCGGACGGCAATCTCTGGATCCGCACGAGCAAGGTGGTGAACGGCGCGACGGAGTACGACGTGATCGACAACACGGGCGCACTGAAGGATCGGGTGCTCGTGCCGCCGGGACGGGTCGTGGCGGGGTTCGGGCCCGGGGGGATGGTCTATATGGGCGTACTTGACGGACCGATCACCAGGTTGGAACGCGCGCGGATCCGGTAGTTCAGCTCGGAGCCAATCGCGCACGGCCAGTCGCTTACACCTTTGAGGTTTTTTTTGGCCGCGAGCTATTCGCGGCGGTCGATTGGTTGTGAGCTGATCGACTGGATGGCCGTAGGGACCGGCGTGGCGCATTATTGGTGACGCCAACCGCCAGGAACCCATGTCCAAGAAATTCGTAATTGCCGTGATCGTCGCGTTCGTGCTGTTCAGCGGACTCGGATACCTCGTGCACGGCTATCTCCTTGCCGATGCGTACGGGCATTTCCCGAACCTCTGGCGCACCGCAGACGAAACGACGAAGCACATGCCGTTCCTGCTCTTCGCGAACCTCGTGACGGCGGTGGCGTTCGTGTGGATCTACGAGCGCGGGCGGCAAGACAAGCCGTTTCTGGGGCAGGGGATTCGCTACGGCATCGCGATGGCCGCACTGGTTCCAGCGGCGAAGTTCATCACGTACTACGCGATCCAGCCGATCCCGCACAGCATTGCGCTCCACCAGATCCTGTTCGACGGCGCGGCGATCGTCCTGACGTCGCTCGTCGTCGCGTGGATTTACAAGTAACAACCACGACTTCACCACGGATTTCGCGGAACCAGCCGCCGATCAACAAGAACTCTTTGGGAACTGCAAGACATGGGAAGGTGAGGGCGGCGCCCCAAGGCCTGATCGGCGGCTTCTTCCGCGAAATCCGTGGTCAAGCAGTGGCCGTTGGAGTTGCCGCTGTCATCTTTCTGACACACGTCAACACGCAGGTTCAGCGCCGCGTGAATCAGATGTTACGCACGCATTCACTCCAGCCCCCACCACGCATATGCGAGCTGCCCGACTGCTCCCGCTAATTGTGCTCGGTCTCGCGACGCCATTGCTGTCGCAGACCCCCGACTCCGCAACCATCGCTTCAATGAAGTGGCGGTCGATCGGCCCGGTGAACATGGCCGGCCGCATCACCGACGTCGAAGGCGATCCGCACAACGGGAAAATCTTCTACGTCTCGGGCGCGACAGGCGGAATCTGGAAAACGGACAACGCGGGCACGACCTTTGTGCCGCTCTGGGATCACGGGCCGATTGCGTCGATGGGCGACATCGCGCTCTCGTCCAGCGATCCGAAAATTATCTGGGCCGGGACCGGCGAGCAGAACTCGCGCAACAGCGTGTCGCCGGGCTACGGCGTGTACAAGTCGGTCGATGGCGGGACGACCTGGCAATCGGTGGGACTCGAGAAGACCGAGCAAATTGGCCGCATCGTCATCAATCCGACGAACCCGAACATCGTGTACGTCGCGGCGCTCGGCGCGCAGTGGGCGTCGAACCCCGAGCGCGGTCTCTACAAGACGACCGACGGTGGCAAGACGTGGACGATGAGCAAGTTCATCAACGACAAGACGGGGTTCGTCGATGTCGTGATGGACCCGCGCGACCCGAACACGCTCTACGCCGCGAGCTGGCAGCGCGTACGCAAGCCCGCGTATTTCCTGAGCGGCGGGCCGGGCTCGGCCCTCTGGAAGACGACGGACGGCGGCTCGACCTGGCGCGAGATCAAGGGCGGCGGGTTTCCGGCGACCGACAAGGGCCGGATGGATATACAAGTTTCGCGCAGCAACCCGAACATCGTCTACGTGATGGTCGAGGCAGACTCCGTCCGCGGGAAGAAGCCGCAGCGCCTGCTGAGCGGATTGTATCGCTCCGAAGACGCCGGCAAGACGTGGAAGTGGATGAGCACCGTCGACAACCGCCCGTTCTACTTCTCGCAGATCCGCGTCGACCCCAGGAACCCGAACCGCATCTACCGCCTCGCCGTCGACATGCAGTTCTCCGATGACGGCGGTCACTCGTGGCGCCTCGGCATGCTCGGCCAGCACGAAGACTACCACGGCATGTGGATCGACCCGAATGATCCCCAGCACTACATCATCGGCGGTGACGCCGGAATCTTCCAGACGTGGGACCGCGGCGGCAACTACGACGCCGTGAACAACATGGCGATGGGCCAGTTCTATGGCGTGAGCTACGACTTCCAGGTGCCGTACCGCGTGTGCGGCGGCCTGCAGGACAATGGGTCGTCGTGCGGCTGGAGCCGCCGGCGCAACGGCGAACTGCACATGGACGACTGGTTCGCGCTCTTCGCGGCGGACGGACTGCGCACGGCGCAGGACCCGAACGATCCGAACATCGTCTACTACGAGTCGCAGGGCGGCAACATGTCGCGGAAGAATCTCGCGACGGGCGAGACCGTGAACATCAAACCGCGCACGGTGACGGTGAACACCTTCGGCGCGCAGATTCAGCGGATCAAGGGTGACGGCACCACGCCGCTCACCGCGGCGCAGCAGCAGGAGATCGCGGGGATTCGTGCGACGATGAAGCGCGAGATGTCCGACCCGAACGTCGCGACGCGGTGGAACTGGAACACCCCGTTCATTCTCTCCGTGCACGACGCGAACGTGATCTACAGCGGCGGCGACAAGGTCTTCAAGTCGGTGCAGAAGGGCACCGCCCCGTTCGCGATCTCGCCGGATTTCTCGGCGGCGAATCTCGACTGGATCCGCGTCTCGAGCGGCTTTGACGAGAATGGCGACGCGGCAAAGGACGCGTCGGGTGGCATCACGCGCGACGCGACCGGCGCGGAAGAGAACGCGACGATCGTCGCGCTCTCAGAATCGTCGATCCGCGCGGGGCTCGTGTTTGCGGGGACCGATGACGGCAAGCTGGAGATGACGCGCAACGACGGCGGGTCGTGGGAGAACATCGGCGGACATTTCCCCGGTGCGCCGGCCGTGATCCACGTGATCGGCATCGAGCCGTCGCACGCGGACTCTGCGACGATCTATGCCGCGCTGGACAATCACCGCGAGAACGATTTCAAACCGTACCTGTATGTGACGCACGACTGGGGGAAGACGTGGACATCGATCGCGTCCAACCTCCCGACCAACCGGCCGGGTTCCGTGTACGTCGTGCGCGAGGATCCGGTGAACCCGAACCTGCTCTACTGCGGAACGGAGATCGGCGCGTTTGCCTCGCTCAACAAGGGCGCGAGCTGGTTCCAACTCACCGGCGATCTGCCGACCGTTCCGGTGTACGACCTGCAGATCCATCCGCGCGATCACGAGCTGATCGCCGGCACGCACGGGCGCGCGGTGCAGATTCTCGACGTTGCGCCGCTCCAGCAGATGAAGCCGGCGGTGCTCACGGCGTCGACGTACCTGTTCCAGCCGACGACCGCGTACATCTATGCGCAGATGATCCAGGGATCGCAGCCGCGCGCACAGCGGCCGTGGATGGGTGACGGCGGGCCGAGCGGCGCGGAGATCGAGTATCGCCTGGCGTCGGCGACGACGAGCCCGGTTCATGTGATGGTCGTGGACGCGGCGGGCGACACCGTCGCGCGGCTCACGGGCACACAGAATGCCGGGATCAACCACGTCTCGTGGAACTTTGCGATCGGTGCGGGAGAGAACGCGGGCCGCGGCGGGCGCGGTGGGGGTGG
>JBIOHR010000106.1:0-11315 GCA_044449085.1 Gemmatimonadales bacterium | reverse complement strand
CAGTACCTCTCCGGCGCGCCCAACAGCGCGCGCATGCCGTTCGAGCACCGGCTGGATGTGAGCATCACGCGCATTGGCACGGGAAAACGCGTGCAGGTGTCGCCGTACCTGAGCATCGCGAACGTCTACGCAGCCGACAATCCCGCCGTGTATGCGTACGACTATGGCGAGTCGAGAAAGCTCGTGATCGGGAACTTCCGTTTTCTTCCGTCGATCGGTGCGCACATTGCGTACTAGACTCGGCTCACTGGTCGCGATCGTCGGCGCCGCGATCGCGAGCGGCTGCGCCTCGCAGTTGCCGCTGGAGGGCGGGGCGTCGACGCTGGTGGTATCGGCGGTGCTCGACGCGTTGCATGACGACCAGATTGTCGCCGTGCAGCGGACGTACGGCGGCCGGCCGGCTCCCACGCCCGTGGACAGTGCGACCGTGACGATCACCGGACCCGACGGCGTGGTGATGACCGGCGTCGAGGCAGCGGATTCGACAATCGGCAGGAGCTATCGGGTCACGCTCTCAGCGTTTCACGAGCAGCTCGTGCCGGGCGCGACATATCTGCTGCACGTGAAGCTTACGACCGGCGAGCAGGTGACCGGCTCGACGACGATTCCGGATGCCCAGCCCGCGTCGGCTCCGGCCGTGACGCAGCCGTTCAACGCCGCGACCGACACGCTGCGGCTGAGCTGGCCAGTGGTGCAGGGGGCGGCGAGCTTCGAGGTGCGCGTGCAGTCCGCGGCGGGCGTATACGCGCTCTTCGCGGATACGGGCGCGGTGCTTCCGGGCACGTTGAGGTCGCTCGAGGGCAAGGTGGCGTTTGCTCCGGGGTTTGACCATCAGGTAACTGTGGCCGCGGTTGATGCCAACTACGATCGGTACTATCGTAGCAGCAGCGACGAATTCAGCGGTGCCGCGGTGCAGGGGAACCTGACAGGTGCGCAGGGACTATTCGGATCGATCGTCGTGGTGGCATGGCAATCGTTGCGCGTGACGGCGACCGGTCACTGACGTTCAGCTTCCCGCAGTGAATGGAGCGACATGAACTTCGCACGCGATCTCTCAGGCGCCTTTCGCTCTTTCCGCAAGAACCCCGGCTTCACCGCCGCTGTGGTTGGCATGCTCGCCGTCGGTATCGGCGCGACGACGGCGATGTTCAGCATCGCCGACGGCGTGCTGTTCGCGCCGCTCCCGTACGCGCACGAGAAGCAGCTCGTGGAATTCACCAACCACGGGACGCGTCGCGGAGATCGCATCTCGCCACCTGATCTCTTCGATATCGGACGGGGCGTGAAGTCGCTCGTTGATGTGGGTGGTGTCTATGCGGGTCCCGGGCTCCTCACCGGCGAAGGTGACGCGCTCTCGGTGGGGAAAGGCACGGTCACTGCGAACTGGTTCTCCCTGCTCGGGATCCAGCCCGAGATCGGCCGCTTCTTCGAACCAGGCGAGGACGATGCGGGCGCCGCGAAGGTGGTTGTCATCAACGACGACCTTTGGCGCTCCCGCTTCGACGCCGACCGCGGCGTGCTCGGGCGGGTGATCATGATCGATCACGTGCCGCGCACGGTGATTGGCGTTGCACCGCGACAGTTCGCGTTCCCATACAAACTTGGCGCCTGGATTCCTCTCTCGAAATCTCCGGACATGGTGGGGCCCGCGCGCCGCGGCAATCGCTACCTTGAAGCTGTCGCGCGTCTCGCGCCGGGTGCAACACTCGCCGGCGCACGCGCCGAGCTGAAGACCTTCGCGGCGCGGCTGCATGCCGAGTATCCTGTTCCCGAGACGGGCCTCGACCTTGACCTGATGCCACTGCGCGCCCATGTCGTCGGCGATGCGCGGCCCGCGCTGCTCGTGATGGTCGCCGCCGTGGGCTTCATCCTGCTGATCGCCTGCGCGAACGTCGCGAGCCTTCTGCTGCTTCGTGCGCGGCACCGTTCGTCCGAAATGGGCATCCGCCTCGCGCTCGGCGCATCACCGCGGCGGGTCATGCGCGAAATGCTCGCCGAAAGCGTCGCATACGGCATGGCGGCCGGCGCGCTGGGGATCGTGTTGGCAGAAGCCGCGGTGCGCGCGATTGTCGCGCTGCGACCGGCGTACATCCCCTTTGTGGACGACATCGCGGTGGACTGGCGGGTGCTCGCGTTCGCTACTGTCGTCACGCTGGTGACCGCGGTCGCATTCGGTATCGCGCCGGCGATCTTCGCGTCGAAGACCGATCTCCTCTCCGCGCTGACGAGCGGCACGCGCTCCGCGAGCGCGGGCAAGCGCAGCACCGCGCTGCGACAGGCGTTTGTCGTGCTCGAACTCGCGCTGGCGCTCGTGCTGCTCGTTGGCGCAGGATTGCTTGGCAAGAGTTTCGCGCGATTGATGGCAGTGGACACCGGGTTCCGTCCGGTGGGGCTCGTGCATTTCGACATCTACCCGCCGAGTTACCCAGCGAGACCTGACGCGAATACCGCCGCAGACTCGTCGGCGCCGATGCGCGCGGCCGTTGATGCGTACATCAAGGAACTCCGCGCGGTGCCCGGCACCACCATCGCCGCTGCGGGATTCGGTGCGCCCTTCACCGGCCCAGCAGTGAACCAGCGGTCAGTGCACATCGAGGGCGACGCGCCCGATCCCGAAGACCGGCCGAGCCTCGCCTCGTGGAAATCGGTGACGCCGGGATACCTCGAAGCACTCGGCGTGAAGCTCGAGCGTGGCCGCTACTTCACGGAGCAAGACCGCGAGGGCGCAACGAAAGTCGTCATCGTCAACGACGCGTTCGTCGCCGCCTACCTCGGCGGCCGCGACCCGATCGGACGGATCGTCGCGAACGGCGGCGAGATAGTCGGCGTGATCGGGAATACGAAAAACCAGTCGCTCACGGAGCCGCCGGATCCCGAACTGTACGCGCCGTTCGACCAGCTGCCGGTCGGATATCTCACGGTGCTGGTGCGCTCGTCGGCGAGCCCCGCGTCGGTGATCGCGACCGCGCGCAAGGTGCTCGCGACGTTCGACAGGGATATTCCGGTCGGCGACGTGGGGACGTACGACGACCTCGTGCGCTCTACGCAAAGCCGCTCGCAGCAATCATGGGAGCTCGTCGCCGGATTCTCGCTGTTCGCGCTGCTGCTATCCGCCGCGGGGATCTACAGCGTGGTCGCGTTCGCGGTACGCGAGCGGCGCCGCGAGTTCGGCGTGCGCATCGCGCTCGGCGCGCAGCAGCGGCAGATCGTGGCGCTCGTCATCCGGCACGCGGCGGTGCTCTCCGCGCTCGGTCTGGCGGTCGGCCTTGCCGGCTCACTTGCCGCGAGCTCTGCGCTGCGGGCGGTACTCTACGGCGTTGGCACAACGGACCTCGCGACGTACGCGGCGGGGTGCGCGGTGCTCGTTGCCGCCACGCTCGCAGCGTCGTGGATTCCGGCGTGGCGCGCGGGGCGCGTGGATCCCATGGTGGTGATGCGCGCGGAGTAACGCCGGCGATGCTACTCCGCCCGCAGCGCTTCGATCGGATCCGCGCGTGCGGCGCGCCACGCGGGAATGACGCTCGCGATGCACGCAGAGAGCAGCAGCGCGCCGATCGCGATGAGAATCGTCAGCGGATCGGCGGGTGACGTACCGAGCAGCAGGTCGCGAAGGAACCGCCCGGTTGTCAACGCGGTGACGAGCCCAAGCACGAGGCCCGCAGCGACCGTGACCATCTCGCCACGGAGCACGAGGAGCACGAGGCTCTCGCGCCCCGCACCGAGCGCACTGCGCACCGCCAGCTCACGCTTTCGCTGAGTGGTCGAGTACGCGAGCACGCTGTACATCCCGACGCTCGCCACGAGCAGCGCGAGCCCGCCGAACAGCGGGAACATCCACGCGCCGAGTTTCCATTGCCAGAGGAGCGGTTCCACGCGCGACTGAAGGGTTTCCACTTTCGCCGCGGGAAGTGATGACGACGTGGCCTGGATCGTGCGCCGCACGGTCTCGATCATCGCCTGCGCCGGGCCGCTCGAACGCACAATGACGAGCGCGCCGAGCCTGCGGGCGTCCGAGGCGTCTGCCTGACCGAGTGGGTAGTAGAGGACCCGCATGCTGTCGACGACCAGATGGAACTGATGGGCCGTCTCTACGACGCCGACGACGACGGTGCACGGCGCCCCGGACGCCGGAAGGCTCGCCCACGTCCAGAAGCACTGGCCGATCGGATTCACGGTCGGCCATTTGGCGCGCGCAATCGCTTCGCTCACGACGGCGACGCGCGCTCCAGCGCTGGCTTCTTCGGATGTAAACGATCGCCCTGCAATGACCCGCATGCCGAGCGCCGCAAAGAATTCGGGGCTGACGTACTGCGCGTACGCGAATGCGGGCGTCCCGGGACGCGGTGGTGGGTCGCCGCGCAAGACCATGCTGGCGCCCGCAATGCTGCCGAACGGCGATCCGACGCTTTGCGCGACCTGTTCTACTCCGGGGAGAGACTGGAGACGGGACCGCACGAGATCGACGGTCTGGCGCTGCGCGCTCGAATCCGCGCCGGGCGGGAAGTTGATCGTCGCCATGATGACCTGATTGCCGTCGAAGCCAAGGCGAATCGCGCGCGCATGGGCGAGGCTCCTCACGAACAGGCCCGCACCGACCAGCAGGAGGAGCGACAATCCGCTTTGGAGGATCAGCAGCGCCCGCTGAACTGGAAGGCGGCGCGTACTGAGCGCGTGACCCGTGGTCTTGAGCGCATCGCTGACGTCGAAGCGATCGGCGGCGAGCAAGGGAAGCACGCCGGCCGCGAGCGCGCATGCGAGCGCGCAGGCGAGCCCGACGGCGAGTACGCGGAGGTCGACGGGCGATGCTGTCCAGTCCACTCCAGGCACGAGCATCGCCCGCAGTCGCGGGCCGCCAACCCAGACGGCGCCCAGGGCCGCGGCGACGCCGCCGAACGCGAGCAGGATACTCTCCCCGGTGAACGCGGCCGCGAGCCGCACGCGGCTTACGCCCAGGGCTCTGCGCACGGCGATTTCCTGACGCCGCGACAGTGTCCGGAGCAGAAACAGGTTGCTCACGTTGGCGCACGCGATCACACATACGATCAGCGACACCGCAAACAGCCACTCGGTGACGCGCGATTCCGGTGAGAGGGTCATGTCGCCCGCCCGCACACCGGCAAGCGAGATGAAACCGGCACGGTACGTCGGCGGATCGGGGAGAGGATACGCGATGGCCGACTGCTCGACACGCGCGAGCGCGGTGGTCGCTGCATCGGCGTTCGCGCCGGGGCGCAGCCGGACGATCGTGAGTGGCCCAAAGGTGTGGCTGTTGGTGCGCCATTGTTGCGAGCCGATGCCGTAGTCCTGCGCCGCGACGGGCAGCCACAGATCGACGCGCGCGAATCCTGCGCCCGTAAATCCGCGGCGCGTCACACCGATGACCGGGTACGCATGTCCCTGAATCCAGATGCGCTGGCCGAGTATGTCGCTCCGCGCGCCGAAACGCGCGCGCCAGGTGCCATAGCTCAGCACGATCCCCGGATCGGCGCTGCTGGCCTCGTCGTCAACCGCGAAGAACCTGCCGAGTTCCGGCGTCGCGCGCAGGAGCGCGAAGTAGTTTCCCGTGACCGTTTCCGATTCGGCGATCCATCCGCGCTCGCCGCGCTCAACAGGGACGCTCCCACGCAGGTATTGCGCCGCTTCTCCAAACGGCCGGAGGGCGTCGCGATACAGGAGGAGCCACGGGTAGTTTCCCGCCTCGAATACGTCGTCATGTCCTTTGGACGACGCCGTGAACATCAGGTGGCTGACGTTCGCGGGGTCGCCGATGCCCGTGGGCGGGCTCAGCACCACGCGATCGAGGATGCCGAACATCGCCGCGTTCACGCCGATGCCCGCGCCGAGCGTGACGATCACCGCCAGGCAGAACGCCGGCGTGCGCCGGAGCGACCGCGCGGCGTAGCGGAGGTCCTGCACGACGTGGTCGAGCACGTGCATACCGTGCGCCTCGCGCGTGTCCTCCTTGATGTGCTGCACGCCGCCGAACGCGGCGCGTGCCGCGCGTGCCGCATCGGCCGCTGACATTCCCCGCGCGACGTTCGCGCGGGTCTCGCGCGCAAGATGATCGTTCAGTTCACGCTCGAGCTCTGCGTCGAGTGCGCGCCGGTCGAACAGCGCGCGGAACCTGAACAGGATGCTCCGCAGGATTCGCATCAGGTCGCCTCCATCACGCGCTGCACGGCGTGCATGAACTGTTCCCATCCCGCGCGCTCTTTCTCCAGCGCGCGCCGGCCGGCGGCGGTGAGGCGGTAGTACTTTGCGTTCCGGTTGTCCTCGGACGGCCCCCACTCGGCCGCCAGCAACCCGCGGCCTTCGAGGCGGTGGAGGGCGGGGTAGAGTGAGCCCTGGTTCACGAAGAGCAGGTCGCGCGAGATCTGCCTGATACGCTCACCGATCCCCCAGCCGTGTTCGGGCTGGAGCGAAAGCGCCTTGAGGATGAGCATGTCGAGCGTGCCCTGGCGGACGGCGACGGCATCGGGAATCATGGTGCCCTGTCGAAGGTCGAGAGGTCTATGGTACGACTTCTCCTGTCGAACGTCAAGTAGTCGTCGCGAACGCCCGTCGGCGGAACGTGGTGCGCGCGTGATTCAGGGCAGCACTTGCACCGTGTATGGCAGGTTCTCGACGCCGGCGCCGTCAACGGCACCGCGGATGGTGTAGGTACCCGCGGGGAGGAGCGAGGTGGGGCTGCCGGCTGTCGTCTCCCACTCCGCGGAATACACGTCCTGCGCGCCGGGAGCCAGCGTCTTGGGCAGCGAGACTGCGGCGCAGAAGGGCTCAGGGTCGAGCCTCTTGCCCGCGGTGTCGAAGATGTGGTACGCCGACCCGCAGAAGTTCGACTCGTACGTCTGCGGCGTGTTGCTGACGTTGGTGATCCCGATGATCACGACCGTCGAGCTGCCCGCCCGAACCGAATCCGGCGTCGCGAACGCCGTAACGAGGAGCCTGTTGGCCGGCGCGGTGGGGGACCGATCGCATGCGACCAGCAACAGGAGAGCCAGAACTGCGATCGAGCGCATCGAACACCGACGGTAAAGCGTCACGGCGGGGGGCGCCTTGAGCGGCCTGCACTTGGATTACCCCCGGTGTGGCGTCGGCGTCACAGTTTCTCCGCGTCCAGCACACGATGGCTGAGCGCCTCGCATCGTGGTGTAGTCCGATGTTGATCAGAGCGAGCGGAGTGCCTCAAGCGGCTCCACCTGCGCAGCCCGCTTTGCCGCGAGCCAGCATGCGAACAACGTCACTGCACCCAGGCCCGCCGCGCCAACCAGATATGGCACGGGATCGAGCGCGGATGTACCCCACACCCATCGGCTCGTGAGCCGCGAAATCGCGATAGCCGCGGCCGCGCCGAACAGCAGCCCGTACGCGGCAATGCGACCACCGCCCTTTACGAACATCGCGACGACCTCACCGGTGCGCGCGCCGAGTGCGATACGGAGGCCGATCTCGCGCTGCCGGCACGCGACGCCGTACGCGATCACGCCATAAACGCCGAGCAGCGCAAGCAGCGCGCCGCCGATCGCCATCGCGCCGATCGCGGATCCGAAAATCGTCGCGATTCCCTCGGCTTCACCATGGAGGGTCTCGAACGGGAGGATGGCGCCGACCATCGACTGCGGATCGACATCTCGGAGCGCGTTCTCGAACGCCGGTTGCGCGCTGGCCGGGGACACACGCGCGCGGAAGTATAGCATCGGGTAGTAGATCACCTGTCGTGCCGAGAAATACACGTGGGGCCACGCAGCCGTTGATGTCCCCGTTCGGGTCGCAACCGGGTCGCGTACATCGCGTGCGACGCCGATCACCGTGAACGACGGGCCATCGGGTCCAAGATTGATGGTGCGGCCAAGTGGATCCTCCTGTCCCCACAGGAGCGTGGCGATGCGTTCGCTCACCACTGCCACACGCTCGCCGGCCGGCCCATCGCGCGAGCCGAATCCGCGCCCGCGTACGATTGGAATCCGCAGGAGATGAAAGTATTCGTCGCTCACGGCCATACGCTGGCCCATTGGCTGCACCGCGCGGTCGGCAGCGTCGGTCTGGCCGGGGAGGAAAATACCGTACTGCGTCTTCACGCTGTCCGCCGCTGCCTTCGCGCTCGCGTCCGGTGGGAATCGCAGTTGTGTCATTGTCCCCGCCAGCGCGCTCTCCTCGATCCGGCCGTCACCCACGAGCCGCTGCCGCAGGCGGTCGTAGATCCCAAGGACCTCCTCCGGGGTGCGGTGGTCCGACGGATCGAGCCGGACCTGCATTTTGGCCATTCGGTCGGCGTTATACCCGTGGTCGAGGTGCGTCAGGAACTGATAGCTTCGGACAAAGAACAGCGATGCGACCAACAGCGCCATCGAGAGCGCCAGCTGCACGATCGCACCGCGCCGGCTCCGGCTCGTCACGCCCGCGTCGTTCACGCTGATCTCGCTGGCGGCCCGAAGCGCGTCGAGCAAATTCACGCGCGCGCCGTGCTTCGCTGGCATGAGGCCGAACGCGAAGACCGACGCGAGGGTCATGCACGAAACGAACGCCAGCACGCGCCAGTCGAGGTCGAAACGGAGCCAGTTCGGGAAGCCGTGCGTCGGGAACGACGCGAGGAGCACGCGCAAGAGCACAACAGAGAGGACTGTGCCGAGCAATGCCGCAGCGGCGGCGAGCAGGACGCTCTCCGCCATGCTGAGCCGGAGGAGCCGCACGCGACTGGCTCCGAGCGAGGCACGCACGGCCATCTCACCGCGGCGCTCCGCGGCCCGCACGAGGAGCAGGTTGCCGACGTTGGTACACGCAATCGCGAAGACCGCAAGCGCCACAAGGCAGAAGAGCGCGGCCATCGAGTAAGACGCCGGATTCGACCGGTTCACGATCGCGGGCTGGAGCGCGAGACTGAGACCTTTGTATAGCGCGGGCTCCGCAGCACGGAGGTTGAGACCGATGCGGTCCACCTCCCGTGCAGCGTCACGGACCGTCACGCCGGGTTTGAGCCTCGCCGCAATCCAGTACCAGTCGGATTTGTTCGGCGGAAGCGTGTCGGCGTGCTCTGTCAGCGGGATCCAGATGTCCGAGTGATCACTGAATCGGAATCCTCGCGACATCACGCCCACGATCGTGCGCGATTCTTTGTCCACGGTGATCGGCGTTCCCAGGATCGCCTCGTCGTTGCCGTACCGCGTGCGCCAGAGCGAGTCGCTGATGAGCGCCACAGGGGCATCGCTCGTGATCTCGCCGTCCGTGAACAGCCGGCCGCGCTCGGTCGCACCACCGACGAGCGCGAGCGTGGCCGTGTCGACGGGCGTCGTCATGAAATCGGCTGTGCCGGCGCGATCGGTGACACGAGCCCAGTTCCAGCCCTTGTACACTGCGACGCGTTCGAACGACCGCGTATCCCGCCGCACGAGGTTCGCGATGTCGAGCGGCACGGCGTTCCACCACACGCTGTGCCCGCGTATCACCGCGTTGACGCCGACGATGCGATCAGGATCGGGATACGGCAGCGGCTTCAAGAAACCCGCGTTGACAATGCTGAACACCGTGGTCAGCAGCGCGATCGCCACACCGATGGTGGTCACCGCGACGGCGGTGAGCGCCGGGGCCTTCATGAGGGCGCGCCAGGCATAGCGCAGGTCGTCGCCGATCTGCGATACCAGTTCGGACCGGTCGATCGCGCGTTCGCGCTCGTCGTCGAGCGTCACGCAGCTCTCACGCACGTCGCTGAGGTTGCCGAACTGCCGCAGCGCCTCGGCGCGTGCGGCCTCTGGATCGAGCCCCTGCTCCGTGAGGCGCTGTGTGCGCGTATCGATGTGAAAGGTGAGTTCCTCGTCCACCGCGCGCGTGACGTGCGTGCCCGCGGCGCGGCGGGCGAACAGACTGCGAAAGCGTTCACCGAGTGACATATGACTATGCCTCCGCAGGTTTGGTGGCGACGAGGGCCTTTGCGATCGCGCGCGAGTACCGATCCCAGCTCGACGCCTCGGCGCGCAGTTCCGTGCGGCCGCTGCGGCTCAGTTCGTAGTACTTCGCCCTGCGGTTGTTGTCGGAGAGTCCCCAGCGGCTCGTGAGCCATCCCTGTTTCTCGAGCCGGTGCAGGGCGGTGTAGAGCGGGCCCTCCTCGACAAGCAACTCGTCGTCGGTGACGCTCTTGATCCACTCGGCCACGGCATACCCGTGGCGCGGCCCCCACGAGAGAGCCTTGAGTATGAGCAGGTCGAGCGTGCCGCGGAGCAGTCCACCGTCGCGATCGAGCATCGGTTCGTCGGCCCCCTCTGTGTTAGAGGGGACGATACGGGATTACGGGCGCGCGCGCAAGCGTCCATACTAGTTGCGACCGCTCACGGAGCTCCGCGCATCACCTCCAGGCAGCCGCCCGCGACGAAGGCCAACCGCGACGCCAGCTCCGCCGACGCCTGGCGCGGCCTCGCGCTCCTCGCGCTCACCCTCGCCGCCTACTGGCCCGCCCTGCTCGGCGACTTCGTCTGGGACGACGACGCCCACGTCACCAAGATGGCGCTCCGCTCACTGAGCGGACTCCGCGACATCTGGTTCAAGCTCGGCGCCACGCAGCAGTACTATCCGCTCCTCCACAGCGCGTTCTGGATCGAGGCGCAGCTCTGGGGCGACTACGTGCTCGGCTACCACCTCGTGAACGTCGTGCTGCACGTGATCGCGGCGTGTCTGGTGGTCACGCTCTGCCAGCGGCTCTCGATCAAGGGCGCCTGGCTCGCGGGCGCGATTTTCGCGCTGCATCCCGTGAACGTCGAGTCGGTCGCATGGATTTCCGAGCAGAAGAACACGTTCTCGCTCGTCTTCTATCTTCTTGCCGCACTCGCATATCTGCAGTTCGACAAGGCGCGCAAGCCGCGCGACTACATCGTTGCGAGCGCACTCTTTGCCTGCGCGCTGCTCACAAAGACGGTCACCGCGTCGCTCCCTGCGGCGCTCCTCGTGGTGTTCTGGTGGCAGCGCGGGACCATCAACTGGAAACGTGACGTGCTCCCACTCGTCCCGTGGTTCATGGTCGCCGCGGCGAGTGGGCTGTTTACGGCGTGGGTCGAGCGCCACATCATCGGCGCCGAAGGCTCCGAGTACAATCTCAATTCGCTCCAGCGCCTGCTGCTCGCCGGCCGAGTGATCTGGTTCTACTTCGACACGCTTCTCTGGCCAACGAACCTGATCTTCACCTATCCGCACTGGGCGGTCGACGCGAACGTCGCGTGGCAGTACGCGTTCGATGCCGGGCTGCTCGTGATCGCCGGATGGTTCTGGACGCTGCGCTCGCGCACCCGCGGCCCGCTCGCCGCACTGCTCTTCTTTGGCGGCTCGCTCTT
>JBIOHR010000105.1:0-11381 GCA_044449085.1 Gemmatimonadales bacterium | reverse complement strand
GTGGGAGTGCGTGGGAGTGCGTGGGAGTGCGTGGGAGTGCGTGGGAGTGCGTGGGAGTGCGTGGGAGTGCGTGGGAGTGCGTGGGAGTGCGTGGGAGTGCGTGGGAGTGCGTGGGAGTTGCCGCGAATGCCTCAACTCCCACTCCCCGCTCAACTCCCACTTACGCTCACTCTCATCCCGCAAACTCGCTCTGAGTTTGCTCCAACTCATCCCTCCGACTCAAACTCACCTCTCCCACTAGCTTTCGTCACCAGAATTGCCTATGTTTAAATGCTATAACAAACTGACCGCAAAGAACTTAGGATTCAAACAATGGCTTTCGTAAAGACCCCCTCGATCGAAAAGAATCGCCAGCACGCGACCGACACCGGCTCCTCGCAAGTCCAGATCGGCGTGCTCACGGAACGGATCAATTATCTGACCGATCACTTCCGCCAGCACGCCAAGGACCACCACGGGCGCCGCGGTCTCCTCAAGATGGTCGGCAAGCGCCGCCGTCTCCTGGACTACCTCAAGCGTACCGACGTCGACGGCTATCGGAAGATCATCTCCGATCTTGGCCTGCGCTACTAAATCCACAACGCATTTCACGAATCGCGCGGACGCACAATGCGGCCCGCGCGTTTTGTGTTTCTCCTTCAGTAACACTGAAGAAACTCTGAGGTTATTGACAGTATGATGCATCGCATCGAACGCACTTTCGCCGGCCGGCCGCTGATCATCGAGACGGGCCGCATGGCCAAGCAGGCTGCCGGATCCTGCCTCGTGCGGTTCGGCGAGACGATGGTCCTCGCGGCCGTCACGGTCAGCGACAAGGAATCCACCCTCCCGTTCTTCCCGCTCACGGTCGAGTACAAAGAGAAGACGTACGCCGCCGGCAAGATCCCGGGCGGCTTCATCAAGCGCGAAGGGCGTCCGCGCGATGAAGAGATCCTCTCCTGCCGCATCATCGACCGCTCGATCCGTCCGCTCTTTCCCGAGGGCTTCAAGAACGAAGTCCAGGTCTTCATCTACGTCATCTCCGCGGACCAGGAGAACAAGGCCGACGTGCTCGCGCTGGTCGCGACGTCGTTCGCGCTGAACGTCTCGCGCATCCCGTTCGCCGCGCCGATCGCGGGCGTGCGCGTCGGCCGCGTATCGACTGAAGAAGGTGCGAAACCGGCGTGGGTGCTCAACCCGACGTTCCAGGCGCTCGAGTTCTCGGACATGGATCTCGTCGTTGCCGGCTCGCAGGACTCGATCATGATGGTCGAGGGCGGCGCAAATGAAATCTCGGAAGGCGACGTCGTCGAGGCGCTCGGCATCGCGCAGCGCGGCATCAAGGAACTCATCGCGATGCAGGAGGAGCTGCTCGCCAAGGGCCGCGCCGACAAGATGGAATGGAAAAAGGCCGACGCGCCCAAGGAGGTCGTGGATCGCGTCAATGCCGAGGCGAAGGACAAGATCCTCGCTGCGATCAACCAGAAGGACAAGCAGACGCGCGTGCAGGCCGTCGAGAAGGTGAAGGAGCAGGCCAAGGAGACGCTCAAGGCCGAGCTTCCGCCGGAGCAGCATGCGTTCATCGGAAGCGTCCTCGGCGACATCGAGTACAGCACGCTGCGCGCACAGGTCCTCGACAGCGGGCTCCGCGTGGACGGCCGCAAGCCGAATGAAGTCCGCCAGATTTCCATCGACACCTCGGTCCTCCCGCGTGCGCACGGCTCCGTGCTCTTCACGCGCGGGCAGACGCAGGCGCTCGTCGCCGCGACGCTCGGCACGGCGAACGACGTCCAGCGCCTGGATTCGATTGACGAAAAGGGCGAGACCACAAAATCGTTCATGCTGCACTACAACTTTCCGCCGTTCTCCACCGGCGAAGTGCGCCCGATGCGCGGCACCAGCCGCCGCGAAATCGGCCACGGCAATCTTGCGGAGCGCGCGATTCAGGCCGTGCTGCCGCCGTTCGCTGATTTCCCGTACACGATTCGCATCGTGTCCGACGTGCTCGAATCGAACGGGTCGAGCTCGATGGCGTCGGTCTGCGGCGGCTCGCTCTCCTGCTTCGACGCGGGCATCCCGCTGAAGGGTGCGGTGGCCGGCGTCGCGATGGGGCTCATCAAGGAAGGGAAGAAGTACGCAATCCTCACCGACATTCTCGGCACAGAGGACCACTTGGGTGATATGGATTTCAAGGTTGCCGGCACCAAGGACGGCATCACCTCGATCCAGATGGACATCAAGATCGACGGCCTCGACCTGAAGATCATGACCGAGGCGCTGGATCAGGCCAAGGAAGGCCGCCTGCACATCCTCGGCGAGATGGACAAGGCGCTCCCGGCGGTTCGCCCGGACATGTCGCCCTACGCACCGCGCATCATCACGGTGCAGATCAACCCGGAGAAGATCGGCGAGCTCATCGGGCCCAAGGGCAAGAACATCCGCGGGATCCAGGAGGAGAGCGGTGCGGAGATCACGGTCGACGATACCGGTCTCGTCACGATCGCGGCGGTCGGCGCCGACTCGATGCAGCGCGCGAAGCAGATGGTGCAGGCGATCACCGTGGAGCCGGAAGTCGGCGCGACCTACGAAGGCCCGGTGAAGAGCACCACGGCGTTCGGCGCGTTCGTCGAGATCATGCCGGGCACGGAAGGTCTCGTCCACATCTCGGAACTGCAGCATGGCCGCACGGAGAAGACCGAGGACGTGGTCAAGAAGGGTGACCGCGTGAAGGTGAAGGTGATCGAGCGCGACGAGCGCGGACGCCTGCGTCTCTCGATGAAGGCGCTCATTCCGAAGCCGGGCGCGGACGGCGCAGCGGCCGAACCGGCATACTCCGACGCAGCGGCGGGTGCGCCGGCCGGCGAATCGTCGGGCCGCGAGGAGCGTCCGCGTCGCGAAGGCGGGGATCGTGGCGGGCGCGGTGGGTCGCGCGGCGGGCGCGGCGGCCGCGGGCGCTAGGCGGCGTCAGCGCCGTGGCTCACGGCACCACCGTATTCGCTCCGCGTGTGACAGAGAAGGGAGTCGAGCGCACCGTACTGCCCAACGGATTGACCGTACTCTCGGAGCCGTACCCGGGAGTGCGGTCGATCGCCATTGGCGCATGGGTGCGCGCCGCGTCCATGCATGAGCGGCGGGACGAGATGGGCGTCTCGCACATGCTGGAGCACCTCGTCTTCAAGGGCACTAACAACAGGACCGCGAAGGAGATCGCGTCGGCACTCGAGTCGCTGGGTGGTTCGCTCGACGCGTACACGGCGCGCGAACACACTTGCTTCCAGGCCCGCGTGCTCGACGAACACCTTCACGAGGCGGCCGCCGTGATCGCCGACCTCGTGTTCCGTCCCTCGCTGCGCCCGGAAGATCTCACCCTCGAGCGGAAGGTCGTGCTCGAGGAAATCGCCATGGTCGAGGACTCGCCGGACGACGTCGTATTCGAGTTTCACAACGAGGCGCTCTGGGGCGACCATCCCTACGGCTACTCGATTCTCGGCACGCGCGAGAGCGTCGCGGCAATGCAGGTGGAGACCGTCCGTGCGCTGCACGAGCGGGCGTATCATCCATCTCAGATCGTCGTCGCCGCGAGCGGCAACATCGAGCACGACGCGTTGCTCGAGGAGCTCCGGCGGACGGGGTGGATGGACGTGCCGCGCGGCGCCGCGCACCTCCCGGAGGTGCCGCTGCCCGTGACCGCGCCGCCGGCCGAGCGGCACATCGCCCGCGATTCGCAGCAAACGCATCTTGTGTTCGGCTCGTCGACCGTGTCCCACGCCGACCCGCGCCGGTATCCGTTGATGCTGATCGATACGCTGTTCGGCGGCGGCATGAGCTCACGCCTGTTTCAGCGCATCCGCGAAGAGCTGGGCCTCGCGTACTCGGTGTACACGTTCCAGAGTTTTCACGTGAACGCGGGCACGCACGGCGTCTATGTCGCCACCGCGCCGGAGACGGCGGCCCAGGCCGCGGCGGCGGTGCGTGAGGAACTCGCGCGCCTCGCGCGAGAGGGGATCGCACCGGCGGAACTCCAGATGGGCAAGCAGCAGTTGAAGGGACAGATCACGCTCTCGATGGAGAGCGTGTCGAGCCGGATGTACCGCGCCGCAGGTGTGGAGCTGTTCGGCGAGCCGTACATTCCGGTGGATGAAGTACTGGCCAAGATCGACGCGATCACTGCCGAGCAGACACGGACGGTGTGCGCGGAGTTCTTTGCCCCGGAGCGGCAAACACTGGTGAGTTTGGGGCCGTAACAGAACGACGATGTAAGATCGAAGATGGAAGATGGACCGGAGAATCCTTCACATCCAAAACATTTGCGTCGAGCCTAACCAATATGAAGATCGGAATTCCGAAGGAAATCAAAACGAACGAGAACCGCGTCAGCCTGGTTCCCGCGGGCGCCGAAGGTCTCGTCGGCGCCGGGCACGCAGTGCTCGTGGAGACGGGCGCCGGCATGGGCAGCGGATTCACCGACGAGCAGTACACGGCCGTTGGTGCCAGGATCGCGCCGAATGCTGACGCGACCTGGGCTGATGCCGACATGATCATGAAGGTGAAGGAGCCGATCGAGCCCGAGTGGAAGCGCATGAAGAAGGGGCAGGCGATCTTCACTTATTTCCACTTCGCCGCTGACGAGAAGCTCACCAAGGCGCACATGGCCTCGGGGGCGGTGTGCATCGCGTATGAGACCGTCGAAACGGCCAACCGCGAGCTGCCGCTGCTGGTCCCAATGTCGGAAGTCGCGGGCCGCATGGCGGTGCAGGAGGGCGCGAAGTACCTGGAGAAGCTCTATGGCGGCCGCGGCGTGCTGCTGGGCGGCGTCCCCGGCGTTCCGCCCGCAAAAGTCGTGATCCTCGGCGGCGGCATCGTCGGCATCAACGCGGCCAAGATGGCGGCGGGAATGGGTGCCAAAGTCGCGATTCTCGATACGAACCTCGAGCGGCTCCGTTACCTCAGCGATGTCATGCCGGCGAACGTTCAGACGATCTTCTCGAATCGTCATGCGGTGCTCGAGCAGATCGCAACGGCGGACCTCGTCGTCGGGGGTGTGCTGATCCCGGGCGCAGTGGCGCCGAAGCTCATCCGCAAGGGCGATCTTGCCACGATGCAGAAGGGCGCGGTGATCGTGGACGTCGCCATCGACCAGGGCGGCTGCGTGGAAACGATCCACGCGACAACGCACGAGAACCCCGTGTACGTGATCGACGGCATCATCCACTACGGTGTGGCGAACATGCCGGGCGGCGTGCCGCGCACGTCGACCCTGGCATTGACCAACGCGACTTTCCCATACGCGCTGACGCTGGCGAACAAGGGATGGAAAAAGGCGCTCGCCGAGTCGCCGGCTCTGCTGAAAGGACTGAACGTGGTGGACGGGAAGGTCACGTACCGGGGCGTCGCAGAGGCGTTTGGGATGGAATTCCATGAGCCTTCGGCATTCCTCAAGTAGAGAGGGGCGAGTCGGTCATGACTGAGGGGTGAGGGGGAAGAACGGTGAGGTGTGAGGGGGAAGGACGGTGATGCGTGAGGAGGCCCTCACCGCTCGCCGTTCTTCCCCCTCACGCATGACCGTCCTACCCGCTCACTCCTCAGTCATCACCGACTCCTCTCTCGCCCCTCAGCGGTGAGTGTTGCTGGGCTTTGTTGCCCCCTGTAACTTTCACTCGTCACCACACACAATCCCCATAGCCAATCCTGAGCCGCCCGCCTCGCGAGCGAATCCATAAGATGCGTTGGCCTTTCTTCAAGTCGGGCTCGTTTTTCCCAGCCAACGCCATCGCCGTTGATCTTGGCACGGCCAACACGCTTGTCTACGTGAAGGGCGAGGGAATCGTCCTCAACGAGCCGTCCGTCGTCGCGATGGACCGCGAGACCAAGAAAATCAAGGGTGTCGGCCTCGAGGCGAAGCGCATGCTCGGCCGCACGCCCGAAGGGATCATCGCCGTGCGTCCGATGAAGGACGGCGTCATCGCCGACTTCGACGTGACCGAGAAGATGCTGCGTTACTTTCTGACGCTGATCATCGAGAACCACGTGTTCAAGGTGAAGCCGCGCGTGATCGTGTGCGTGCCTTCGGGGATCACCGAGGTGGAGAAGCGCGCGGTGCGCGACTCTGCGCTGGGCGCGGGCGCGAAGGAAGTGTTCATGGTGGCCGAGCCGATGGCCGCCGCGATCGGCGTGGGACTTCCCGTCGAGACGCCGACGGGCAACATGGTGATCGACATCGGCGGTGGCACGACGGAAATCGCCGTCATCGCGCTCTCGGGCATCGTCAGCGACACCTCCATTCGCGTGGGCGGCGATGAACTCGACATGGCGATCGTGCAGTTCATGCGGAAGAGCTACAACCTCCTCATCGGCGAGCCGACGGCGGAGCAGATCAAGATCCAGATCGGCTCGGCCGCGCCGCTCGGCGAAGAACGCGAGATGGAAGTGAAGGGACGCGACCTCGTCTCCGGCATTCCCAAGACGGTCCGCGTGCACTCCGCCGAAATTCGCGAAGCGTGCCAGGAGCCGGTCCAGCAGATCGTGGACGCCGTGCGCCGCGCGCTCGAGATCACGCCGCCGGAGCTGGCGAGCGATATCGTGGACCGCGGGATCGTGATGACCGGTGGAGGCGCGCTGATCCGCGGGCTGGATGTGCTCCTCACGCAGGAAACCGGGCTCCCCATTCACGTCGACGAAGACCCGCTCACGTGCGTGGTGCGCGGGTGCGGACGCATTCTCGACGATGAGGAGAAGTACTGGTCGGTGCTGAGCACCTGAGGACGCAGCGTGCCGGTGCGGCGTCCCGCGCGAAAGGATCCTCGAGTTGACATAGTGCTCGCGGCGGCGTGCGGTGCGGCCGCCTTCGTCTGCCTCGTCCTCCCGGCATCCAGCCGCGGATCTGCGGCGTCCAGGCTGAGGACGACCGTCGTCGCTCCGCTGGCGGCGATGCAGGTCAAGGCCGAGCTCTCGCGACGCGCGTTCCTGGCGCACGATGCGAGCCTGCGCGTCACCGACAGCGTGACCCTGCGCTCCCAGCGCCTGGGCGGGGTTGAGGAGGAAAACGAACGCCTGCGCAAGCTGCTCGGCCTCGGCGCCGCGCTGAAGTGGGGATTCATTCCAGCCGAGGTGCTTCAGGGCCGCGGGATTGGTGATGACTTTACGGTGACGCTGTCGGCGGGAACGAGCGCGGGTGTCGAAGCCCTCTCGCCGGTCGTGACGACGGAGGGGCTCGTCGGCATGGTGGAGCGCGCCGACAACTCGCTCTCGCTCGCGATCTTGTGGCCGCACCCGGATTTCCGCGTCAGTGCGATGGCGGCCGATGGGAGCGCGTTCGGAATCGTCACCGGGCATCGTGGTGAAGGGGCGTCGAGATACTATCTCGAGCTCCATAGCGTGCCGCTGCGCTCTCCGCTCAAGTCGGGAACGCTCATCGTCAGCTCGGGACTCGGAGGCGTATGGCCGCGCGGCATTCCGGTGGGAATCGTCGTCTCGGAGCTGAAGACGACCGAAGGGTTCGCGAAGAGTTATCTCGTGCGCCCGATGGTCGGCCTTCCCGATATCGCCTCGGTGTTCATCCTGACGCCGGCACGCGCGCGTGCCGGCGTTGACAACGTGTGGTCTTCGATCGCGGCCGCTGATTCCGCGCGCAGGGCGATTGCTGCTGCCGGCGATTCGCTGCGGAAAGCCGGCATCGCCGCGGCGGACTCGGTGCGGCGGGGGCTGGCGGCCGCGGGCGACTCGTCGCGCGTCCGCCGCGACTCACTCGGGCGGCGGTTGCGCACGAGGCCGGACACCGCGTCAAAATTGCGCGCCAAGCTCGATACCGCGGGCAAACCTGACACCTCCAGCAAGCCACACGTGAAGACCGACACGACCGGCAGCTCGCCGGCGACGCCGGCACCAAGGCCGTGAACATCGCCCGCAGCGCGTGGCTGGCGGCGGTCTTCGTGCTGCTCATCGTGCTGCACTTCACGCTGCGCCCGCTGCTCGCCTGGCGCGCGCCGATCGATTTCCTCGTGATCGCGCTCCTGCTCGTGGCGGTGCGCGCGCGGCCCGGCGTGGCGGCGCTCGCCGGATTCGCCCTCGGGCTGCTGGTGGACTCGCTCACGCCGGAGTCGTTCGGTGCCGGCGCGCTCGCGATGACGGTCGTGGGGTTCGGCGCCAGTTGGCTCAAGGCCGCGTTCTTCGCGGACAATGTGGCGCTGAACGGCGTTTTCATTTTCGCCGGGAAGTGGGCGTTCGACACGATTTTTCTGCTCGCCGAGCATCGGTTGCAGGGCACGGACATGCTCGTGCAGGTGCTGGTCTGGTCGCCGGCGGCAGCGGGTGTGACCGCGATTGCGGGGCTGATCGTCCTCCTCACGGTGCGCCCGGTGCTTGGCGCGCCCCAGTCGTGAGGGGGCGATGAATTTCCATCCCAATGACGTGCAGCGCCGGGCGCGGATCGCGTCGGGCCTGCTGTTCCTTGCGGTCGTGTTCCTGGTCGGGTCGTTCTTTCGCGCCCAGGTGCTGCAGCACTCGCAGTACGCGCTCGCGTCCGAGAAGAACCGGTTGCGCGAGGTGCCGATCCCGGCTCCGCGCGGGCAGATCTACGATCGGACGGGCGCGATCATCGCGGAAAACATTCCCGGCTACATCGTGTCGCTGCTGGCGCCGGGGGAGGATTCGCTGCGCGCGGCGCTTGGCCGCCTTGGCGGCACGATCCCGATGACAGCCGACCAGGTCGACGCAGTGGTGCGTCGGTACCGGCGCAGCCCGAACCGGCCGGCCGTGATATTCGGCGATGCGTCGTTCAACCTGGTGTCGGTGCTCGAGGAGCATCGCGTCGAGTTTCCCGGGCTGATCATCCAGGCGTCACCCAAGCGCTACTACCCCGATGGTCCGGCTGTCGCGGCGCTCGTCGGGTACACGGGGGAGATCACCGAGGGCGAGCTCGCCTCCCCGGCCTACGCAGGCTACAAGTCGGGCCAGCAGGTGGGCAAGGCCGGGATCGAGAGGCAGTATGAGTCGCGGCTGAGGGGCCAGGAGGGCGTGCGGTTCGTGGAAGTGGACGTCCGCGGACGCGTCGTGCGCGAAGCGGGGGCGCGCGACGACCTGAACGCCGTCGCGGCGCCGCCGCTGTATACGAACATCGATCTCGAACTCCAGAAGTTTGTCGTGAAACTGTTCGGTGACTCGCTGCAGGGTGCGGCGGTCGCGATCGAGCCGAAATCGGGAGAGGTGCTCGCGCTCTACAGCGCACCGTCGTTCGATCCCAACCGTTTCGTGGGCGGTGTGAGCGCGGCGTACTACGACTCGCTGCTCGCCGACAAGCGCCGGCCTCTGTACAACAAGGCGATCCAGGGAACGTACCCGCCCGGGTCCACCTGGAAACTCGCGAGCGCGATAACGGCGCTCGAAGACGGCGTGGTCACGCTCGAAGATCGCATGCCGGTCCCGTGCACCGGCGGCTTTCAGTACGGCAACCGATGGTTCAAGTGCGACGGCGGCAAGGGTCACCACGGGTCGCTGACGCTCGCGCAGGCGATCGAGCAGTCGTGCGATGTGTATTTCTACCAGCTGGGATTGAAGCTCGGACTCTCGCGTCTCGTCGCGGGCGGTATCGCAATCGGGTCGGGTGAACGGAGCGGGATCGACCTGCCCAACGAGACGAAGCCGAGCTTCCCGACGAAGGACATCAATCAATACTTCAACCGGAAATACGGCGCGCACAATTGGAACCAGTCCTTTTCGCTGAGCCTGGCGATCGGCCAGGGTGACAACGCGCAGACGGTCGTGAACATGGCCCGCTTCTACACGGCGATCGCCACGGACGGGCAGGCCGCGCATCCGCAGGTCGTGCGCGGTTCCGCCGAGAAGGACCGGCTGTTCACGATCGACAGCGCGCAGATGTCCGGTATCCGCGCGGCGCTTGCCGGCGTGGTGCTTCGCGGCACCGCGGCCGCGTCTCACATCGAAGGCCTCACGCTCGCGGGAAAGACCGGCACGGCGCAGAACTCCCAGGACAAGGTTCACGACCACGCGTGGTTCGTCGGATTTGCGCCGGCGGACAACCCGAAGATCGTTGTCGCAGTGATGATCGAGTTCGGTGGCCAGGGAGCGCGGTCCGCGCACATCGCGGCATCGATCATCCAGCACTATCTCAAGGCCACGCCGAAGCAGCTGCTGAACACCGAAGGGTTCTGATGAAGCGGCGCCTCGTCCCGGACTTCACGCTGCTGGTGCTGGCGCTCATGCTGTCGGTGTACGGCATTGCGATGGTGTATTCCGCGGGCCAGACCGATGTGCTGACGCGCGTGACGACGCTCTGGCAGCGACAGGCCGGCTGGTTCGCGCTCGGCCTGCTCGCGGCCTACGGCGTGAGTCGCACCTCCCTCCGAGTGCTCGACTGGGTGACCCCGCAGCTGTACGCGGTCACATGCGCCGTGCTGTTGGCTTTGGTATTCATCGGCAAAGGGTTCGGCACTGGAGCGAGCTCGAAGAGTTGGCTGGCGGTTGGTGGCTTCCGCCTCGGCCAGCCGTCGGAAATCGCGAAGATCGTCGTCGTGCTGATGCTGGCGAAGGTCCTCTCGGCGCGACGCGACGCGCCGAAATCCCTCGTCGATCTCTGGCAGCCGGCGCTGGTCGCGGGGGTCCCGTGGCTGCTCATCATGGCACAGCCGGACCTGGGCACGGGGCTCGTCTTCATCGGCATTTTCTTCGCGATGCTGTTTTGGAGCGGGTGCTCATGGCAGCTCCTCGTGCTCGCGGCGAGCCCCGGGATCAGCCTGGTGCTCGCGGTCAACACCACCAGCTGGGGCGCGTGGTTCCTGCTGCTGATCGGGCTCGTGCTCTGGTATCGGCCGTACATCGCGGAGAGCGTGTTCGTCATCGTCGCGAACGTCGCGATGGGAGTCATCGCACCGCTGGTGTGGGAAAAGTTGAACCCGTACCAGCAGCGGCGGCTGCTCGTGTTTCTCGATCCCGGATCGGACCCGCTGCGCTCGGGCTATCATGTGATCCAGTCGCAGGTCGCGATCGGTTCCGGCGGGTGGCTGGGCAAGGGATTTACGATGGGCACACAAAAACGCCTCGCGTTTCTCCCGGCGCAGCATACGGACTTCATCTTTCCCGTAGTCGGCGAAGAGCTCGGATTCGTCGGCGTGACCGTCGCACTGGTGTTGTTCCTCGTGCTGTTCCTGCGCTGCGTGCGGGTCGCCGGCCGCGCGACCGATTCGTTCTCGAGTCTCGTGGCGTTCGGAATCGTCTCGACCTGGTTCGTGCACGTGCTGGTGAACATCGGGATGACGCTCAACCTCATGCCGGTGACGGGGATTCCCCTTCCGTTTTTTTCGTATGGGGGATCGTTCATGCTGGCGTGCTGGATCGGGGTGGGAATCGAGATGCGGATTTCGGGAGAGGGAAGGGGAAAGGCGGACACG
>JBIOHR010000104.1:0-11654 GCA_044449085.1 Gemmatimonadales bacterium | reverse complement strand
CGGCGGCTTACTCGGAACGGCGCATCAGCTTGTGGCGGTGTGCGTAAGAGGAATGCGGTGTTCGGCACGCGCCCCGTTGCGGGTCGAGCTCCGCACTCCGCTTCCTCTTCCGCACCCTGCAACGGGTCGAGCTCCCCAGTCTCTCCATCCTACGTTCGCGAACTGACTTCCGTCGCCGCGCCCGGAACGCCCGGCGATTTTCCGGTGTATGACCCTTCGCCTGCCGCCCATCTCGACGCAGCGTTACCCCACGGTCTCATGCCCCATCGCCCGGCATGACGAGAGCGATTGGTCTCGTTCTCGTCGAAGACATTCGCCTGTTGCGCGATGGAATCGCGGCGATGCTCCGCGCGCAGGGTCTCCGGGTGCTGGCGGCGGTGCGAAGCGGAGAGGACGTCGTCCGGCAGATTCTCAATTGCGATGCGCGACTGGTCCTCGTCGATTCCGCGTTGAGCAATCATGACGGCCCGCGCCTCGTGGAGTCCGTCACCCGTTCCGCCCCCGATGCGAAAGTCGTCGTGATGGACGTGCAGCCTGCACAGCCCGACATCGTCGACTTCGTTCGCGCGGGCGCCGTGGGCTTTATCCTCCGCGACGCGTCGGCGGCGGACATCGTCTCGACGCTGCGCGACGTCGCGGGCGGACTCTACGTGCTCCCGCCGAAGCTTGCGGAGGTGCTGTTCGCGAGCGTTGCGCGCCAGACGCCGCGCTCGCCACGCGAAGGCGGCGGCACGCGCCTCACGCAGCGCGAATGGCAGATCATCGACCTGATCGCCGACGGATCGAGCAACAAGGAAATCTCCAGCCGCCTCAACCTCTCCGTGCACACCGTGAAAAGCCACGTGCACAGCGTGCTCGAGAAGCTCACACTCCACTCGCGCCTCCAGGTCGCCGCGTACGCGCGCACGAATCGCGTGGCAGACCGGACGAGGTCTAGATCCGAAGCGCTAGCTCGTTAGATCGAGGGCGCGGTGGCGCCTCATCCCCTTGATCGCGATCACATTTCCGTCGAATGGCCGATACACCCGCCGCACACGCGGTGCGACTCTCCCTGTGGGTCGGGATCGACGGTGGCCGATGAGTGCGCTCGCCACACCAACAGCAAGGAGATATCCCATGCAGCAAGCACAGCAGGAAACCCACAGCAAACGCGGTTCACACCAGGCCACGCACGAGGTAGTCGGATGGACCAATATTGCCCAGCCGGGCTTCTACGTGAACAAGAGTACCGGGCAGGGGTTCAGGATCACGCACGAACTGCTCATCCCGGGCGCAAGCCCCGCGCTGAGCTTTCTCGGAGCGGAGAGAGACCGGTTCGTACAGATCAGCGAAGATCCGTACCTGCCGGTGACGGCGGCGAAGATGCTCTGCGCCGACAACGACATCAGTCCGAGTTTCTAGAACGCGACCTTCGGCCCCCGTCGATCCCAGGCGGCGCGCTCAGTGCGCGCCGCCCCCAACGGACCACGCGGGAAGCGTCAGCCACCATCCGTCGGCGCGCAGCGCACCAGGCTGCAGGCGCGCGCTGAACCCCGCGACGGCCTCGGGCTCGAACAACCAGATTGCGGGCGCGTCGTCGGCGATGATTTGATATGCCGCGCGATAGTGTGCCTTCGCCGCGCGCGGATTCGTCGCAGACGCCGCACTGTCGACTTCGGCATCGAAGTGCGGGTTCGAGTAATCGCCGTAGTTCGGCCCGTTCCCCTTGGCGATCCCGGCGGTCGACCACGATTCGCGAATGCCCGCTGGGCTCGGGCTCGTGTGCAGGCCGTCCATGATCGCGTCGAAGTCGCGCGTGTTGGCGTGCGCCATGAACGCGCTGAAGTCGACCGGCTCGATGTTGACCTTCACGCCGACCTGCCGGAGCTGCTCCTGGATCAGCACGGCGGCCAGTTCACGCGACTTGCTCGACGAGGGCCTGAGGAGCGTAAACTCGAGACGGCGGCCGTTCTTGGCGCGAATGCTGTCCGGGCCCGTGCGCCAGCCGAGTGAGTCCAGGGTGCGCGCGGCAGCGGCGCGGTCGAACGGGATTTCGGAAATAGTTGAATCGCTCGTCCACTGGGCGCGCACGAACGGGCCGAGCGCCACGTGCGCGAGCGTGTCGAACACGCTGTGCACGAGCAGGCGGCGGTCGATGGCCTGCGTGAGCGCGCGGCGGAGAGTGCGGTCGCCGAAAAGCGGATGCGGCTTCGTGCCGGCCCCGTTGTGGAGGTTGAAGCGGAGGAAGCCGTAGTCGAACGACGAGTACGCCTGGACGCGCACGGCCGGATGCCTTGCCGCTTCTGCCGCAGCGGGCGGCGTGAGGGCCTCGAGAAAGTCTGCCTCACCGGCGAACAGTTTCTGCGTGGCCGTCTGCATCTCGGGTGCGATGGACCAGATGACGCGGTCCGGTTTCGCGCGCCCGCGATAGAACGAATCCACCGCGGCGATCTCCAGCCGCACCTTGGCATCCCAGCGGACGAAGCGAAACGGGCCGTCGCCGACCGGCTGGCGTCCGAAGGGCGCCTGGCGGATTGAATCCCGTGAGACCGTGGCGAGCAGGTGCTCGGGGAGCGGGACGAGCGTCGTCACGAGCGTGAAGAATTGTTCAGGTGCGCGCCGGTGGAACCAGGCCGTGCAGGTGACCGAGTCGTCCGCAGTCAGCGAATCCAGCGCGTCTCGAAGATCGGTGCCGCCGTTGGCAGTAACCCGTGGATCGGTGTAGAGCGCAAAGGCGAAGCGCACGTCGGAGGCGCGGACCGGCGTGCCGTCGTGCCACCGGGCCCGTGGGTCGAGGTGGAAGGTGATGCGCAGGGAGTCGCGGGACCAATCCCAGCTCTTTGCGAGGCGCGGTTCGAAGCCGGCATCACCGACCGTGTTCAGCGCGGACCCGATGGCGGCGAGCGGATCGAAGAGCAGGTCCGTGACGGCCTTCGCCGCGAGCGTGCGCGAGAGCGGCGGGAGCAGGTTGTCGGGATCCGCGAATGCAGCGACAACGATGGTGCCGCCGCGATCTGCGGTGTGTTCACCTCCGCACGAGGCCGCGAGCACTACGGCAGACGTCGCGACGAGGAGTATCGGCAGGCGCATGGGCAAACGTTACCGCCCCGGCACTCGGACGGAAAGGTCGATTTGCCTTGTCGTGAAAAGATTCGCGACGGCCGCGCGTGACCAACGTCACTTTTTTTCTATGCTCTGTGCCTGTGACTGAACTCACCGAGCGCCGGCACAGCGCGCTTTACGCGGGCCGGTTTATCATGTCCGCCAGAGAAGTCCGGGCCACTCGATCCTCAACTGGGAACGGCACAATGAACACCGCGCATCTGAAACGCTTCGCTGTCCTCCTCGGTTTCGCACTCGTGGTGACGAGCTGCTCCGAGTCCACGCCGACGGGGCCGGCCGCACGGGCAAACGCGCCCGAGGCGGATCTGATCAGCGGGCTCCTCGGCAAGACCGGCCTGCTCTCGTGCCGCCCGCTTCCGCCGGCGTACGCGAGCCGGACGATCGGCCGCTCGGGCGGCGTGATCCACGTCGGGCCGCACACGTTCACCGTGCCGGCCGGCGCGCTCGATCACAACGTCACGATCACGGCGTATGCGCCGTCGGACAAGTACAACCAGGTCGAGTTCGGGCCGTCGGGCCTGCAGTTCGACAAGTCCGCGTCGCTCACGATGAGCTACGCGAACTGCAGCCTGCTCGGCGACCTGCTGCCGAAGCACATCGCGTACGTGGATGAGCACCTGAGCATCCTGTACCTGCTGCAGTCGGTGGACAATCTGCTGACGCAGAAGGTGACGGGTAAGGTCGACCACTTCTCGAATTACGCAATCGCCTGGTAACGCGGAAATGACGATGCCCGCATCCGCCGTCGCGCATACCTCGCCCAGCCGGCATCGGCTGGGCGCGGTGCGCTCCGCGTCGGATCTGGTATTGAGCGCGCGCGACCGCGAGCGCGCGGGGTGCATCCCGGAGGCCATCGAACAGTACGAGGCCGCGATACGGCAATCGGAACTGGACGGTCCTCAGGCGGTGCTGTCTGAGGCGCTGCGCCGCCTTGCCGCCCTGCGGTACAGGCGCGACGAGTGCGACCTCGGCCGCGCGCTGTGCAAGCGAAGCTACGAAGTCGCGCGCGATATCGGCAACGATCTGCTGGCGGGAGAGGCGCTCAACTCGATGGGCGCGATGTTCCTGAGGGAAGGAGCACTCAACGAGGCGCGAGAGACATTCCTTCGAGCGGCGGAACTCGGAGGGCCGAGCCGAGAGCTCCTCGCGCGCGTCGAGCAGAATCTTGGGACCATCGCCAGCATTCGCGGCGACCTCGACGACGCAGTCGCACACTACGCGCGGTCGCTCAAGGCCTACAAGGGCGTCAACGACGAGCATGGCTGCGCGCTCGCCTACCACAACCTCGGCATCGTGAGTCGGCACCAGGAGCGCTTTGACGATGCCGACGGATATTTCCGCCAGGCGCTCGAGATCGGGGAGCGCGCCGGCGACATGCATTTGCAGGGTCTCTGCCTCCTCAATCACGCGGAGGTGCACCTCTCGCGCCAGCTGTTTGACGGAGCGCGACGCGATGCGGAGGCGTCGCTCGCGATCTTCGACCAGCTCGGCATGCGGGAAGACAAGGCGAGCGCCTATCGTGTGATCGGCGTGGTTTATCGTGAAACCGGCCGCTCCGCACTGGCCGAGTCGCGCCTGCGCTCCGCGATCGAACTTTCGGTCGCGGCGGGCTCGGTCCTTTACGAGGCTGAGGCTTCTCGGGAGCTCGCGGTGTTGTACCAGGCGATGGGGCGAAACCAGGAAGCGCTCTCGCTGTTGAACGCGGCGCACGGCCTCTTCACCCGCCTGGACGCGCGCATCGATCTCGTGAACGTCCGCGGAAAAGTCGGAGCGCTCGAGCGCACCTATCTGGCGGTCGTCAAGGAGTGGGGCCAGTCGATCGAATCCAGCGACAGCTACACGTTCGGTCACTGCGGGCGCGTCGCCGACAACGCGGTCGCGGTGGCGCAGGCGCTCGGACTCGACGAACTGGAGCAGAAGACGATCCGGCTCGGCGCCTACTTGCACGACGTCGGCAAAGTGAACGTCCCGCACGAAATCCTGAACAAGCCCGGCCCGCTCACGCGTGACGAATTCGAAGTCATCCAGATGCATCCGGTGTGGGGCATCGAGATGCTCGCCGGCGTCGAGTTCCCGTGGGACATCAAGCCGATCATCCGCTGGCACCACGAGAAGTACGACGGCACCGGATACCCCGACCGCCTGCGCGGCGACGAGATCCCGCTGTCAGCGCAGATCGTGGGAATCGTGGACGTATACGACGCGCTGACCACCACCCGCTCGTACCGCGGGGCGATGACCCACGAGGGGGCGATCACGGAGATGATGCGCGTTCGCGGCTCATGGTCGGAGGAGGTGTTCGCGGCGTTCATGCGGGCGCTGGGCACCGCACCGGTGGCGGACGTCGCGCCTCTCCAGACGGAGCACCGCACCGCCGCCTAGGCCGGTTGGCAGGTGCTGTCCCACGGCTTGTCTCGCCCATTCCCCGAGCTTATCTTTCCTTCACTGACGCGGGGTGGAGCAGCCTGGTAGCTCGTCGGGCTCATAACCCGAAGGTCGCGGGTTCAAATCCCGCCCCCGCCATGGTGGAGCACGGAAATGTGACGACGGCCGGTTCCGAGAGGGACCGGCCGTCGTTATTTTCCAAGTCTTCTGGCAGGGTAGCTCAGCTGGTTAGAGCACGGCACTCATAATGCCGGGGTCGCGGGTTCGAGTCCCGCCCCTGCTATTGGCATCAACATGCCGACGGGAAATGAGGCGGACCTCGTCCTCGGATCGAGTCCCGCCCCTGTTAATTGTAGAACAACGAGCGCCTACGAGCCGACGATCGCGTTGCGGATGGAGTAGCCTCTCCCCCAACTCGCATCGCCGTCTCACCGCAACAGGGCGCGCAGCTGTTCGTTGTGCGTCCGGCTCGAGCGAACACGCGAGCCATCGCGCATGGAGATCACGTACTCGCCGTGCTCCGACGGCTCGAGTCGCTGGATGCAATCCAGATTCACGATGATGGACCGGTGCACACGCACGAAACGCTCGGGCGGCAGGCGCTCCGCGACTTGCCTCATCGTCTCGCGCACAAAGTGCACCCGACCGCCCGCGTGCAACCGTACGTAGTTGGCCGCGGCATCCAGCCATTCCACGTCCGACGCCTTAACGAAATACAGATGTTTCGGACCGCGAACGAGGAAGCGCTCGGCGTATCGCGGCCGCGCGATCGAACGAAGCACCGCGCCCACCGCCCGTGGAACGCGTGGTACGGCGCCCCCTTCCAGCCGCTGCTCGACGCGCGCCAGCGCGCGCGCAAACCGGTCGTAGTCGTACGGCTTGAGCAGAAAGTCCGCCGCGTTCTCGTCGAAGGCGGCCACCGCCTGATCGGCGAAGGCGGTTACGAACACCACTGCGGCCGGCCGTTTCGCCTCGGTCAACGCCTCCAGCACCTCGAACCCGTCCAGCCCAGGCATCTTCACGTCGAGAAAGAGGACGTCGGGCTCGTGCTCGGCCAGCGCGTCCACCGCCTCCTGGCCGTCTCGACATTCGGCTACGATGTTGTATTCGGGATGACGGCCGAGCATCATGCGCACGCGCTTGCGCGCGAGCGGCTCGTCGTCGGCGATCGCCACCCGGGGCATTACGACGATTGCTCGCGATACGGGATCCGCACTATCGCACGAGCGCCAATGCCGTCCGCCGACTCCAGCACCAGGGCAGCGCCGCTGCCGTACAGTTGCTCGAGCCTGGCACGAGTGTTGGAAAGTCCAATGCCAGAGCTGAGCGAATCCGGCGGCCCCGGGCCGTCATCGGTGACCGAGACCAGCAGCGCGCCGTTCTCGCGCCGTGCCGCGATCTCGACGATGCCCACTCCGGGCCGGCGCGCGATCCCATGCTCGAGCGCGTTCTCGAGCAGCGGTTGCATGAGGAGCGTCGGGACCAGCGCGCCGCGCACGCTGTCGTCCACGGACGACCGCACGCGCAGCCGGTCCGAAAACCGATGCTGCATGATCGCGAGATACCGCGATGCGAGATCGAGCTCTTCGCCGAGCGTGATCTCGGCTTGGCTGCGCTCGAGCGACGTCCGCAGCAGGTCGCCAAGCTCGGTCAGCATCCGATCGGCCGCATTGACGTCCTCGTGCATTAGTGTCGCCGCGGCGTTGAGGCCGTTGAACAAGAAGTGGGGATGCAGCTGGCCCCGCAACACGTCCAGCCGCGCCTGGACGAGTTGTGCCTTGAGCTCGGCAGCCGCGCGCTCGCGATCGCGCACCTCGCGGTAATACCGCAGCGCGTGCGCCACGCCGGTGATCGCGGCGAAATCGAACAGCACCGGCACGACGTTGTCGATTACGGTCGCGATGTAGGGCCCCTCGGGATGTCTCGTCCACAGCGCGAACAACGGCAGCTGAATGGCGTACTTGATGAACACAAAGAGCACGATCGCGCCGAACAGCATGAAGGCGTTGCGCCCACGGTCTCCCACCGTGAGCGGATAGCGCTCCACCAGCCAGAAGAGAGGTGCGACGAATACCGCGCACGTCCACTGCTCGAGAAACCGATTGGCGACAAACGAGCTGATGTCGTAATCGGTGAACCCGGTGTTATGCCAATACGCCAGCGAGGAAAACGTGCCGAGCACCCCGATCATGGAATAGATCGCGAAGCCCGCGAGCACGACGGTGAGCCAGTAGCGCTTCCGCATGCATCAATGATACGCGAGGCGACTTTGTCCTGGGGCCAAGCCGTCCCTTCGTACGGCCACTCGGTCCCGGATCCGCTGTTCGGCCGACACCATCGGCCCGATTTCTCATGAGGCACATCAGCGGAGAAATCGTCAATGTCGTCAATGTCGTCAATGTTGGCCCGGTGGGCCGCGCTCGCCGCTTCACTCTGTGCGCTGCACGCGCCCACGACCACCGTTACCGCGGTGAGGATCCCGCGCGCGCCGGCGCTCAGCACGCGAGTCGAGGATCCGGTGTGGCGGGAAGTGGAGCCAGTGTCAGACTTTGCGCAGTGGAGCCCGCGCGAGGACGGCGTGCCGAGCTTTCGCACGGAGTTTCGCGTGGCCTACGATGCCAAGAGCCTGTACGTCCTTGTCCGCGCGTTCGATCCACACCCCGACAGCATCGTCGGCATCTTGACCCGGCGCGACGGCACCAGCGCCTCGGACGAGATCGGGATCTACCTCGACCCCACCGGCGACCACCGGACCGGCTACGAGTTCTACGTCAACGCCGCTGGCGTACAGCGCGACGTGGCCCTCAGCTCCGACGGATATGAAGACGTGACGTGGGACGGTGTCTGGGAAGCCGTGGTCCGGGTCGACTCAGCCGGATGGACGGCGCAGTTGCGCATTCCATTCTCTCAGCTCCAGTTCGCGTCCAATCCCAATCGTTCGTTCGGGCTTCTCGTCAATCGGGTGATCCAACGCCGCAGCGAGCGAGATAGTTGGCCCGCCTATCATCCGAGTCGCCCCGGGATCGTCTCGCAATTCGGGGTCCTTGACGGATTGACGGGCATCGGCAGCACGGGGGGCGTCGACGCGACGCCCTATACTCGTGTGCAAAGCGGAGGAGGGCGATCGCCATCGCTGGCAGCCGGAGCTGATTTTCGCGCCCGTCTCGCCTCCAACGTGACGGTGGATGGGACGGTGCTTCCTGACTTCGGTCAGGTGGAAGCAGACCCGTCGGTGGTCAATCTCTCCTCAGTCGAGACCTTCTACCCCGAGCATCGGCCGTTCTTTCTGGATGGCTCCGGCACGTTTCGCATGGGTTTCGACTGCATCGCCTACCTCTGCGACAGCGACGGATTGTTCTACTCGCGTCGCATCGGGCGCACGCCCCAACTGACGTCGGTGTACGATGACACCGATGCGTTCTCGCCGACGCCGATCCTGGGTGCCGCCAAGCTCACCAGTCGCACGAGCGATGGCTGGCGGCTAGGTGGGTTGACGGCTCAGACCGCGCGGGTCGACGCGCCCGGTGGTGAGACCATCGAGCCGGCGACCACCTACGCCGTCGCGCGAGTTCAGCGTGATTCGCACGACGGCGAGAGCGGCGCGAGCCTCGTTGGTACGTTCGTCGACCGATCGCTCGACCAGTGGAGCACGCGGTATCTGGCAGATCGCGCCCTGGTACTCGGCGGCACGTTCCGTCACCGCTTTGGCGGCGGCCAGTACGAGGTGTGGGGCACCGCCAGCGCGTCGCGACTCTCAGGCTCGCCGCAGGCGTTGACCGGAATTCAGACAAATGGAGTGCATTTTTTTCAGCGCCCGGACGACTATCGGCTCGACACAACGCGCACGTCTCTCGCCGGCGACCAGGAAGAGGCGGCAGTGGGGAAATACGGCGGCGCGTTCAATTACGAGATCGCCTACGAGCGCCAGTCGCGCGGCTACGACGTGAACGACCTCGGCTACCTCCAGCGCGCTGACCAGCAGATCCAGGAGAACTGGATCTCGTACAACGAGCGCCATCCGGCATCGCTCTATAACAGCTGGTCGTGGAACCTGAATGAATGGGTGATCTGGAACGCTGCGGGGATGCGCATGGAGGCGGCGGCCAACACGAACGCGCACATGATCCTGCACGGCAACTGGGAGCTGGATGCCGGCGTTACGCGGGCGCAGATCGGGTCGCCGCTCTGCGACCACTGTTCGCGCGGCGGTCCGGCGCTGCGCGTAGAGCCCTATTGGAGTCCGTTCGCGAACGTCACCGGCGACTCGCGCGCGCCCGTGGTGCCGCAGCTCACGGTGTCGGGCTCCTTCGGCGACGAGGGCCGCTCTCGCTCGCTGACGGAGAGCTCCAGCGTCTCGTTCCGCATCCTGCCGCAACTTCAAGCGTCGGTGGGGCTGGTGGCGACGCAAAATGAGGATAACACCCAGTGGGTGGGCAACTTCACGGCCAGCGCAGCGATGCGATACGCGTTCGCGCACATCCATCAGCACACGCAGTCGTTCACGCTGCGCGCGAGCTACGCGGCGACGACAAAGCTCAGCTTCGAGACATACGTGGCGCCCTTCGTGAGCGACGCGGCGTACGGCGACGTGCGTGCGCTGAGCGCGACGCCGACGGCCTCGTCCTACGATCAGCGATACGTACCGTTCACGCTTCCGGCGGGCACCGCCAGCGGATTTGACGTGCGGCAGCTGCGCGCAACCTCGGTGGTGCGATGGGAGTACGCGCCGGGCTCCACCCTGTTCGTGGTCTGGTCGCGCGACGCAGCGAGTGTCTTCACCGTGAAGCTCAGCTATCGGTTGGGTGGTTGACGTGGTTGGGGCGACCGGCCGCCGGACGCCCGCCGGCGTCCGGTTCGGCATAGCTACCCCACGAGGTCGGCCCGCACCACCGGCGCGCCCTTTGCTCGCGCTGCGTTTCCGTAGTTCATGCGTTGCGCGACCAGTGAGCGAACACGGGCACGAATCGCGGAACGCTGTTGTTCCAACTGCGGGTGTTGATAGATCGCGCGCGCCAAGTTGGTGGTGGCGCAATGGACCGACGTCACTTTGAGGCGGTTCCGTTTGTCTTGACCATCAACCCCGACATTCTCACCGACTTGATGATACGCACGACGTTCGGCGAAATTTGCGGCGTGCGAAACTCGAAGAAACTAGCCTTGCGAAACGCTACCATAGTGACGCGCTCCGTTCCTTCCCACACGGTCAGTGTGCCTGGGACGCTAGTTATCGTGCGCCCCGCGGAATCGACCAACGTCGCTGACATTCCGCGCTGCCCGCCTGACTCAATGGAGAGGTCCCAATAACGCGACGCTATGGCACTGGTTCGCTTGTTCCAGGTGAGCAGGCCGCGAATCGTGAGCGTATTGGAATCGGTCGGTGTTCGCACCCACGCCACGCTGTCGAACTTGAAGTCGCCGCTTGGCCCGTACGAAACGGCTTGGCGGATTTCCGCCGCGATCGAGGGATAACAGCATGCAGTAAGCGAAAGCGAGATCATACCGGTGATCAGCAGCCGCGCGGTTGATTGCGTGAAACGCATCGAAAACCTCCGTTAGTAGGTTCGATCGGGCAGCAGCATCGCGTCCATGCGATTGGGTGCGGTGCAACCGGCCCGTTCATGACCGACGTCCCGTGCCATCCGAAATCGGACTTAACGGACACAGGACGTCGCTCCATCGGCGTCATCTGCGCCCTCGAATGCTTTGGGCCTGCGCCGCGCCACCTGAAAGCCAGCGCCAAATGCGAGGAGCCAAACCGTCATCGCCGCTATGTAATCCCACTGGCATCGGAGCCATCGAGTTTCGCCAACCATCTTGATGTCCGGCCCGTCGGGATTGAAAAGCACCTGTACTGACGCCTGAGGGAAGCCGTCCCTTAACCATGTTCCGGCTGTGGACGCTGATTGCGTGCTCCGCATCCGGACCGTGCCGGCGCACTTCGTGAACCAACCTTCGTCGCCGTCCGTTACTCCTGTTATTGGTTCATACCTGCGGTCGCTGCTGCGTCAGTAAGTAGTCCCTCGACGAGGCGCTGGAGTGACGTTGACCGCATCCTCTTGGCGAAGTGCCTTGCGCGCGGTCAACAGCGAAGCGCAACGATTGGATCTACCCGTACCGCTCGCAGCGCCGGCACGCAACACGCTGCCAGAGCGACCACGGTGAGCATG
>JBIOHR010000103.1:0-11668 GCA_044449085.1 Gemmatimonadales bacterium | reverse complement strand
GAATAAGAACGCTGTTCCCCAAGGGCTTGATCAGTGGCTTGTTCCGTGCAATCTGTGGTAAGCGTTTTCAACGGCGAGGTCCGCAAGACCTGTGGACGGTGAAGTCGGAACGGCAACTGCAACTACCCCACGGATCTCGCAGAACAAGCCACCGATCAAGCAAAAAAAAGAGGTATGAGTGCGCTGAACAAAAACGCTGTTCCCCAAGGGCTTGATCAGTGGCTTGTTCCGTGCAATCTGTGGTAAGCGTTTTCAACGGCGAGGTCCGCAAGACCTGTGGACGGTGAAGTCGGAACGGCAACTGCAACTACCCCACGGATCTCGCGGAACAAGCCACCGATCAAACGAACGCGAAGTCCGTGCAATCCGTGGGGTCGCTGCCCTTGCTGTTACCGTTGCCGTACCCGCCCATGTAAGCAGTTCGCCCGGGCCGGTCATCCAATCGGTTGACGCCACACCTCAACCGACCGGAGAAGACCCATGCGCCGCTTCATCGTTCCCGTTCTCGCGCTCGCGCTCGGTACTGCCGCGTTTGCCCGGCCCGTCGCGCTGCGCTGGCCGCCCTGGCTGTCGATCGAGTCACCCGTCAATCCGTTCGACCGCGAGAGCCGCGGCGCGGTCTTCCTCGTTCACGCGACCATCCGCGACGGCGTTCCCGTGCTCGCCGATCTCTCGGGTTCAGCTGAGGGCGTGGTGAACGGCTCGCGCCGGTCGATGCCGGTGCACTTTGACACCACGTCGCGGCCGGGCGTGTTCGCCGTCCGCAAGCAGTGGCCGTCCGACGGAACCTGGCTGCTCCGCGTGTCATTTCACGCGACGACCGCGATCGTCGTGCTCGGCCGCGACGGCGATGTCGTGTCGGTCCGTGTGCCGACACAGCTGCAGGGCGGGAGCGAGATTCCTCGCGCCGTCGCCGCAAGGGAGATTGATTCAACACTGGCCGCGGCGGCACGCCGCTGACCGGGCAGCGTGGACGCGCGCAATCTCAACCGTAAGGTCATGACCGGACCTTCGCCATCGGACGACGCTCCGCAGATTGACGATGTCGTGCGACGCGCGCAGGCCGGCGACGTCGCCGCGTTCGAGGCGCTGTATCGCGCGCACGCGCCGGCCATCCATGCGCTCTGCCGCCGCATGGCGGGGGACGACCGCGAGGCGCGTGAGTTCACGCAGGACGTGTTCGTCCGCGCGTGGGAACGGCTGACGACCTTTCGCGGCCAGAGCGCGCTCGCGACCTGGCTGCACAGGCTTGCGGTGAACACCGTCCTGGAACAAATGCGCGCCGCGAAGCGCGCCGATGGCCGGTTCGACGACGAGAATGTAGACCTGCTCAGCGCATCGGGCGACACATTCGATGCACGCGTGGACGCCCGCATCGATCTCGACGCCGCGCTCGCGCGCCTGCCGCGCGGCGCGCGCGTCGCGTTCGTGCTGCACGACATCGAAGGGTATTCGCACGATGAAGTCGCGGCGCTCACCGGCACCGCGCCGGGAACAGCACGCGCCCAGGCGTGGCGCGCGCGGAGCGCTCTCCTCAACCTGCTTGACCCATGACAGAGCCTGAAGACCGCGAGGACCCGCGTGTGCCTCGGCTGCGTGACCGCGTTCGCGCGGACAGCGCCGCACACCCGCTCCCGGAGGATTTGTGGCCGGCGATCCGCGAGCGCATTGAGGGCGCGAAAGTCGTCGCCCTTCCGTCCGCCGGTACGACGATGCCTGCCGCGCGGCGCGCGAAGTTACCGCGCGCTGTGGCCTGGACCGGCGTCGCGGTTGCCGCGGGCGCTGCGCTCTTCATGTACGGGCGCAACGCATCGCACCGGGAGGCGCCTCCGGCAGCCGTGACGATGACGGCTGGTGCGGATTCGACCGGATTCTACGAAGAGCAGGCGCGCATCCTGTTCGATCGCCTGGCGCTCGAGCGGTCGCTCGTGCGCCCGGAAGCACTCGCATCGATCGACCACGACCTGCACGTCGTCGATTCGGCGATCGCCGAACTCGACGCGGCGGTGGCGCGCGACCCGGCCAATCCGGTGCTGCGGCGCCTGCTCGCGTCGTCGTATCGCGAGAAGGTCGACATCCTCAGGCGAGTGGCAAATGCCGAATGACGCGCGCGGCACGACTCGCCTTGCACGCTACGCGTTGGTGGCACTGCTGGCGAGTCCCGCGGTTCCCGCGGTTCCCGCGGTTCCCGCGGTGCGCGCGGTGCGCGCGGTGCGCGCGGTGCGCGCGGGGGTGGGCGGGAAGATCGCGAGAAAAGATCCCGTGCTCACCACTCGGCACTTGAATGCCGGTGCGTCCATCAAAGTGTTCAATTCGGCCGGCTCCGTCCGGCTGATCGGCTGGACCCACGATTCGATTGAAGTTCACGGCAATGTATCGCCGCGAAGCGCGTACTTTGCTGTCGGCGACGTGCGCGGCATGAAAATCGGAGTCGACGACCCGCGGCCGGGCGAGCCGCCTCCGCATGGCGACATCGCGATCTACCTGCCGCGCGGCACACAGGTGTCGGTCAAGACGGTGAATGGCGATATCGACGCGGCCGACGTGTCGGGCTGGCTCTACACCGTGGCCGGCGCCGTACACGTCTCCGGGACTGCCGCGACGATGGAAGTCGAGGACATGCGCGGCGACGTCGACCTGAACGCGACGGTGCCCTGGCTGCGCGCGCGCGGCGGTGCCGGCCATATGACCGTCCGCGGTGTGGTGCAGGATGCCGACGTCTCGACCATCAGCGGCGCGCTCGACGTGCCGGGCGGAGGGATCATCCGCGGACAGTTCGCGTCCGTATCGGGCGACATTCGCTGGGTCGGTGCGCCGGCCGCCGGGGCGATCCTCGACTTCTCCGACCACAGCGGGGCCGTGGACCTCGCGCTCGCGCGCGGGGCGTCGGGCGCCTTCACGCTCTCGACCATCGAAGGAACGATCGCGAACGCCTTCGCGTCGGTGCGCCCGGTGTCGCAGGAACAGCGATCCGCGCATTTCCGCATCGGCAGCGGTGGGGGCGACATCGCGGTGCGGACGTTCAAGGGCGCGATTCGCGTGCGCCAGCAGTAGCCGGGGCGATGTCAATCGGACCGGTGCTGCGCAGGCTGGCGCGGGCGCGCGGGTTTTCGCTTGCCGTCACGGGCACGCTCGCCGCCGGCGTGGCCGCGCTGACGCTCGCATTCGGTGCTGTGGACGCGGCGCTGTGGCGCCTGCCGCCGTTCAGCGAGGCGGAAAACATCGCGATCATTACATCCACGCGTTTGGCTGCCGGCGGTGCGGCGGAGCGCGAGCGCTGGTCGTATCCGCGTGTCTCGCTGCTCCGCAGCGAGGCGAAGACGTTCGAGCGAATCGCGAACTTCACGACGACGACGCTGAACCTCTCCGGCGGCGGCGATCCTGAGCCGGTCTCAGGTGAAATCGTTTCGCCGGAATACTTTCCCCTGTTGCGCGTGGGTCCGCTGCGCGGACGCGCCATTGCCGCAGCGGACGATCAGCCCGGCACGGCGCACGCGGTGGCTGTGATCGGCTACGATCTCTGGGTGCGGCGGTTCGCGGCGGCGCCGGCGATTCTCGGTTCAACCATGACGATCAACGGCGCGCCTGTGACCGTGGTCGGCGTCATGCCGCGCGGGTTCCGCGGCGTGACCGACCGTGCGGAGGTCTGGATTCCGACGTCGCTGGCGCCGTCCCTCACTTATCCGGGATACCTGACGACCAACCAGGACTTCATCAGCGCGGTTGGCCGCCTTGGCAGCGGCGTCTCCCTCGCGAACGCTAACGCGGAGCTCGCGACAGTCGGCGCGCGAGTCGACGCGCTCATCCCACCGAACGATGTCCAGCCGGGCACGCGATTCTCCGCCGCGGCGGTTCCGCTCAACGCGGCACGCGCCGACGCCGCCACGCGACGGTCGCTGATCGTGCTGCTGTGCGCGGTCGGACTCCTGCATCTGCTCGCCTGCGCGAACGTCGTGAACCTCCTGCTCGGCCGGGCAGCGGCGCGCCGCCACGAAGCGGCGCTTCGCGCGGCGCTTGGCGCAACGTCGGGCCGGCTCGCCGCGCTCTACGGCGGGGAGGCATTCGCGCTCGCTGGCGCTGGAGGCGCAATTGGCGTCGCCGTTGCTGCCTACGTGAGTCCGCTCGTCATGCTCCCGGCGAACGTATGGTTCGCACGCAATTTCTTCGGAACGATCGGAACATTCGACGCACCCGATGGGCCGGGCCGCCTGATCGCGTTTGGCGCCGCGGCCGCGGCCGTGACGGCGCTCTTTGCGGCATGCGCGCCGGTCGCGGGACTCCTCAGGCTCGACCCCTGCGCGGGAATGCAGGCCGGCGCGCGCGCCGCCACCGGCGCAAGCGGATCGCTGCGCCGCCCGGGCTTGCGTGGCATGGTGGTCGCGATCGAGGTGGCGCTCGCGGTGGTCCTCGTCGTATGTGCCGGTTTGATGGTGAGAAGCTTCGCCGCGATGCGCGCCACGAATATCGGGATCCAGGCGGATCACCTGCTCACGTTCTGGATCCGTCCTTCCGAGGCGCGCGTGCCGCCGCGCGATGCGCCGCAGTTCATCTCGCGCATCCTCGCCGCGCTCGACGGAATGCCGGGTGTCGTCGCAACGTCCGTCGACGGCGGCACGCCGCTGAGCGGGAGCGCGAGCTCCACGCTCTTCATTGTCGGGCGTCCGGTGCCCGCCAACCTGGACGACGCGCCTGACGTCGACCGGCACTACGTCGCGCCGGGCCACTTCAGGACGCTCGGAATTCCCCTGCTTCGTGGACGCGTGTTCACCGACGCCGACGACGCAGGGCACGCGCACGTGGCGACAATCAGCGAAACGGCGGCGCGTCGTTTTTGGCCTGGCCAGGACCCGATCGGACAGCGCGTGTGGTTCGGCAGCGGAACCGGTTTCAACCGCCCTGACTCGAGCGCGACGATCGTCGGCATCGTGGGCGACGTCGCCGACGAACGCCTCGACGGGCACGCGAACCGCGCGAGTTTCTACACACCGTACCAGCAGTTCACCTACGCGGCGCGTGCCGTGTTCGTGCGCACCGCCGGAGATCCGCTGGCGCTGGTGCCGGCGGCGCGGAAGGCGGTGGCGTCGGTCGCACCCGATCTGCCGCTGTACGACGTACAGACGATGGAACAGCGCATTGGCGGCTCATGGGCGCGCCACCGTTTCGATGCGGAGCTGTTCACGGTCTTCGGCGTCGTCGCGCTGCTCCTCGCGGCGATCGGCACGTACGCCGTGGTAGCGTACGCGGTTGCGCGGCGCACACGGGAGATGGGAATCCGCCTCGCGCTCGGGGCGCGACCGGCGGCCGTCGTGCGGCTGGTCGTCCGCGAGGGGCTGGCCTTTCCCTCGGCTGGCCTCGCCATCGGCATCGTAGGCGCACTTGCCGTGACGCGCCTGCTCCGGTCCGAGTTGTATGGAGTCGGCACCACGGACCTTCGCGTCTTCGCCGTGACGGCAGCGCTTCTCCTCTGCGTGTCCGTTTTGGCCTGCATCGTCCCCGCCCTCCGCGCCACGCGTGCTGATCCTTTGGAGGCGCTGCGGGCAGAGTAGAGGAACTTCAGCGCGCGTCTGCGTGGGTATCCGGCTCATGGAAAGCGTTGTTTGGCAGGGAGGACGCGGCCCATTCGTGTAGCCGGGCCTCTCGAGCCCCATAGACGCTTTGGCGAGTTGGCCCTGCGTAACGAGTGGGCCGCGGCCGACCGCGCGCGCGGAAGTCATCAAACTATTCAACTCCTTCCAAATCATTGTTTTCCATGATGTCATCTGATAGGTTACATCATGGTAAAAGTCGCCCGCGTCCACCCCGGCAGCATCGCTGAAGAACTGGGGATCCTCCCTGGTACCGCGCTGCTCTCGGTGAACGGGCGGCAGCTCGACGATTTTCTCGACTGGGAGTTCCTCACCGCCGAAGACACGCTGGAGATCGAGGCCACGCTCCCGGACGGCGAGTCCGTGGTTTACGACGTCGAGCGCCCCGAGAACGAACCGATGGGTCTGGAACTCGAACCGCCCACGGTGCGGCGCTGCGCCAACCGGTGCGAGTTCTGTTTCGTCGAGGGACTGCCCAAGGGACTTCGCCGTCCGCTCTATATTCGCGACGACGATTACCGGCTCTCGTTCGCGTACGGGAACTTCGCCACGCTCTCGAACGTGAAAGAGCGCGACATCGCTCGCATCCTCGAGTATCGCCTCTCGCCGCTCTACGTCTCGGTCCACGCTACGCCCTGGGAAGCGCGCAAGAAACTGCTCAACAACCCGCGCGTTCCGAACATCCTCGAGCAGCTCGGCACCCTCGCCGCCGGCGGCATCCAAGTCCATGGCCAGATGGTGATCGTTCCGGGTCTCAACGACGGCGACGTGCTGGAGGAGTCACTCGCCGACCTCTGGAACATGGGCGACGCGGTGCTGACGGTTGCGTTGGTGCCCGTCGGCCTCACGCAGTTCTCGCACCTCTACACGGGCAAGTCGATGGACGCCGACAACGCCGGTCGGATCCTCGACTCCGCCGAACGTTGGGCAGAGCGCGCGCGAAGGGAGCGCGGCTTCACCTGGGTCACCGGCTCGGACGAACTCTACCTGCTCTCCGGCCGCGAGCTGCCGCCGCCCTCGTTCTACGGTGACTACTCCCAGATCGAGAATGGCGTTGGCGCCGTGACCGCATTGCGGGAGCGCGTCGCCGACGGGCTCGCGCGCCTCCCGCGCCTGGATGGCAAGCGCATCGGCGTCGTCACCGGCACTTCCATGTTGCCGCTGATGCCGCCTCTGCTCGAACAGCTCACCGGCGCCACCGGTGCGCGCTTCGAGCTCATCCACGCAGAGAACTCGCTCTTTGGTCCCACCACTACCACCGCAGGCCTCCTCGTTGGTGCCGACATCCGGCGCGTACTGGGTGCTCGCACCGATCTGGACATGGCTTTGATTCCCGCTGAAACGATCAACGAAAACGGACTCTTTCTGGACGATGAGTCTTTCCAGGTAGTGCGTAGCGAGTTTTCTATGCCCGTGTACGCATCCTACGACTTCATCGACGTGCTCGAACTCGAAGGCTCGCCGCTCGAACCCGAGACGGCGGGTGCAGCATGAGCCTCCCGGTCGTCGCCATCATCGGGCGCCCAAACGTCGGCAAGTCGTCGCTCTTCAACCGCATCATCGGCAGCGACAGCGCCATCGTCAGCGACGAACCCGGCACCACCCGCGACCGCCACTACGCACGCGCCGAGTGGAACGGACGCGCCTTCTGGCTCGTGGACACCGGCGGACTCCGCGAGGACTCCACGCTCCCGATGGACGTCGAGATCCGCAAGCAGGTCAAGCAGGCCATTGCAGAAGCCGACCTTATGCTGCTGATCGGCGACTCGCAGGTCGGCGTGCATCCGAGCGACGCACGCGTCGCCGAGCTGCTCCGCGAGTCGGGGAAGCCGTGGCTCGTCGTCGCGAACAAGGTCGACGATCCCAAGAGCACGGATTTCTATGAGTTCTATAAACTGGGTGCGGGAGACCCGCACCCCGTGTCGGCGCAGAACGGCAAGAACTCGGGCGACCTCCTCGACGAGTTGGTGAAGATTCTTCCGCCTGAACAGGACGACGTCACCGGCGACGATCTGCGCGTCGCCGTGATCGGCCGTCCGAACGTCGGCAAGTCGCTCTTCATCAACAAGCTGCTCGGCGAGGAGCGATTGGTGGTGTCGGACGTGGCTGGGACGACGAGAGACTCGATCGACACGCCGTTCACCTTCCACGGACGCCGGATGATCTTCGTCGACACGGCAGGTCTTCGCCGCCAGTCGAAGCTCGAAGACGGAATTGAGTTCTACTCCTCGCTCCGCACGCGCCGCGCGATCGACCGCTCCGACATCTGCCTGCTCCTGATCGATGCCACGGAAGGGCTGCACAACCAGGATCTCAAGATCGCCGCGCTCGCGTGGGAAGCAGGGCGCGGGCTGATCGTCGTCGTGAACAAGTGGGACATCAAGGAGGAGAAGGGCGACAAAACCGCATCGAAGTTCGAGAAGGAATGCGCCGAGAAAGCGCCCTTCCTGAAGTTCGTCCCGTTTCTCTTCGCCTCGGCTCTCACCGGTCAGCGCGTCACGAAGGTGCTCGATGTGATCGCCGAAGTGGACGCGGAGCGGCGCAAGCGCATCACCACCTCGCAGGTGAACGACGCGCTGCAGGAGCTGCTCGCGCGCCGCCAGCCGCCGCAGGCGGCTGGTCACGAGATCAAGCTGAATTATGCGACACAGGTCGAAACAAATCCGCCCGCCATCGCCGTGTTCGGCAACAATCCCGAGCTGCTGCAGGAGCACTATGTGCGCTACCTGCACAACGGCTTTCGCGAGTTCTGGGGCTTCAAGGGGAACCCGTTGAAGATCCTCCTCCGCCGCAAGTCGGGCAGCAGCGCCAACTGATCGGCAACCACCTGCGCGAATGCATCCAGCCGCCGGCCTGCTCATCGCGTACGTGTCAGGTTCGTTTCCGTCGGCGTATCTCGCGGGACGACTGGTGAAGGGCGTGGACCTTCGCACCGTAGGGTCGGGGAATCTCGGCGCCACGAACGTGTACAGGAATCTCGGGTTCGCGGCGGCGCTGTCGGTGTTCGTGCTCGACGTCGCCAAGGGCGCTCTTCCGGTGTGGTACCTGCCTCGCTTGCTCGACGCGGGAGTCCCGGGAACGGACCGCGCGCTCTGGTGGGCGCTGGCGTACGGAATCGCCGCGATCCTCGGACACGCGAAGCCGGTCTTTCTCCTGTGGAAGGGCGGAGGGAAGGGCGTCGCGACGGCGACCGGGATGTTCGTCGTGCTCGCGCCCGGGGCGATTCTCTCCACGCTCGTCGTCTGCGTCGCGGTGGTCTGGTTTTCCGGTTACATGTCGCTCGGCTCGATGAGCGCGGCCGTGCTCTTCCCGCTGCTCGTCTGGTACGACCGCGGCGTTTCACCCGTTCTCTTCGGAGCGCTTCTCGTGGCGCTGTTCATCGTCTGGACTCATCGTGCGAACATCGCGCGCCTGCGCAACGGTACCGAGCCGCGGCTGTTCCCAAAGAAGGAACGGGACAAGTGAAGTGCGCCGTGGTCGGCGCCGGCGCGTGGGGCACCGCGCTGGCGAACCTGCTCGCCGAGAACGGCCATGCGACCACGATGTGGGCGTACGAGCCCGACGTGGCGGAGGCCGTGAACAGCGGGCACGAGAACCCGCGCTTTCTCCCAGGCGTGCAGCTCCAGCCCGAGCTGCGCGCGACGCCGGATCACGCCGCCGCGGTGACCGGGGCGGAGCTGATCGTGTATGCGACGCCGAGCCATGTGCTGCGCGATGTCTCGTCGGCGGCGAAGGCGTGGGTGACCCCAGGCGCGACGCTCGTCGTCGCGACGAAGGGGATCGAGCGTCACCGCCTCGCGCTGATGACCGACGTGATGACGGAAGAGTTTGCGGGGCACCCGGTGGTGGCGCTGTCGGGGCCGAGCTTTGCGTTTGAGGTTGCGGCACGCCAGCCGACCGCCGTGGTCGCGGCGAGCGTAGACGCCGGTGCGGCGATCCGCGCGCAGCAGGCGCTGAGCTCGCCGGGGTTTCGCGTGTACACCCACGATGACGTGACCGGGGTAGAACTGGCAGGCGCGCTCAAGAACGTCATGGCGGTCGCGACGGGAATTTCAGACGGCCTGGCCCTCGGCTTCAACGCGCGCGCCGCGCTCATCACGCGCGGTCTCGCTGAAATCGTACGGCTCGGCGTGAAGCTCGGCGCGCGACCGTCGACCTTCGCGGGGCTCGCCGGCGTCGGCGACCTCGTGCTCACCTGCACGGGCGCGCTCAGCCGGAACCGGAACGTCGGGCTGGATATTGGTCGCGGTGCGTCGCTCAGCGAGGTGATGGCGGGACGCGAAACTGTTGCCGAGGGCGTCGTAACCACGGAGAGCGCGAAAGCACTTGCCGAACGGGAGGGAATTGAGATGCCGATCGTGAACGCGGTGCACCGGGTGCTGTTCGAGCGGCAGCCGGCGCGCTGGGCGCTGGTGGAACTGATGACGCGCGGGTTGCGCGGAGAAGAGGACTGATGGCGCGCGCGCGCGCGAAGGCGGAGCCCGTGCAGGAGTTCTTCAGCATCGGCGAAGTGTGCGAGCTGACTGAACTCAAGCCGCACGTGCTGCGGTACTGGGAGAGTCAATTCAAGTTCCTGAGCCCAGCCAAGAATCGCTCGGGCAATCGCGTGTACCAGCGCCGCGAGATCGAGATGGTGATGCTCGTGAAGCAGCTGCTGTACGCGGAGAAGTACACCATAGATGGCGCGCGGCAGAAGCTCGACGATTTCCGGAAGAGCGGCGGCATGAAGGCGGCCTCGCGCACGGGGCTCGACGCGGACGTCGTGCAGATGGTCGAACGGGACCTGCGCGAAATTCTGGGGATTCTGGAAGGAGACGGCGCCTGATGCTCGTTCTGTGCAGCAACGACGACGGCATCCTCGCGCGCGGACTTGCGTGCCTCGAGCGCGCGGCGCGGCCGCTCGGCGACGTGTTCGTTGTGGCGCCGGACCGGGAGCAGAGCGCGACGAGCCATTCGCTCACGCTGCACCATCCGCTGCGCCCCGTGCAACTCGCGGAGAACCGCTGGCAGGTGGACGGCACGCCGACGGATTGCGTGATGCTCGCGATTGAACAGTTGATGCCCAAGCGGCCGGATTTCGTGCTGAGCGGAATCAACCACGGGCCGAACATGGGCGAGGATGTCCTCTACTCCGGAACGGTCGCGGCGGCGATGGAAGGGTTGTCGCTTGGCGTGCCGTCGATTGCGGTGAGTTTCGCGGGGCGCGACACGCTCGGCGCAAAGGAGTCGCTGCTGGACGAACTCGTGGAGCCGCTGAGCGCACTGCTCAAGCACCTCACGGCGCTTCCCGCTTTTCCCGCGCACACGTTGTTCAACGTGAACATACCGGGGATTCCGGCGGCGGAGATCAAGGGCGTAAAGCTCACAAAACTCGGCCGCCGGACGTTTTCTGATTCGATCAAGAAGATGAAAGATCCGTGGGGCCGTCCGATTTATTGGATCGGCGGCGGATCGGTGACGTGGGCGGCGGAGGACGGCACCGACGTGAGCGCGGTGCGGGACGGGTACATATCGGTCACGCCACTGCACCTCGACGTAACGTTCAAGGCGCGTCTCGAAGATGCGGAGAGCTGGTGGAAAGCCCCGTAGGCCGGCAGTACAAGGGCGCGCGCGCGCGCATGGTGGAGGAACTCCGCGAGAAGGGCGTGCGCGACATGTCCGTGCTCCGCGCGCTGGATCTGACGCCGAGGCACCTGTTCGTGCCGACCGGCGTGCGGCACCGCGCGTACGAGGACACGCCGTTGCCGATCGGCAACTCGCAGACGATCAGCCAGCCGTCGGTGCACGCGCGGTATCTGGAGACGCTCGCGCTGAAGGGAACGGAGCGCGTGCTCGAGATCGGCACTGGGTCGGGATACCAGACCGTGCTGCTCGCGCATCTGGCGGCGCAGGTATTCAGCGTCGAGCGCATAAAGCCGCTGCTCGACAACGCGCGCGAGGCGATCAAGCTGTGTGAGGTCTCGAATGTGTCGCTGATGCTCGGCGACGGGACGTACGGGTGGAAGACCTATGCACCGTATGACGCGATCCTCGTGGGTGCGGCGAGCCCCGATGTGCCGCAGCCGCTGCTGGATCAGCTGGCG
>JBIOHR010000102.1:0-11739 GCA_044449085.1 Gemmatimonadales bacterium | reverse complement strand
TGGAGCCCCAACCACGAGGTTCGCGGGGCTGACGTGCAGCTTGACGGCCCCGCCATGCTCTTGCACGGAACGCCCGACAGCAGTGGCGTCGCGCGGTTCCCATCGCTCACGCCTGGCTACTACAAGGTCCGTGTCAGGGCGATAGGGTATGTGACGTACCTTCAGGAGTTCACGATCGACGCCGGCTGTGCGACGTGGATCGAGGTCTACCTGACGATCAATCCGTGCGACATCGGCGCCTGCGCGCCGCTGGCCAGGCCGCGCGCGACCGTGACGACCTGCGCACCCGGAACGCCAACGCGCCCTCCGCCCTCACGCTGAGGCCGGCCCACGACGCTGCGCCGGCGCCCCAGAGTGTGGCAGTGTCAATGCCATGAACCAACCCGGTGCGCAGAGGCGGCCGCTCATTGCAACACCGTCACGGTTACCGTGAACGCATTCGACGTGACCCCGCCGGACGAGGCGGTGATTTCCGTTGTGCCGACCAACAGCGCGCTGATCAGTCCGCTGCTCGAGACCGACGCCGCAGTGGCGTTGCTCGATGCCCACGAGAAGGTGATTCCCTGTAGGACGTGGCCCGACGCGTCTTTCGCGACCGCCTGCGCCTGCATCGTTGAGAGCAGTCCCATCGATGCCGACGGCGCAGTCACCGTGATCGTTGCAACCGGCGGATTGACGACCGTCAGGGAGAGGGCGTTCGACGTGACCGATCCCGCCGTCGCGGTGATGGTCACTGCGCCCGGCGCGACGCCTGTCACGAGTCCGTTGCCGTTTACCGTTGCGACGGCGGTGTTGCTGGAGGTCCACGTGACGCTCTGTCCCGTGAGCACGTTGCCGCTCGCGTCCTTCACGACTGCCTGAGCCTGCAGCGTCTGGAACGCGGTGACGGTGGAAGCACCAGCCGTCACCGTCACGCTGGCCACGGATGCATTGACGACCGTGATCTGGAGCATGTTCGACGTCACCGAGGCCGTTGTCGCCGTGATGTTCACGGTGCCGGCGGCCACGCCCGTGATCACGCCGCTGCTCGAGACGGTCGCGACCGACGTATTGCTCGATGCCCAGGCGAAGCTCTGCCCGGTGAGGACGTTGCCGCTCGCATCTTTCGCTACGGCCTGCGCCTGGAGGGTCTGATTCGTCGTAACGGTCGCGGAACTCGCCGTGACGGTGACGCTCGCCACGACGGGAGTGGCCGCCTTCACAGTGATCGCGAGCGCGTTCGAGGTGATCGAGCCTGACGTGGCCGTGATGTTCGCCGTGCCGGCGGCGATGCCCGTGATAACGCCGCTGCCGGAGACCGTGGCGACCGCCGTGTTACTCGACGCCCAGGTGAAGCTCTGCCCGCTGAGCACGTTGCCGCTCGCGTCCTTCGCCACCGCCTGCGCCTGCAACGTCTGCCCCACCGTCACGCTGGAGGCGCCGGCCGTCACGGTGACGCTGGCGACAACGGGAGTGGCCGCCTTCACGGTGATCGCGAGCGCGTTTGACGTAACCGAGCCTGACGTGGCCGTGATGTTCGCCGTGCCGGCGGCGACGCCCGTGACAACTCCGCTGCCGGAGACCGTGGCGATCGCCGTGTTGCTCGACGCCCAGGTGAAGCTCTGCCCGCTGAGCACGTTGCCGCTCGCGTCCTTCGCCACCGCCTGGGCTTGCAGCGTCTGGCCCACGGTCACGCTCGAGGCGCCGGCCGTCACGGTGACGCTCGCCACGACTGGCGTGATCGCCGTGACGGTGATCGCGAGCGCGTTCGAGGTCACCGAACCTGACGTGGCCGTGATGTTCACCGTTCCGGCGGCAACCCCAGTGATGAGCCCACTGCTCGAGACGGTCGCGACGGAGGTGTTGCTCGACGCCCACGTGACGGGCGCGCCGCTCAGACTGTGACCGGCCGCATCGCGCACGACCGCCGTCGCTTGCGTCGTGCCCCCCGACGCGATCGACGACGCGGGCGCGCTGATCGCGACCGACGCGGGCGGCGCATTCGCCACAGTGAGTGCGAGCGCGCTCGATGTGACCGATCCCGCAGTGGCGGTGATGTTCGCCGTGCCGGGAGCGACGCCGGTCACGAGCCCGCTGGCGTCCACGGTGGCGACGGCGGTATTGCTCGACGCCCACGTGAAGCTTTGCCCGGTGATCACGCTGCCGCTCGCATCCTTGGCAACCGCCTGTGCCTGTAGCGTCTGCGCCACAGTCATGGCGGACGCACCGGCCGTAACGGTAACGCTCGCCACGGCTGAGTTGACGACGGTGATCTGGAACGCATTCGATGTCACTGAGCCCGACGTGGCGGTGATGGTCGTCGTTCCGGCTGCGACTCCGGTGACGACGCCTGCGGCCGAAACGGTCGCCACCGACGGCGCGCTCGACGTCCAGGTGAACGTCGTGCCGCTCAGCGTGTTTCCGTGGGCGTCGAGCGCCGTCGCCAGCAGCGGCACTGTGGTGCGCACGGCCACCGACGACGACGGCGCGGTCACGGTGATGCTGGCCACCACGGGTGGAGTCACGGTCATCGCGAGCGCGTTCGACGTGGCCGTGCCCGACGCCGCCGTGATGCTCGCCGTTCCCGCAGCAACGCCCGTGATGAGACCGCCGGTCGAGACCGTCGCCACTGAGGTGTTGCTGGAAGCCCATGTGACAGGCGTGCCGGTCAGGGTGTTGCCGGCGCTGTCGCGGACGACCGCGACCGCTTGCGTGGTGCCGGAGACCGCGATCGACGACACCGGCGCACTGATCGCCACTGTCGCGGCTGCGACGCTTGGCGGATTCACCACGGTGACCGTGGCCGCGCCGTGTTTTGTCTTGTCTTCAGTCGATGTGGCGATGATCGTCGCGGTGCCCGGCTTGAGGCCGGTGACCGTGGCAGAGCCGCCGCTCGGCGTGACGCGCGCCACCGATGTGTCCGACGAAGTCCACGTCACCGCCGGCGCCGCGGTTGAGCCGCCATCGGCGGTCGCTGCAACCGCTTGCGGCGGACCGCCGACGACGACCGTGACCGATGTCGGATTGACACTGACACCGTGGTTCCCGGCCGACGGGTCGACGAGCGTCGCCCCTCCGGTTTCGCAGCCGGCTGCGGCCAGGATGGCGACGAGGGACACGATCGCCGCGCGATTCGCGCGTGTGAATCGGCCGGGATACACGACGAGGTTTGACTGCATGGCTTCGCTTCTCCGCGGGGGCGGTCAGCGAAGCTAGAAATGCAAGTCTCGGGCCTACGCTGCTTTGGCGGGTGAGTTTGGCCGGACTGGCCCAGACCAGCCCGCCACGCTAGCCCACCACCAACCCCATATGTGCGTTGACTCTACCCCTCTCACCGTCTAGGTTTAACGACTGTCCTAAAACGCCTTCAATGGCGGCCGAGACCCGGGTTGCAATCCGCACCGGTGAGGCGATCGACTCGCATCAGTCCCCGTTACTCGAATGTCCACGTTTTCGGCAAAACCCTCCGACATCGATCACAAGTGGTTCATTGTGGATGCGGACGGCATGGTTCTCGGCAGGCTCGCGACTGAAGTGGCAAAAATCATTCGCGGAAAGCACAAGCCGACTTTCACTCCCCACATGGATACCGGCGATAGCGTCATCGTCATCAACGCATCGAAGGTGCGTGTGACGGGTCGCAAAGCCGAGCAGAAGACGTACTTCGTGCACACGGGCTACATGGGCCACGACCGCCAGATTCCGTTCGCCACCGCGCTCGCGAAGCACCCGGAGCGCATCATCGAGAAGGCCGTGTACGGCATGCTGCCCAAGAACGCGCTGGGCCGCGGCACGCTGCGGCTCAAGCTTCGCGTCTACGCAGGCGCCGAGCATCCGCATGTCGCGCAGAAGCCCACCGTGCTGACCTTCAAGAAGAGAGAGGCGAAGTAATCATGGCCGATACCACGATCCACACCATCGGCCGCCGCAAGGAAGCCGTTTGCCGCGTCTACATCATGCCGGGCTCCGGCAAGTGGGACGTCAACGGGCGCACGCTCGGCGACTACTTCCCGCGTCCCGCGCTTGTGTCTGCCATCCAGCAGCCATTCACCGCCACGGATACGCTCGGCCGCTTTGACGTGAAGGCAAACATCGACGGCGGCGGATCCACCGGCCAGGCCGGCGCGCTCCGTCTCGCGGTCGCCCGCGCGCTTGTCAAGATGGACGAGGCACACCGCCGCAAGCTCCGCGATCTTGGCCTGCTCACGCGCGACGCACGCGCCGTCGAGCGCAAGAAGCCGGGCCGTCCGAAGGCACGCAAGCGGTTCCAGTTCTCGAAGCGCTAAACCGACGATGTAAGATCGAAGATGGAAGATCGAAGGCTTCCATCTTTCATCTTCGATCCTCCATCGCCGTTCACTTTTGCAGTTCATCTCTCAGGCGAACCGAACTTCAAGCGGGTGCCGCTCGGTACGAGCGGTCGCAAGAGGTGATGACGTTCGCCGACGACCAACCAACTCAAGGAAACGCACCCGCATGTCGCAGCCCACGATCGATGATCTCCTGAAGGCCGGTGTCCACTTCGGACACCAGACCCGCCGCTGGAACCCGAAGATGCGCCGGTTCATTTTCGCGGAACGCAACGGCATCCACATCATCGACCTGCAGAAGACGCTCAGGCAGATCGAGATCGCGCAGAAGCTTGCGCGCGACGTCATTGCGCGCGGCGAGAACGTCCTCTTCGTGTGCACCAAGCGGCAGCTCTCCCAGATCGTGCAGCAGGAAGCCGAGCGTTCCGGCGCCATGTTCGTCACGGAACGCTGGCTCGGCGGGCTGCTCACGAACTTCGGCACGGCCAAGAAGCAGATCCGCCGACTGAAGGAGCTCGAGGCGGGGAGCGAGGCCGGCGGCGATTTCGAGAACTACACCAAGAAGGAACAGCTGCTCATGGCGCGCCAGCGCGACAAGCTGGCCAAGAACCTCTCGGGCATCAAGGCGATGTCGCGGGTGCCGGGACTGCTGTTCGTGGTTGACGCCAAGAAGGAAAAGATCGCGGTGGACGAGGCGAACAAGCTCGGCATCCCGATCATCGCGATTTGCGATACCAACTCCGACCCCGATCTCATCACGGTACCGATCGCCGGCAACGACGACGCGATCCGCTCCGTGGAGCTCGTCACCGCGGCGATCGCCGATACGATCGTCGAAGCGCGCCGCGAAGCGCCGGTGCGTGAAGAGAGCGAGGAGAGCGAAGGGAGCTACACCTACTCGTCCGACCGCGGTTCCGAGCCGGCGAGCGCAGAAGACCGTAATGCCAAGAAGCGCCGCCAGCGCCGCCGCCGCGCCAAGCCTGAAGCGATTGCCCTCCGCCTCAAGGATGGTTCGGTGGTAGAAGGCGAGGCGGCTGAGGAAGTCGCAGAGGGAGAGGTCGCTGAATAAATGAGTGCTGCCATGATCACAGCCAAAGACGTCGCCGCCCTTCGCGCCCGCACCGGCGCCGGGATGGGCGATTGCAAGAAGGCCCTCGAGGAGGCCGGTGGAGACCAGGAGAAAGCCATCGACATCCTGCGCACGAAGGGGATGATGAAGGCCGAGAAGCGCGCGGACCGCGCGGCGTCCGAGGGGCAGATCGTCACGTGGGTGAGCCCGGACCACACGCTCGGCGTGATGATTGAGCTCAACTCCGAGACGGACTTCGTCGCGCGCAACGAAGAGTTCGTCGCGATCGCGAAGCTCGTCGCCGCGCACATCGGCACGGACACCACGCTCAACGGCGTCACCGACGTCGGCGCGGACAGCCCCGTGCTCAACAAGCAATGGTCGCACGACAAGTCGCTTACGCTTGGCGAGGTTGTGAAGGCCGCCGCCGCGAAGACGGGCGAGAACGTCACGCTCCGCCGCGTCGCGCGCTATGCGACGACCGGCACGATCGGCAGCTACCTGCACCACAACGGCAAGGTCGCCGTGCTCGCGGAAGTCAGCGGCGCGACGGGCCCCGCCGCGGTGGCGCTGGGCAACTCGATCGCGGAGCACGTCGCCGCGGGCGTGCCGACCATCGCAATTGCCGTCCGCAAGGAAGAGGTGAGCGCTGATCTCGTCGCGCGCGAAAAGGCGATTTACGTCGCGCAGGCAAAGGAGAGCGGCAAGCCTGACGCGATCGTCGAAAAAATGGTCGCGGGACGCGTCGACAAGTTCTTCAAGGAGATCACGCTGCTCGAGCAGCCGTGGGTGCGTGATGACTCGAAGTCGATCGGCCAGCTCGTGAAGGAGACGCCGGGCGCCGACGTTCGCCGGTTCGTGCGATTCCAGATGGGCGAGGCCTGAGGCCAGCCGCGATGGCCGGCGCGAAAGGCTCCGCAACCAAACCGCTCAAGTACCCCCGGGTGCTGCTCAAGCTCTCCGGTGAGGCGCTTGCCGGCGATCATCGCCACGGTTTCGACTTCGAGTCCATCACGAAGTACGCGAAGGAAATCAAGAAGATCGTCGAGACCGGGGCGCAGATCGGGATGGTGATCGGCGGCGGGAATATCGTCCGCGGGTCCCAGCTGTCGAAAATGGGACTGGACCGCGTCAGCGCCGACTACATGGGGATGCTCGGCACCGTGATCAACGCGCTCGCGTTCCAGGACATCCTGGAGCGCGAAGGGCTGGACACGCGCGTGATGACGGCGATCCGCATGGAAGAGCTCGCCGAGCCGTACATCCGCCGCCGCGCGATGCGCCACCTGGAGAAGGGACGCGCGGTGATATTTGCGGCGGGCACCGGCAACCCGTATTTCAGCACGGACACCGCCGCGGTGCTGCGCGGCATCCAGATGAAGGCGGACCTCATCATCAAGGCGACCAGCGTCGACGGCGTCTACTCCGCCGATCCAAAAAAATCGCCGGAGGCCAGGATGTACGAGCGCATCAGCTACCGCGACGTGATGCTCGAGGAACTCAGCGTGATGGACCAGACCGCGATCACGCTGTGCAAGGAGAACTCGCTGCCCCTGATCGTCCTGAACATCAATACGCCGGGCGCTGTCATCAAGGCGATCCGCGGCGAACGGGTGGGGACCCTCGTCTCATGAGCATTCCGAACATAGTGAAGGACTGCCGCTCGCAGATGGACAAGGCCGTCGAGGCCGTGAAGCGCGATTTCAGCTCCGTGCGCTCCGGCAAGGCGTCGCCGAACATGCTCGACACCGTGAAGGTCGAGATGTACGGATCGCTGATGGCGTTCAACCAGGTCGCGAACGTCTCCGCGCCGGAACCGCGCCTGCTGGTCGTCACGCCGTTCGACAAGACGCAGATCAAGGCCGTCGAAAAAGCGATCCGCGAATCCGGCCTCGGACTCGACCCCGCCGTGCAGGGCGCGCTCATTCGGGTACCGCTCCCGTCGATGAACGAGCAGCGACGGAAGGAGCTCGCCAAGCAGGTGCACAAGCATGCCGAAGACGGCCACATCGCCGTGCGCCACGCGCGCACGCACGCCCGCGAGTCGCTCAAGAAGCTCGACGGTACCTCGGAGGACGAGGTGAAGCACGCCGAGAAGGATCTGCAGAAGGCCCACGACGAGTTCATCGGCAAGATCGATGCGCTGATGAAGGCCAAGGAAGCAGAGATCATGGAGGTGTGATGGCCGCCTCCGCCCCGGCCGACCTTCTCTCGCAGATTCGCGTCAACGGCGCGGTTCCGCGCCATGTGGCCATCATCATGGACGGGAACGGGCGCTGGGCGCGCAGTCGCATGCTGCCGCGCCCGCTCGGGCACCGGCGCGGAATGAAGTCGGTGCACGAGGTGGTGCAGGGGGCGATCGACTCCGGGATCGAGGTGCTGTCGCTCTTTGCGTTTTCGCAGGAGAACTGGCAGCGGCCCGCCATGGAAGTGTCGGCGCTGATGTCGCTCCTCGAGGAATACATCCAGCGCGAAGCGGACAATCTTGATTCGCACGGCGTGCAGGTGCGTATGCTCGGCGAACTCGAACGGCTGACGCCGGCCGCCGCCGCCGCCGTGCAGCGCGTGATGGATCAGACGGCGCACAATAACAAGCTTCGGCTGAATCTCTTCATTTCATATGGCGCGCGCGCCGAGATCGTGCGGGCGGCCAGGCTGCTTGCGGCCGAAGTGGCGGCCGGGACCCGGAAGCCGGAAGAGATCGACGAAGCGGCGATCGCACAAAAACTGTTCACGGCGGATTGCCCCGATCCCGACCTGCTGATCCGCACGTCCGGTGAGCAGAGGATTTCGAATTTCCTCCTCTGGCAGCTCGCGTACACTGAGTTGTACATCTCGAGCGTCCTCTGGCCCGACTTCGGCCAGGCCGAGTTGTACGGAGCGATCCTCGACTATCAGGCCCGGGACCGCCGCTTCGGCCGCGTGTCGGCCTGAGTCGCGCCGGAACTCACGTGTCAGAACTCGGTAAGCGAACGGCGTTTGCCGTCGTTGCGGTGCCGGCGGTCGTCTGGCTCGTATGGCTCGGGGGCGCGCCGCTTGCGATCCTCATCTCCGCGGCGAGCGCAATCGCGGCACACGAGTTCTATCGTCTCGGAATCGCGGCGGGGAATCGTCCTCTTCTCGTCCACGGCGTGATGCTGAGCGCGGCAGTGCCGCTTTTCGTGTACGCGCGCCACCTGGGGTACTGGGTGCCGGAAGTGGGGCTGGTCATGCTCGTCGTACTGTACTTGTTCGCCGTCACGCTCTGGCTGCGCGGCCCCGCGGGGAAGCCGCTCGAAGCCGTCGCGATCACCCTCCTCGGCGTTTTCTATACAGGTGGGATGATGTCGTTCGCGTTTGCGCTCCGGTATCACGCGTACGCGATCGGTGCGGCCGCAGGAACCGCCGTGCTGATGTTTCCATTCCTGCTCACCTGGGCCACCGACATCGGCGGGTACGCGTTTGGCCGGATGATCGGCGGACGCAAGCTGATGCCGTCCGTGAGCCCGGGAAAGACGGTTGCCGGTGGAGTGGGCGGACTCGTCCTCGCGATCGTCATCGCGCTCGTGTACGAGCGGTTCGCGCTGCGGCCGCTGGGACAGCTCGGCATGCTGCTGCAGGGCACGATCCTGTTCGCAATACTCGTGAGCGTGGCCGATCAGGTCGGCGATCTCGTCGAGTCCATGCTGAAGCGCCAGGCGGGAGTGAAGGACAGCTCGCACCTCATCCCAGGCCACGGCGGAATGCTCGACCGCATCGACTCGCTGCTGTTCACGCTTCCGGTGTCGTACGCACTCCTGAGCTGGCTGCTCGTTCCGGTCCCGCGATGACGCCCCACTCCACCGGAACCCGCAGCCGCGGCGTTGCGGTGCTCGGGTCGACGGGGTCGATCGGTACGACGGCGCTTCGCGTGATTGCGAGGCAGGCCGGACGCTTCCACGTGGCGGCGCTGACCGCGTTCACGAACGCGTCTCTTCTGTCAGAGCAGGCCGCGGCGGCGAACGCGGCCTATGTGGGGCTGGTGAGCCCGAACGGCACGATGCCCCCCGCGGCGTGGCGCATCGGCGCGGCGTCGCTCGTCGAGGCCGCGACGCGCAGCGACGTGGACATCGTGCTGAACGCCGTGGTGGGCGCCGCCGGCCTCGACGCAACGCTTGCGGCGCTCGAGGCGGGGAAGCGCGTCGCCCTCGCAAACAAGGAGACGCTGGTGGTCGCCGGCGAACTGGCTGCCGCCGCGTGCGCCCGGAGCGGCGGGGAGATCGTGCCGGTGGACAGCGAGCACTCGGCCATCCTGCAATGCCTAGGACGGCGCGATCGGTCGGACGTCGCGCGATTGATCATCACCGCGAGCGGCGGGCCGTTCCGTACGTGGACCGCCGATGCCATTGGCGGCGCAACGCTCGCCGACGCGCTCTGCCATCCCACGTGGTCCATGGGCCGGAAGATCACCGTGGACAGCGCCACGCTGGCCAACAAGGCACTCGAGGTGATCGAGGCGCACTTTCTGTTCGGGGTGCCATACGAGCGGATCGAAGTGGTGGTGCATCCCCAGAGCGTCGTGCACTCGATGGTCGAGTTCGTGGACGGCAGCGTGCTCGCGCAACTGGGGGTGCCGTCGATGGAACTGCCGGTGCTCTACGCGCTGACGCACCCCGAACGCGTCCGCGACGACGGGGTACCACGATTCGACCCGGTGGCGAGCTCGCCGCTGACGTTCGAGCCCGTCCGGCTCGCTGATTTCCCGGCGCTCCGGCTCGGACTCGAGGCCGGACGAAACGGGGGCGCTGCGCCCGCCGTATTCAATGCAGCGAACGAACGGGCCGTTGCGCTCTTTCTCGAGGGGAAAATGCAATTTGCCGACATCGCGGCCAGCATCGATGACGCGCTCGCGCAGCTCGGGTCGATGAGCGGCCGGGACAAGCAGGCGCTGCTCGCGGCCGATGCCGCGGCGCGCGCCCACGTGACCGCCCGCGCGGGGCGCCGCTGATGCTCGCCTGGCTCGCGCCGGTTCTCGTCCTCGGCATCGTCGTGTTCGTGCACGAGTTTGGGCACTTCCTCGCCGCCAAGGCATTTGGCGTCTACGCGCCGCGCTTTTCGCTCGGATGGGGAAAGCCGATCGTGCGCTGGCGCCGTCGCGGTGGTGAAACGGAATATGTGATATCCGTGCTGCCGATCGGCGGCTACGTGCGGATGGCGTCGCGGAACGACGAGACGTCCTCCGTGCTCGAGGGCGGCAACGAGACCGTTCGCGAGGGCGCCGAACTCGAGCCCGGCTGGGATCCCGAGGCCATGGTGCCGCACGGACCCAAGCCGGTGCCGGCCGACCGTTGGTTCGAATCGAAGCCGACGTATGCGCGGGTGGTGATCCTGCTCGCCGGCGTGACGATGAACGTGCTGCTCTCGCTCACGATCGCGACGGGAATATTCAAGACGTACGGGCGGCGCGACGCACCCGCGGTGATCGACACGCTCGTGGCCGGAAAGCCCGCCGAGCGGGCGGGCGTGCAGCGCGGCGACAGCGTGATCTCGGTGGATGGCGTAGCGGTTCGGTCCTGGGGCGAACTCGTGGCGAGAGTTGGCGCGGACACGACTGGCGAAACCCACCTCGAGATTTCTCGCGCTGGGCGGCGCGTGACCGTGAACGTGCAGCCGGAAGTCGTCGTGGTGGACGACGCGGCCACGCACACGTCCAAGAGGGTCGCGAAAATCGGAGCGGGCGCCCTGAGCCCCGATGACATCGGAAACCGTGGAGTTCGCGTGCCGATGTCGTTCGCCGAATCGGCGTCCGCGGGCTGGTATGCGGTCTGGCAGATGGGCGGCAGCGTGGTGGAGATCGTGCGCGCGCTCCTGCGCGGCTCGGCGAGCGTCAAGGAACTCGGCGGTCCGATCGCTATCGCGCGCGTTTCGGTCGCCGCGGCAAGGACCGGCATGGAGTCGCTCTTCACGCTGATCGCGTTCCTGAGCATCAACCTCGCGGTGCTGAACATGCTGCCGGTGCCGATCCTCGACGGTGGTCAGATCCTGATCACGGTGGCCGAAGGGGTGAAGGGGAAGGCGTTCAGCGACCGGACCCGCGAGAACTTCATGAAGGTCGGGCTGGTGGCGATCGGGACGCTGTTCCTGATCGTGATGTTCAATGACATCAAGGGGTTGGTGGGATCTATTTTCGGGTAAGCGAGAGGGAGAGAGGTGAGTTTGAGTCGGAGGGATGAGTTGGAGCAAACTCAGAGGGAGTTTGCGGGATGAGAGTGAGTAGGAGTGGGAGTTGAGTGCGCGTGGGAGTGCGTGGGAGTGCGTGGGAGTGCGTGGGAGTGCGTGGGAGTGCGTGGGAGTGCGTGGGAGTGCGTGGGAGTGCGTGGGAGTGCGTGGGAGTGCGTGGGAGTGCGTGGGAGTGCGTGGGAG
>JBIOHR010000101.1:0-11771 GCA_044449085.1 Gemmatimonadales bacterium | reverse complement strand
GCTCTTCCCGGCGTGAGCGACGTGATCGCGGGCGCGGATCTCCCTGCGCTGGCCATGGCGCTCGGCATCAATCCGGCCTTGGCGGCGAGCCGCCCGACACTGCACACAGGATCGCGCGCGCTGCGGCGGTTCCTGGACGGCTGCGAGGAGCCCTGCCCCGTCTGGGCGACGACCCTCGCCCGCGGGGCGCACCGGTCACCGTCGGCGGCCGAGCTCGTATGCGAGGCGCAAGCGCTCGCGGACGCGCACCCGGAGATCGTGATCACGGGCATTCACATCGGGTCGTACGGCAGCGAGTGCGGGTCTTCGCTGGGCGCGCTGCTCGAACGATTGGTGCGCGAAGTGCCGCGCGCGCGGTTCAGGCTGACCTCGGTGGAGGCCACCGAGGTGGATCCGCTCTTGGGCGAGCTGCTCACGTCGGACGTGGCGCGTGTGGCGCCGCACCTGCATGCGCCGTTGCAGTCGGGGAGCGATCGCGTGCTGAGGCGGATGGGGCGGCACTGGTACAATGCGACAAGCTACGCGGCGGCGGCGGAACGGATCTCCGCGCGGCGCGGGGTTTTTGCGCTCGGCGCGGATGTGATCACCGGGTTCCCGGGCGAAACGGATGAAGACCATGCGGCCACGCTGTCGCTGGTGCGGGCGCTGCCGTTCACGTACTTGCACGTATTCCCGTACTCGGCCAGGCCGGGGACGGCGGCTGTCCGGATGGGGGGTGAGGTGCCGGCGGCGGTGTCGCGCGAGCGGGCGGCGGAGCTGCGGGCACTGGGCGAGGAGAAGGCGGCGCGGCACCGCGCGGGGCGCGCGGGCGGCGCCGCGGACGTTGTGGTCGTCGGTGACGGCGCGCGACGCGAGGGGCTGACGGAGGACTATCTTTCGGTGGCGCTCGCGGACGAGTCCATGTCGCGGAGGAGCCGGTTTGTGGGGCGGCTCGAGGCTGGCGCGCATGGCAGGCTGATTGCCGCGGTGAGCTGATTGATTGACGCGGTCGCTTGAGCGTTTGGGCGAGTTGCGAGCGAGTTCATGGTTCCTGGTCATTGGCAATTGGTTTTTCGTCAACGGCCATCTCACATCCTACATCTTCCGTCGTCGTCCGCCTTGCCAACCGTCTACATCGAAACCTACGGCTGCCAAATGAACGTGAGCGATTCCGAGCTGATGCTCGGGAAGCTCACCGCCGTCGGCTATGAGAGTGTGGACGGGCCCGACGGCGCGGATGTGATCCTCGTCAACACCTGTGCCATCCGCGACAACGCGGAGCAGCGGGTGATCGGCCGCCTGGGCGAACTGCGGCGCTTCATGAAGAAGGACACGATCCTTGGTGTCACCGGGTGCATGGCGCAGCGCCTCGGGCCGAAGCTGCTCGAATCCAACTCGCGCGTGTCGCTGGTGGTCGGGCCGGACGCGTACCGCGCACTCCCGCATCTGCTCGACGGCGCGCGCCGCGGCGAGCGGTTCACGGCAACCGATTTCGACCTCGAGGAGCACTACGAGGACTTTCAGGCGCGCCGCTTCGACGGAGTGAAGGCGTGGATCCCGGTGCAGCGCGGCTGCGACTACCGCTGCACGTACTGCATCGTGCCGTACACGCGCGGGCCGGAGCGGAGCCGGCAGCTCGCGGACGTCGTGCGCGAAACGCACGAGGTTGTCGCGCAGGGCCTCACCGAGGTCGTGCTGCTCGGGCAGACCGTGAACTCGTACACCGATGGCGTGCACGATTTCGCGGACCTGCTGCGCGCGGTCGGCGCGGTGCCCGGCATTCGGCGCGTGCGGTACACCAGCCCGCACCCGAACGACTTCAGCGACCGCGTGATCGACGCGATGGCGGAGACGGAAACCGTGTGCGAGCACGTCCACCTCCCGATGCAGAGCGGATCGAGCCGGACGCTCAAGCGCATGCTGCGCCGCTATACGCGAGAGGAATATTTCGCGTGCGCCGCGCGTCTCCGCGCGGCGATGCCGGGCCTCGGGCTTACGACGGACATCATCGTCGGGTTCCCGGGCGAGACGGACGAGGAGTTCGACGAGACAATTACCGCCGTGCAGCAGATCGGGTTCGACGACGCATACATGTTCAAGTTCTCGATGCGTGACGGCACGCCCGCGACGCGCTTTCCTGCTGAGCTCCTGGTCCCGGACGAGGTGATCGATGCGCGATTCGAACGCCTGAAAGAGACCGTGCGCGGGATCGCCCGGGAGCGGAACATGAAGCGGCTGGGCGAGCGGCGCGAAGTGCTGATCGAGAAGGAAGCGCGAAAGGGCGGCGATCTGCTCCAGGCGCGGTCACGCGACTTCAAGACGGTGATCGTGCCGGGGGATCCGTCGATGATCGGGACATATCTCACGGTGGAGCTCACCGGGACGACGGGATCAACGTTCACCGGAACGCCCGTGCAGGCGCGTGCGTCGCTGCCGGCACTCGCTGGGCACGAACCGCGGCACCAACAGGGGTAATCCGCAATAGGTCATAGGTCATTGGTTTTTTGGCCAACGACCTGCGACCAAGGACCAAAGACCGATTACCGGCTTGCAATAATTCGTATCTTCACGCGCGACCAGGATGACACATCCGGTCGCGCGTGTTGTTATCCGTGTGTCGTGCCGCTCATCACGTGGGCCGTGTTCTCGTACGTCGCGGGGCTGCTGGCGGGGTCGTCGGCGGCGCTCGCGCTGCCGGCGCTTCTCGCGTGCGGCGGTGTGCTGGCCGCGTCGGTGGCGGGCACCGCGCTCTCACGTTCGCCTCTGGCGAGGCGCAGGTGGATTGCGCCCGCGGCCTGCGCGCTGATCGCCGCGACGGGTGTGCTCGTGGCGCGGGACGTGCGGGCGCACGACGAACGCTGCGTCGCGGCCGGCTGGCGCTCCACCGACTGGCGCGCGGTGCGATCGCTGCGGCCGTGCGACGCGGCGGCACCGGACGACCCGCCCGCGTCCCCGCTCGAGGCGTGGCGCCTGCGCGCCGGCGCACGGATCGACACGCTTTTCGGCGGCGATGCGCCGCTCGTGCGCGCGCTGCTCATTGCCGACATGCGCGCGATCCCGGCGGACATGCGCGATCGTTTCGCCGCCGCGGGGCTGGTTCACATCCTGTCGATCTCGGGACTCCACGTTGCGATCATCGCAGGGGCCGTCCTGCTTGCGTTCGAGGCCGCTCGCGTGCCGCGCATGCACGCCCGCTGGGCGGCGCTCGCGGTCACGATAGCGTACGTCGCGGCGATCGGGGCGCCGCCGCCGGCACTCCGGAGTGCGGCCATGCTTGCCGTGGCGACCGCGAGCCGGTCGCTCGACCGCCCGGTGTCTCCGTGGGCCGTGCTCGCGCTCGGCGCGCTGATCCCGCTGTATGACCCGCACACCGCGGCCGACATTGGATGGCAGCTCAGCGTCACGGGATTCGCCGCGCTCATCGCGGCCGGGATCTGGACGCGACGGCACTTGCCACGTGACGTGCGCGGCTGGCGGCGTGCGCTCGCGCGGGATCTCTCGGTGTCCGTGCTCGCCACCGTGGCCACGGCGCCGCTGGTGGCCTGGTGGTTCGGGCGCCTGAGCCTCGTCGCGCCGCTGACGAACATTGCGGCGTCGCCCGTGATCGCGTTGCTGCAGCCGACGCTCTTCCTCGCGCTCGCCGCGGCGCCGCTGCACGGCGTCGCGCAGCTCGTGGCGGGCGCGGCGCATCCGCTTCTCTATGCGCTCGATCGCGTTGCGGCGGCCGGCGCCGCCGTGCCGTTCGGCTCGGTGCATGTCGCGCCGACGCTCGGCGTGGCGGTTGCCTGCGGCGTCGCGGCCGCGGCACTCGTGGTGGCTGCCGCGACCCAGCCGCACGCCGCCGGGCGAGCGCTGGTCTCCGCCGCGCTCGCGACAACCGTCGCGATCTGGGGAATCGCTGTGCCGGCCGGCAGCGGCCTGATGGAAGTGCACGTGATCGACGTGGGGCAGGGCGATGCGATCGCGATTCGCACGCCGCGCGGTCGCTGGGTACTCGTCGACGCCGGGCGCGAGTGGACCGGAGGTGACGCGGGACGCTCGACGGTGGTGCCATACCTGCGGCGGTTGGGCGGGAGTCTCGAACTGTTCGTCCTCAGTCATCCGCACGCCGACCATGTCGGCGGCGCAGAGTCCATTTTGCGCGCCTTGCATCCGGCCGCGTACCGCGACGGTGCCTTTGCCGGCGGCAGCGATCCGTACCGGCGGTCGCTCGTCGCGGCCGAAGCGCTCGGCGTGCGCTGGGCGCGCGTGCACCCCGGCGACTTACTCTCGGTCGACGGGGTAAGTGTGACCTTCCTCGCGCCGGATTCCGCGTGGACCGCACAGCTCCACGATCCAAACCTCGCGAGCACGGTCGCGCTGATTCAATACGGCGAGATTCGGGTGCTGCTCACCGGCGACGCCGAGGCGCCCGAGGAAGCCTGGCTGGTGGCGCATGCCCGGGCCGAACTGCACGCGGACGTCCTGAAGGTCGGGCATCATGGAAGTTCGACGAGCAGCAGAGCGGAGTTTCTCGACGCGGTGCGCCCGCGCGTGGCGATGGTGTCGGTCGGAGTGGGGAACTCGTACGGCCATCCATCACCTGATGTGATGCGCGACCTGGTCGCGCGCGGGGCGACGGTGCTGCGGACGGATCAGCTGGGGACAATCGTCGTGCGGACGGATGGGCACGCAATGCGAATCGCGGCGGGGGGAAGGGAGTGGACGGTGCCGCGCTGAACGGTGGGCAATCGGCCTGTTGTCATTGGTTGTTGGTCGTCGGCAGCGACGCCGAAAACCAATGACCAACGACCAATGACCAAATACTCGCTTTGCCGTTGCCGCCGCACTTGCCCTGTCTCCGCGCCCCGTCCACTATTCCCCGAATGGTTCGCCATACCGCCACCTCCGTCGTCACCATCGAGCGTTTCATCATCGAGCAGGAGCACCTCCATCCGGAGGCAACCGGGGAGTTGTCCGGCATCCTGTACGACCTCGCCGTCGCCGCGAAGATGATCGCCAACAAGGTCCGCAGCGCCGGGCTCGCCGATATCCTCGGCTCCGCCGGCACTGAGAACGTTCAGGGCGAGACGCAGCAGAAACTGGACATCATCGCCAACGAAATCATCGTGAAGGCGATGGATCACGGCGGGCGCCTCTGCGCGATGGCCTCCGAGGAGTCGGAGGACATCATCCCGATCCCCGAGACGTTCAAGCAGGGGAAGTACGTACTCCTGTTCGACCCGCTCGACGGGTCGTCGAACATCGACGTGAATGTTCCCGTCGGCACGATCTTCTCGGTGATGAAGAAGGTCACTCGCGGTCCGTGCGGCGCGCTGAAGGACATGCTCCAGCCGGGAATGCGCCAGGTGGCGGCCGGATATGTGATCTATGGGTCGAGCACGATGCTGGTGTACACCACGGGCCAGGGCGCGCACGGCTTCACTCTCGATCCGTCGATCGGGGAGTTCCTGCTCTCTCACCCGAACATCCGAATCCCCGAACACGGGCGATATCTCTCGGTGAACGACGCGTACGAACAGCACTGGGCCGAGCCGGTGCGCGCGCTGATGCGGCGCTACCGCGGCCTCGACGGCAAGCGCGACGCAATGAACGTCCGGTACGTCGGGTCGATGGTCGCCGACTTCCATCGCAACCTCCTCGGCGGCGGGATCTTCGCATATCCCCAGAACTCGAAAAACCCGGCGGGGAAGCTGCGCCTGCTGTACGAGTGCAACCCGCTCTCGTTCATTTGCGAGCAGGCGGGCGGCGCAGCCTTCGATGGCAAGACGCGGATGCTCGACGTGCAGCCCACGGCGCTGCATCAGCGCACGGCGATCTACGTCGGGAGCAAGTGCGACGTGGAGATCGCGCGGGAGATGCTGGGTTAGTGAACGCCGGCGACAATGCCTGAGGAGCGGGACACACCCTCGGGAATTCCGGTTGCGCCCGTGTACCGTCCGGGCGACGTCACATCGGACTATGCGCGCGACGTCGCCGACCCCGGCGCGTTTCCGTTCACGCGCGGCGTGCAGCCGTCGATGTACCGCGGGCGTCTCTGGACGATGCGGCAATACGCCGGGTTCGGGACCGCGCAGGAAACCAACGCGCGGTTTCGCCACCTGCTCGCGGCCGGGCAGACGGGCCTTTCGGTGGCGTTCGACCTCCCCACGCAGATGGGGATCGACTCCGACTCTCCGCGCGCGCAGGGCGAGGTCGGCCGCGTCGGCGTCGCGATCGATTCCGTCGAAGACCTTGCCGTGCTGCTCGACGGGATCCCGCTCGACAAGGTCTCCACCTCCATGACCATCAATGCGACGGCGTCGACGCTGCTCGCGATGTACGTGGTGGTGGCGGAGGAGCGCGGCATCGCCCGCTCGGCGTTGAGCGGCACGATCCAGAACGACATTCTCAAGGAATACATCTCGCGCGGGACGTACGTGTATCCGCCGCAGCCGTCGCTGGCGTTGATCGCCGAGACGTTCCGGTTCTGCGCCGCCGAGGTTCCGAATTGGAATCCGATTTCGGTGAGCGGCTACCACATGCGCGAGGCGGGCGCGACGGCCGTGCAGGAGCTCGCGTTCACCTTTGCCAACGGCTTGGCGTACGTGCAGCGCGCGATCGACGCGGGGCTCGCGGTGGACGCTTTCGCTCCGCGCCTTTCATTCTTTTTCGCCTGTCACAACGACCTGCTCGAGGAAGTCGCCAAGTTCCGCGCGGCGCGGCGCATCTGGGCGCGGCTGATGCGCGAGCGGTTCAAGGCGAACGACGCGAGCTGCAAGCTGCGCTTCCACACGCAGACCGGCGGCGTCACCCTCACTGCGCAGCAGCCGCTCAACAACGTCGTGCGGGTGGCGGTGCAGGCGCTCGCCGCGACGCTCGGCGGGACGCAATCGCTGCACACCAACGGCTACGACGAAGCGCTTTCGTTGCCGACGAGCGAAGCCGCGACACTCGCGCTGCGCACGCAGCAGATCGTCGCCTATGAGAGCGGCGTGGCGAACACCGCCGACCCGCTCGCGGGATCGTACTACGTCGAGGCGCTCACGGACGAGCTCGAGCGGCGCGCGCTCGAGCTGCTCGCGCGCGTCGAAGAACTCGGCGGAAGCGCGAAGGCGATCGAGGCCGGATTCTTCCAGGAAGAGATCGGCCGCAGCGCGTACGCGTTCCAGCTGGCCGTCGAGAAGGGCGACACGGTGGTCGTGGGCCTGAACAAGTTTGCGGATGAGAACGAAGCGCCGGTGATTCCGTCGCCGAACTATGCGACGCTCGAGGCGGGGCAGGTGGCGCGGGTGAAGGCGGTGCGGGCCTCGCGCGACGCCGGCAAGACGAACGCCACGCTTGCGGCGCTCGCCGCGGCCGCGCGAAAGGTTGGGACGCCGCAGGGAGAACTGATGCCGCTCATCATCGCCGCCGTGCGCGCGCGGGCGACAGTTGGCGAGATAAGCGATACGCTCGAAGGTGCGTGGGGGCACTACAGACCATAAACTGCGACGGAAGATGGAAGATGGCAGGTCGATTCGCTGTCCATCTTCCATCTTCGATCCTCCGTCGCTGGAATTTCGACAGGGGAAGGGAGCCGCGGCGCTTGTAGCCTCCCTGCGGGCACTCTAAGTTTCATCATGCCCACGTACGAGTACCGCTGCCCGGACGGACACGACTTCGAGAAGTTCGTGCAGAAGATCAGCCTCGCATCTTCAGAGCTTCCATGTCCGGTCTGCGGCAAGATCGCGCAGCGCCGGATTTCCGCGGGCGCGGGTCTCGTGTTCAAGGGTTCGGGTTTCTACATCACGGACTACGGCAAGGACGGCAAGAAGGATCTGCGCGCGAACGCCGCGTCGGCGTCTTCGATTGCCGACAAACCGTCGGCGGGTGGAAAAGCCGAGGGCGGGTCATCCGGCGACCACGGGTCCAAGACCGACGGCGGTGCCTCCGGCGATCGCGCGTCGAAGAGCGAGAACGGGTCATCGTCCGCCTCGGGTGGGAAGAGCGACTCGGCAAAGAGTGAATCTCCGAAGGCTGAGAGCGCAAAGCCATCGCCGAAACCGTCCGGCCCCGCCGCACCGAAGAGCGGGAGTTCCGATAAGTGAGTGCTGATGTCGTGATTCGCGCCGAGCTTGTACGCGCGGCGCGTGCACTCGGTGTGACCGGCGACGTCGATCCGGTGATCGAGCGTCCGCGCGACCCCGCGCACGGCGACTGGGCCACCAACCTCGCGATGACGCTCGCACGGCCGCTCAAGAAGAAGCCCACCGAGATCGCCAGGGATCTCATCGCCGCGATGCATCTCGCGGACGCGGGCGTGGCCGAAGCGAGCGTCGCGGGTCCCGGCTTCATCAATTTTCGCATCGCGGCCGGTTCGCTCGCGAGTTCACTCGTGAAAATCCTCGACGAGCGCGATGCATTCGGCCGTTCGAACGAGGGGAAGGGCGGAGCGGTCAATGTCGAGTTTGTTTCCGCGAATCCCACCGGGCCGCTGCATGTCGGTCACGGGCGCCAGGCCGCGCTGGGCGACGCGATCTCGCGCCTCCTCGCGCACGCCGGGTGGAAGGTCACGCGTGAGTTCTACTACAACGATGGCGGCGGACAGATCAACAACCTCGCGCTGAGCGTTCAGGCGCACCTGCGTTCGGGGCCGGGCCAGACGCCTGTGATACCCGAAGGCGGCTATCACGGCGAATACATCGGGGAGATTGCCGCGCGCTACCGGGCGGAGCACGGCGCGGATGCGCGCGGCGACAATCTCGACGATGTCCGCCGCTTCGCCGTGAAAGCGTTGCGTGCCGAGCAGGACCTCGACATGCAGGCGTTCGGCGTGCATTTCGACGTGTATTTCCTCGAGTCCTCGCTGTACACAGACGGCAAGGTCGAACAAACCGTCGCCGCGCTCGGCACGGGCGGCCACACCTTCGCGCAAGACGGCGCGCTCTGGCTCCGCACCACCGACTACGGCGACGACAAGGACCGCGTGATGCGGAAGAGCGACGGGACGTACACCTACTTCCTGCCGGACGTCGCGTATCACGTCACCAAGTGGCAGCGCGGTTTTCACCGCGCGATCGACGTACAGGGCGCCGACCACCACAGCACCGTAACGCGCGTGCGGGCCGGCCTGCAGGCGCTGGAGATGGGGATTCCGGTCGGCTATCCCGAATACGTCCTGCACCAGATGGTCACCGTGATGAAGGGCGGCGAAGAGATGAAGATCTCCAAGCGCGCCGGGAGCTACGTCACGGTGCGCGACCTCATCGACGAAGTCGGGCGCGACGCGGTGCGTTATTTCTTCCTCATGCGGAAGGGCGACTCACAGCTCGTGTTCGATGTCGACCTGGCGCGCTCGCAGTCGGAGGAAAATCCGGTCTACTACATCCAGATGGCGCACGCCCGCCTGTCGGGGATTTTCCGGGTCGGCGAAATCGACGCTGAAAAAATCACGGCCGACGGCGTGCGGTGGGAGTGTCTCGCCGAGCCCGAAGAGCGCGAACTGATCAAGCTCCTGCTCGACTGGCCGAAGCTCGTGCGGGGCGCAGCCGATGCACTCGAACCGCACCGCGTCGCGAACTACCTGCTGGAAACCGCGGGGCTGGTGCATACTTGGTATCACAAACATCACGTGCTGGGCGAGCCGGACCACGTCATGCATGCGCGGCTCGTGCTCGCGAAGAGCGCGAGGATCGTGATCGCGAATGCACTGGGCGTGCTCGGTATTTCGGCGCCGGAGCGGATGTGAGCGCGACGGCGATGGAAGATCGAATATGCAAGATGGAAGATCGAAACTGAACAGCCGGCCACCAACGACCAATGACCAACCACTTTCTACCCGCCGTTCAATGACCGTTCTGGTAGTCGGCTCCGTGGCGCTGGACTCCGTCGAAACCCCCTTCGGCAAGGCCGACGACGTCCTCGGCGGTTCCGCGGTGTACTTCTCCGCGAGCGCCAGCCATCAGACACCCGTGCAGCTCGTCGGCGTCGTCGGCGATGACTTTCCGGTCGAGAAGCTCGACGCGCTCACCAGCCGCGGCGTCGACCTCGCGGGCCTCGAGCATGCGAAGGGCGAGTCGTTCCGCTGGCGCGGCCGCTACCGCCACGACCTCAACTCGGCGGAGACACTTGAAACACGACTCGGCGTCTTCTCGCACTTCCGTCCGAAGATTCCCGCCCAGTTCCAGAGCGCGAAGTACGTGTTTCTCGGGAACATCGATCCGCGTCTCCAGCTGGATGTCCTCAAGCAGGTCGCCAAGCCCAAGCTCGTCGCCTGCGACACGATGAACTTCTGGATCGAGAGCCGCCGCGACGACCTCATCGCGCTGCTGGCGCACGTCGATCTCGTGACGCTGAACGACGCCGAGGTCCGCCAGCTCACCGAGAAGGCGAATCTCGTTCAGGGAGCGAAATGGATTCTCGAGCACGGGCCCAAGACCGTCGTGATCAAGAAGGGCGAACATGGCGCCTTCATGTTCACGAAGAACACCGTGTTCTACGCGCCGGCCTTTCCGCTGGAGTCGGTGTTCGATCCCACCGGCGCCGGGGATTCGTTCGCCGGCGGGTTCATGGGCTACGTGGCGCGTACGGATGACCTGAGCGAGGCGAGTCTCCGCCGCGCGATGGTACATGGCTCCGCGATGGGGTCGTTCGTGGTCGAGGGCTTTTCGGTGACGCGCCTCCTGGAGGTCAACGCGGCCGACATCGACCGCCGCGTGGCCGAGTTCCACGAACTCGTCGCGTTCGAGAAATCGCTCGCCAAATGAGCCGGGACACCGCACCGCTCAGCTATCGCGGCGCAGGCGTCGACATCGACGCCGCCGACGACGCCAAGCACCGGATCACGAAGCTCGTCGAGTCGACGTACACCGCGGGAACGCGCGGCGCATTCGGCGGCTTTGGCGGCATGTTTCGCATGCCGGAGGGCGCAAAGCGGCCGCTCCTCGTCTCGAGCGCCGACGGCGTCGGCACCAAGATCAAGGTCGCCATCGAGGCGCGGCGCCACGACACCGTCGGGCACGACCTCGTCAACCACTGCGTGAACGACATTCTCGTGCAGGGGGCGGAGCCGCTCTTCTTCCTGGACTATGTCGCGTTCGGCGCTCTGGTGCCGGCGACGGTCGAAGCGGTCGTCGCCGGTGTCGCCGCGGGCTGCCGTGAAAACGGCTGTGCGCTCATGGGTGGCGAGACGGCGGAGATGCCCGGCCTCTACACACCGCCGGACTATGACCTCGCCGGGTTCATCGTGGGGCACGTCGAGGAGGACCGCGTGCTCGGCGCCGCGCGCGTGCGCGAGGGCGACGTGCTCACCGGACTCGCGAGCACGGGACTCCACACCAACGGTTATTCGCTTGCGCGCAAGATCGTCGAGCGGATGGGCCTCGCATATGACGACCCGTTCCCCGGATCGTCGGAATCGGTAGCGGACACGCTGCTCGCGGTGCACCGGTCGTACCTCGCGCTGCTTCGCCCGGTGCTCGGCGACGTGCACGCGATGGCGCATATCACGGGCGGCGGACTGCCCGGGAATCTGAACCGCGTGCTCCCGCCGACGATGGACGCCGTGGTGGACACGGGGAGTTGGGAGCTCCCGAACCTGTTCCAGGTGCTCGCCGAGGGCGGCGGGGTGGACCGCGCTGAAATGTTTCGGGCGTTCAACATGGGCGTCGGTATGGTTGTGATTTCTGGGACCTCCGAATCGTCCCGTATAGAGGACCTTGCCCGGTCGCACAATGTGCGAGCTTGGCGAATGGGCGTGGTCTCAAAGGGCTCGGGACGTGTCATCCTCAATGGAGGGTTTTCCTGATGAAGTATCGAGTGATCGTGGCCGG
>JBIOHR010000100.1:0-11774 GCA_044449085.1 Gemmatimonadales bacterium | reverse complement strand
TCGCGATGGTGTGACGAAGGAGATGGCGTTCCGGGTCGATCGCATGCGTGATCATCGGGTTCCGATCCTCGTGAAGGCGTTCGTCAGAATCGAAGTGAAAGACAGCTGAGGCCGCCGTCCATTTTCTGGAACTCGGACATATCCAGCGGGATGAGCGAATAGCCGAGCGCGTCGAGCCTGTCGTGCATCCGCGGAAAACCTGAGGGCACCAGCAGATGGTCGTTCACGCGCACGCAGTTTGCCGCATACTCGTCGCCCTGGGGCACGCGTACGACGTCGCGCCCTCTCAGCGCCGGGTGGCCGAACAGAGAGTCGATCGCGACGATCCGCTCGTCATCCAGTGACGCGATGCCACTTTTAAGGTGCAGGATCCCGGAGACCGCGCGGATGTCGATGCACGACGATTCATAACCCGCCTTGCCGAGGAGCGCCGCAAGCTGCGCCGCACCCTCCCAGTTCGTACGCTGCGAGACGCCGATGAAAAAATGCTCGCCGGCATCGCAGATATCGCCGCCGTCGACCGTGCCCGGCGGTTCGATTTCGTTGAATGCGATCCCTGACGACACGAGCGCGACCCGCATCGACTCCACTTCGCCAGCGCGGCTCGCCGCACCCGGACGCGTGAGCACGCTGCATCGCTCCGAGAGAATCGCCGTGTCCTCGACGAACGTCGAGTCCGGATGGGTCGGATTCTCGCGAAGCCGCGTAAGCGTGAGGCCGCACCGTTCGAGCGCATCGCAGTACCGCCCGTGCTGCTCGAGCGCGAGCGCGAAATCCGGCTTGCCGAGCGCGACCGACGTGAGGCCGTCGGCAAAATTTGCGGCGGGAGGGCGGACGATCACTCGCGTGAACCGAAATGCCATCAGAGACCGACCACGGCGCGCCAGCGCTCCGCGATCGCTGCGTGCCCGGCGATCGTGGGATGCACGCCGTCGGTCAGCCAGTACGACGGCGGCGCCGACTTCGCGAGCTGCACGAACATCGCCTGCAGCGGAATGAACGCCGCACCCGCGCGCTGTGCGACCCTCGCGGCAGCGGTACGGCGCTCGTCGAACTCGGGAAACCACCGCGCGTCGACCGCGCCAGTGACGAGCACGAACGGTTCGAGGATCACGAGCCGGATTTGCGGCAGCGCGGCCTTCGTCCCATCGAGCAGCGCGTTGTACTGCGATTCGTAGTCGGCCACGGTGCCGTTCGAATTGCCCATCAGTTTGTGCCAGAGATCGTTCACACCGACGAGAATACTCAGGATGTCCGGCTTGAGCGCGATGGCGTCCGTCTCCCAGCGCGCCTGAAGTTCCGGCACCTTGTCGCCGCTGACGCCGCGGTTGAACACGCGCAGTCCACCGTCCGGGTGCGCACGCAGGATTCCCGACGCCGCGAGCAGCGGATAACCGCCGCCGAGTGCCGGCGCGCTGTTTTCTGCGGCGATACTTCGGTTTCGTCCGGCGTCAGTGATAGAATCGCCCTGGAAGAGAATGACCGCCATCAAGTGCCTCCAGCCGGAACGTCCTTCCGCACGACGTCCGTGCGATAGAGCCTGAACCCGCGCGCCACGTAGTGGGCGAACGCGTTGGGGTGATCCAGGCTGCATGTGTCGACGATGACCCGCTTGGCACCCACCGCCCATGCCGCTTCCGTCGCGGCGGTGAGCATGTGCGCGCCGAGGCCGCGCCCGATGTACGCGCCGATCAGCCCGAAGTACTTGATCTCGACGTCCCCGCTCCCGTGATGCTGAAGTTCGAAGTACCCGGCGGGGATCCCGGTCACGGCGAGCACGTACGTCTCGATCTCCGGCTGCCCGAGGTATTCACGCCACTGGTCGAGCGACCAGCCAAGCCGGTCGATCCACGAGTAATTCGTCCCGACCGCGCCGTAGAAGAAACGGTTGAGCTCGGGGATCGGCCGCGGTACGCGCGCGACCGTGACGCCCTCAAGCGGCGCGCGCTTGGGACGCAGGTCGGCCGGCGAGGTCATCTCGAGAAACTTGATGGTGACGTCGGTCAGCGGCATGCGGCGCGGAGCACGGGTTGTACGAGCGAGGGCACGAGCGTTAAGGTGTCATGCAGCGCAGGGAGACGCGAGCGCCTCGCCCGCATCCCGCCATTCCCGGGAACCGCATGACGGAACGACTCTACTATACCGACGCCCGCCTCACTGAATTTACCGCACGCGTCATTGAAGTCGCCGGTGAACGCGTATATCTCGACCGCACCGCCTTCTACCCGACCTCAGGCGGACAGCAATTCGACACGGGCACACTCGGCGACGCGCGCGTGGTCGATGTGGTGGACGAGGACGCGCGCATCGCGCACGTGCTGGACAAGACAGCGCGCCTCGCCGCGAACGACGAGGTGAAGGGCCGCATCGACTGGACCCGCCGCTTCGACCATATGCAGCAGCACACGGGACAGCACCTGCTCTCCGCGGTGTTCGAGGAGCTGTTCGGCCACAAGACCGTGAGCGTGCACTTCGGCGACACCTCGGCGACACTCGACCTCGACGCCGCCGCGCTCTCGCGCGAGCGCGCGCTCAAGGCCGAGCGGCGCGCAAACGAGATCGTGTTCGAGAATCGACCGGTCGCCGTGACGTTCGAGGATTCTGCCTCCGCGACCGGACTGCGCAAGCAAGTCGATCGCACCGGAGAACTGCGGATCGTGGAAATCGCGGGGATCGACCGGAGTGCCTGCGGCGGAACGCACGTGCGCGGGACAGGTGAGATCGGGGCGATCACGGTGCGGCGGATCGAGAAATACAAACAGTCGACGCGGGTGGAGTTCATCTGCGGCTGGCGCGCGCTGGCGCGGGCCCGCGCAGACTTCGACGCGCTAGCGGCGATCGCGAGTGCGCTCACGGCCGCGATCGACGAAGTGCCCGCGCTCGTGGCGGCGCAGGGCGCACATCTCAAGGAGGCGGAGACGGAGGCGCGGAAGCGCGGCGAGGAGCTCGCGACGTATCAGGCACGTGAGCGCTACGACGCGGCCGCAGTCGGGGCTGACGGCATTCGCCGCATTGTCGAGACCGCTGCGTCGATGGACCCGCTGCGGGCGATGGCGCAGCCGCTGTCGGCACTGCCGAAGGTGATCTATGTCGGCAGCGTTGTGTCGCCGCCGGGAATCGTGTTCGCGGCGTCGGCCGATTCCGGCGTGAACGCCAGCGACGTGCTCAAGGCGGCGCTCAGCGCGAACGGCGGACGCGGCGGCGGATCGCCGCGGGTTGCGCAGGGGACGATGCCGGATGCGGCGGCACTGCAGCGTGTGCTGGGCGCGCTCGGCGGTTGATCATCTCACCGATGCGTCAAGTCGAAAGATAAAGCCGAGTTGGTCCGCCGCCGCGGCTCCCGTTGCCGTCAGCATCGCTGAAGCGATACCAGTAGACGCGGGACGGCTTGAGCCCGCCGACCAGGACTCGCGCCGTCCAGTCGGCGGCTGCGGAAACGGGCGCGTCTTAGACGGTCTTGCACTGCGCCAGGACGCGGCGCGGCGCGGATGCATAGGGAAACAGCGCCCGCGCGCTGAGAGCGTGTGCGCGGGCCCTTGTGCATTGGTTGCGCGAGGCGAAATAGTCGGCGGCGCGCATTTGAATGCGGTAGGAACCGGGATCCCTGGAGAGCGCGGACTCGAGCGCGGCCTGTGTTCCCACTTCGTAGAGGCGCATCGCTTCAATTCGCCGGTCGCCGAGATAGCACGCGGCAGTGGTGAACGCCGCGAATATGACACCGAGGACGACCCTCGAGCCGTGCTTCCCGGAAAGCATGCGACGCGGCGCTCCTGGCGGAATCAACGCGCCCGCCGCGGCCATGACGACGACCAGCGGGGTTGGAAGAAGCAGGACGGCGTCGAACATTCCTTCGAGTGCCGCGATGAATACGACGCCTCCGCCGGCGATCGCGGCAAGGCGCTCGCGCGGCAAGACGGCGGAATCGTATCTCCCCTTGAGCGCGCCGCCGAGCAGGAGCACTACAAAGCCGGCGAACGAGAGAAACGCCGCAACGCCGCGCTCCGACAGCGCCGCAACCCAATCGCTGCTCGGCCACGGGTTCGCGGCCATGCCGGTCGCGTCTGAGAGCGACGGGTCGGTGGCTGGTGCAAACTTCGGATAGATCACGGCCCAATTGCCCGGCCCCACACCGAGCAACGGATGTGCGGCGGCCATTCTTGCCGAGTTGGCGTACTGTGCGAGCCGGCCGCGGCCGCTCCCGCCCCGATAGTCCACGACGCCCCGCACGGAGTCGAGGTACGGGCTGTCGCTCCGCCAGTCGAGTGAGTTGGGAAGCACGATCGCGAGCAACACCCCCGAGACAACCGCAACGACGGCGCGCTTGATCCGCCGCCGCGAGTCCTCATGATCCACCAGGGGAGCGCCGGCCACGACGATCACCCCGCCCACCACCGCGCACACCGCGAGGGCGAGCCAGGCGGCGCGTGTGCGTGAGAGGACGAGCGCCGCTGCTGAGATCCCGAGCGAAATCGTCCAGAACAGGCCCCCGCCCTTTCCACGCGCGCTCGCGATGCACCAGAGCAGCAGCGGGAGTCCCGCGGCAGTGAGGTGCGCCATGAAATTTCTGTTTCCGAACATTCCGCCGGGTGCGCGATTGAGCGCGGCGAACTCCATCTTGATGCCGTACGCCTGAGCGAGCCCCGTAAGCGCGCCCGCGACGACCGCGAGCGCGAGCAGCCGCACGAGTATGGGTGCGAGTCCGGCGGTCGCCAGCCGTCGCCCGGACCAGAACACCGCCGCGCCGCTCACGGCGACGGTGAGCGCACGGAACGCGAGCGAGTGGTTGGTCGCGAACAGCGCCGACAGCGCCGAGAGCAGGACCCATGCGACGAGCGCGAGGTCGGCGCGGGTGAGCGCGAGGCGCCGCGCGCCGGCGAGCGCCGCGAGACCGGCCGCGAGCGCCGCTGCGTGGAGCGCGAGTTCCTTGGGGGCGAAGAACCGGTCGAGGTCGAACGACCGGTACGGCACCACGAGGAGCACGCAAGCGAACGCCCCGGCGCCGAGCGCGAGCAGCACGATCCAGTCGCCGAAAGCCCGGTCGGGCGCCGCGGGTTCGTTCATGGCCATGGGCTCTTCCGAAAGCGGATCACGCTGTCGCGGGAGCATTTGGCCCCCTTCCGGCGTACATTAATGTGAGTGGAAGAGGGCCAGCTTTACAACGGCGGAGGGCGAATGACACTGTACGACGACAAGAAGATCCAGAACCTGGTGAAAAAGCTCACCAAGATGCCCAAGCCGAAAGCCGAGCCGGGCAAGACGTACGACAAGACCGCGCCTCAGCGCGGCGCCGATGAAAACGAACTCGAGCGCGACAAGTTCTTCAAGGAGATGAAGCGGCGCGAGTTTTAGGCGGCACCCGCAGCATCGCGCTCGTGGAATCGAGCGACCCGTCGTTCGGCGCGGGTCGCAAGCCCAGGATGTGTGCCATCAGGTCGTAGACGTGGATGTTCTGGAACGGCTTTACGACCAGCCCGGACTTGAACGCCGGCCCGCGCGCGATGAAGAGCGCGCCCATGTCGCGAAGCGTGTTGTCGTAGCCGTGTTCCCCTCCCCCCGCCCGCGACGGATTGCGATCGTATCGCGCGTGTGAGCTCACGGTCCACCCCTCGTCGGCCAGCGCGAGGATACCGGGAATGCGCGGGTTGGAGTCGTAGTGGAAGCGCGCGGGGATTTCTGCCTTCCGGTACACCGCGAGATGCGGATTTGCGCCGTGCAGGCGGTCGTAGGCATAGCGCTCGTGGCCGGGTTTGGGCGCGACGAGTGCGTACGCGCCCCAGTCGATGACGTCGACACTGTCGAGCGAGATGTAGTCGTCGAGAAACACCACGCGCGACGGGCTGATCGCGGCCATCCCGTGGTCGGCGACCACGATGACGTTCACCCGCCCGTCGAGGTGCAGGCGGGCGATGCCGTCGACGATCGCACCGACGGCGCTGTCGACCTGGGTGATCGCGCTGTCGGTCTGCGGCGAGTCGGGACCGAATACGTGGCCCGAGTGGTCGACCTCGGAGAAATACTGCGTGATGAGGCGGGGCGCGCTGTCGGCCGGAAGCGCGAGCAACCCGAGCACCTCGCGAACCTTGTCCGCGCGCGACTCTCTGGCATCGAACTTCTTCCACCAGGTCGGACGCATGCCGCCGATCGGCGCCTCTGACCCCGGCCATGATACCGGCGCGGCGCGCTCGTGCTGCAGTTCGGCCGTGTTCCAGATGGGCTCTCCACCCCACCAGCGCGCGTCGCGCACCGCGGGGTTGTCGCCGATCCCAAACCGGCCGAGCACGGGATCGACCATGGCATTGCTGATGATTCCGTGATGCTCCGGCAGCAGGCCGGTGACGATCGTGTAGTGATTCGGGAACGTGACAGACGGGAACGACGGCACCATCCGTTCGGCGTGAACCCCGCGTGAGGCGAGTGCGCGGAGGTTGCCGGCGCCCGGCCGGTTGAAGTAATCCCAGCGAAAGCCGTCGATTGAAATGAGCAGGAGCGACTGCTTCGGTCCGGCATCCGCGGCGACCGGCACAGATGCGTGCCGCGGCGCGCACGCCGCGGCAGACAGCAGCCCGGCGAGGAGCGCGATGGCCGCCTTACGTCTTTGCATTCTCCGTTTTCTCGTCGAGCGTGAGCATCCGGCGCAGCACCTTGCCGATCAGCGACTTGGGAAGTTCAGTGCGAAACACGACTTTCGACGGGACTTTATAGAACGCGAGATTCTTCTTGCAGTACTCGCGGATGTCGCGTTCGGTCGCGCTCGCACCGGGCTTCATCACCACGAACGCCACCGCAATCTCGCCGTGCGCGGCGTCCGGGAACCCGCGCACGCCCACTTCCATCACCCCCGGATATGCGGCGATCACCTCTTCGAGATCGCGCGGCCACACCTGCATGCCGTTCGCCTTGATGAGGTCTTTCTTGCGGTCCACGAGGAAGACGTAGCCGTCCTCGTCCATGTACGCGAGGTCGCCCGTGCGCAGCCACACCACGCCGTCGGCGTCGGTGAAGATCATCTCGGCGCTCTCCTTGGGATTGCGCCAATACCCCTTCATGATCTGCGGTCCGCGCAGCAGCATCTCTCCTTCGCTCTTGAGCTCCAGCGCCTTGAACGGGTCGTCTGCGTCGACGATGCGCACGAACACATCGGGCATGGGCATCCCGATGGACCCGATTTTCGACGGACCCTTCACCGGGTTGAGGCACGCGGCGATGAGCGATTCCGTGAGTCCGTACCCTTCGAGGATCTTCGCTCCGGTCACGTCTTCAAAGTTCTTCTTCGTCTCAGCGAGCAATGGCGCAGCTCCGCTCACGCACACCTTGAGCGACTTGAAGCTCACTTTTCCGCTCTTTACGTCCCGGTGATTGAGCAGGCTGTTGTAGAGCGTGGGCACGCCGGCGAACGCGGCCGGACGCACCTTGGCGATCGTGCTCACAATGTCATCGAGATCGCGCGGGTTCGGAATCAGCGATATCGGATTGTGACCGATCATGCAGAGCGCCTGTACCGCGCAGGCCCCATAGGAATGAAAGAGCGGCAGCGGCATCATGTAGACGCTGTTCCACGGATCGACGGCATCGCCCAGCCACGCGCGAGGCTGAAGGCCGCTCATCACCAATCCTTCGTGGGTGCCCATCACGCACTTGGGCGCGCCGGTCGTGCCGCCGCTCATCAGGAGAATGGCGACGTCCTCGGGCGCGGACGGTGCGTCCGGCGATTTCTTGCCGTTGAATTGCGAGACGAGCCCGGCCATGTCGAGATCGCCGTCGCGGTGCGTGACCCGATAGTTCCCCTTCTTCTCCGCAACGAGCGTGAAGATGATTTTCAGGAGCGGCGGGAACCATTCCTTGATGTTCGTCGTGATGATCCGCTGCACGGGCGTGTGCGGCTGCGCCTTCTTCAGGCGCTCGTAAAACGGGCCCAGGGTCACACAGATCTTCGCATCGCTCGTCGTGAGCGGGCCGGCCAGTTCTTCTTCCGTGTAGATGGGGTTGAGCGGAGCGAAAATCGCACCGAGTTTCCAGGCGGCGAACTCGACGATGAAATACTGCGGGCAGTTCGGCAGCATGGCCGCGACGCGGTCACCGCGCTTTACTCCCAGCGACGCCAGCGCAGCGGCAAAGGCGTCCGATGTACGCTCGAGCTCCGCAAGCGTGAACGCGCGGCCCTTGAAGAGGAACGCGGGGTGATGCGGGCGCTCGCGTGCGCCGTCGGCGGCGTAGTCGAGCAGCGTGCGCTTAGGGTACGGCGCAAGAGTCCGGGGCACGCCCGGGTCGTAGTGCGCGAACCAGGGAGTCGCCGGAGAGCCTCCGGCCGACGAGCCAGCCGCGGGTGTCCCCGTCATCGGTGCGATCCGCGAGCGTTCGCGATACCTTCCATGATCCATCCCTCCTCAGTTCGTGCCCGCGCCTCGAAGCCTTCCAAACCCACGCCAAATATGCACCCGCTTGGCCTGCGCCACACGCTCCTCTGCTTCGTCCTCGTTCCGGCACTCGCCGCCGGCCAAGGCACCATTCCGACGGACCAGCCTTCCATAAAACGCGCGCTCGCGGGCATCGAGTCGGGAAACGCATGGATGCTCGACCAGCAGGTCTCGATCTGCGAGATCCCCGCGCCCGATTTCCACGAGCAGGCGCGCGCGGCCGAGTTCAAGAAGCGGCTCATCGCCCTGGGGTATCCTGACACGCGAATCGATACCGCCGGGAACGTAATCGCCGAGCGTCCCGGCACGGGGAAGGGCCCGACCGTGATGCTCGCCGGCCACCTCGACACTGTGTTCCCCGAGGGCACGGACGTGAAGGTGAAGCGCAATGGCACGAAGTTCGCCGCGCCGGGAATCGGCGACGACTGCCGCGGCCTTGCCGTGGTGCTCGCGGTCGCGAAAGCGCTGAACGAAGGAAAAGTTGAGACCACGGGAAGGGTGATCCTCGTCGGAAATGTCGGTGAGGAGGGCGAAGGAAACCTTCGCGGCGTGCGTGAGCTGCTCACGCACGGATATAAGGGGAAGGTCGACTTCTTCATCTCCGTGGACGGGCTCGGGCTCCACGTGACCGACCGCGCCGTGGGCAGCAAGCGCTACGACGTGAAGTTCCACGGGCCCGGCGGGCACAGCTACGGCGCGTTCGGCACGATCCCGAGCGCGATCCACGCCATGGGGCGCGCGATCGCACTGATCTCCGACGTGCAGGTTCCGGCGACGCCCAAGACGACCTACACGGTCGGCGTCGTGCACGGCGGAACTTCCGTCAACTCGATCGCCGGCGACGCGGACATGGAAGTCGACATGCGGTCGGAATCGCTCGAGAACCTCGACACCGCCGAAGTGCGGATCAAGCGCGCCATCGATGCCGGTGTGGCCGCGGAGAACGCGCGCTGGCCGAACTCCAAAGCGAAGATCGCCGTGAAGTACGACACGATCGGCATCCGGCCGATCGGGGCGACGATCCAGACGGAGGATTCGCCGATCGTCCGCACTGCGCTCGACGCCGCCAGGGCGCTCGGTGCGCCGCGCACGGCGACGGGCGCGTCGAGCACCGACTCGAACCTTCCGATGAGCCTCGGCATTCCGGCGATCACGATCGGAGGCGGCGGAACGGGCTCGGGCGCCCATTCGCTCGACGAGAAGTTCGAAGATACGCCTGACGGGTACAAAGGGCCGCAGTGGGCCTTGTTGATCGTGACGTCGCTCGCGGGAACGCGCGGCGCGGTCACCCCATAATGTCATCCAGAAACGCAGGAGTCTCGACGACCGTGCGGCACCTTTCCAGAATTCTCTCCGCCATTTCGCTCGCCGCGGTCGCCTCGCCCGCGCTCGCGCAGCAGACTGCCACGGTGAAGTTCGACCGCACCGGCGTGCCGGACACATCGATCTTCGCGCCACTCGTGTTCCCGACACCGTCGGCGACGCGGACGGCGAGCGGCGCGCCGGGCTCGCACTATTGGCAGAACCGCGCGGACTACGATCTGCACGCCACGCTCGACACGGCGACGAAGACCATCTCCGGAGAGATGACTTTTCGCTATACGAACAATTCACCCGACACGCTCACCTACATCTGGATGGAGCTCGAGCAGAACGCGTTCCGCAAGAACTCGCTGAGCTCGGAGGTCTACACGCAGGGGTCGCGCTGGAACCCGGGTGACTTCGAGGGCGGCGACCATCTCACGCGCGTCGAACAGCTGGTGGGCAGCGGGAACGCGCGCAAGAAAGTCCCGATCACGATTCGCGAAGGCGAGACGATGATGAAAGTGCCGCTCGCCGAAGCGCTGGCACCGGGAAAGGCGGCAACGCTGGAGATGGCGTGGAAGTTCGTCGTGCCGGAGCACGGCGCGGACCGGATGGGCCGCGATGGCTCGCTGTACGAGATCGCGCAGTGGTATCCGCGGGCCGCGGTGTATGACGACCTGCGCGGGTGGAACAACGATCCGTACGTCGGACAGGGCGAGTTCTACCTCGACTACGGCGACTACAACGTTTCCGTCACCGTTCCGGCGGGTTACATCGTGGCCGGCACCGGAACACTGGAGAACTCGAAGGACGTGCTGACGCCGACGGAGCTCTCGCGGCTCGACGAGGCGGCGAAGAGCGACAAAGTCGTGCGGATCATCACGGCCGCGGAGCTCAAGAACGGGGCGGCGCGTCCCGCGAAGAGCGGAATGCTCACCTGGCGCTTCCGCGCGAGGGATGTGCGCGACGCCGTGTTCGCGGCGTCGCCGGACTACCAGTGGGACGCAACGACCTACAAGGGCGCGTACGCGTTCGGATATTACAGGCCGAGCGCCGCGGACCTGTGGACGGAATCGGCGGACATGGCGCGAATGTCGATCCAGGAGTACTCCGAGCGCTGGTTTGCATATCCGTGGCCGCAGATTTCCGTGGTGGAGGGCCCGGTGAGCGGAATGGAGTATCCGATGCTCGCGATGGAGGCGCACAGCAACGACAAGCACGATTTGTACAACGTGATCACGCACGAGATCGGTCACGACTGGTTTCCGATGATCGTGGGCTCCAATGAACGGATGTACATGTGGCAGGACGAAGGGTTCAACACGTTCATCAATACGTTCTCGGAGGCGCGGCGATTCCCGGACGTGGGCGACCAGATGCAGCGCGCTGCGGAGGAGCGCGGCGAGGTCGAGCAGGCGATGAAGGGGAACGAAGACGGCCCGATGATGACTCCGCCGGACCGGATATCCGAACCGCTGCTGGGGATCGCGGCCTATATCAAGCCCTCAGTCGGGCTCCAGCTGCTGCGGCAGGAGATCCTCGGTCCCGGCGCATTCGACGACGCGTTCAAGACGTACATCACACGCTGGGCGTACAAGCATCCGGCGCCGGCGGACTTCTTCCGCACGATGGAGGATGCGTCGGGCCACCGCCTCGACTGGTTCTGGCGCGAATGGTTTGTCGAGAACGTGCACTTCGACCAGGCCGTCGACGGCGTGCGGATGCTGAACACGGGCGACACGAACCAGGTGCTGGTGGGCTACGGCAACCGCGCCCGCGGTGTGCTGCCCATTCGCGCGCGCTTCACCTTCAGCGACGGCTCGACGCAGGATTTCAATTATCCGGCCGAGGTGTGGAGCACGAACACCGTGCGCTACCTCCGGCGGTATTCGTTCGTCGGGAAGAAGCTCGTGAAGGTCGAACTGGATCCGGACCACCGGCTGGTGGATATCGACCGGAGCAACAACGTGTGGACGGCGCCGTAGGAGCCAACCGCTCCGGCGCCGGGCATCACGCCTCGCCGCGCACGACGACGAACTCGCCCGGCACGGCGTA
>JBIOHR010000099.1:0-11847 GCA_044449085.1 Gemmatimonadales bacterium | reverse complement strand
TAATCGTTCTTGAGCGACGCGCCGTAGCCACCACCGGGTTCGTAACTCTGGATGCCGCCCATGAAGCCGTATCCCGGCATCCCCATCCCGCCCCAGATCTCGATGTGATAGCCGCGCGGAAAATCGAGCGTCTTGTTGTCGATCCACCACGGCATGTAGACGTGCATTCCGCCGACCCCGTCGCAGTTGTGCGAGGGCTGGTCGACGAGCTTTGGGATGAAACCGCTGACTCCCGTGCCGGTGGTGTCCGTGATGTAGTGCCCGACGACGCCGCTCGAGTTCGCGAGGCCGTCGGGATGCACCGACGATTTCGAGTTGAGCAGGATCCGCGCCGACTCGCACGCGCTCGCCGCGAGCACGACGATCCGCGCCTGCACGTGCCGGTCTTCACCCGTGTGCTTGTCGACGTAGCTTACGCCCGTCGCGAGTCCCTGCGCGTTGGTCGTTACCTCGCGGGCCATGGCGTTGGTGAGCAGCGTGAGCTTCCCCGTTTTCATGGCGGGGTAGATCAGCACGTTGGGCGATGTGAAGTTCGAGTTTGTTGCGCAGCCGCGGTTGCACTGGCCGCAGTAGTGGCAGGCGGCGCGACCGTGAATGGACTTCGTGAGGATCGAAAGCCGCGACGGGACGCAGGTGACGTTGAGCTTGTCCGACGCCTCCTTGATCAGCAGCTCGTGACAGCGCGGACGCGGCGCGGGGAGGAAGTGGCCGTCGGGATGATTGCGCAGCCCCTCGTTCGACCCGAACACACCGATGAGGTCGTCGACTTTGTCGTAGTACGGCGCCATGTCGTCATACGCAATGGGCCAGTTGTCGCCGAGGCCGTCGCGATCTTTCGCCTTGAAATCGTCAGGGCCGAAACGCAACGAGATGCGACCCCAGTGATTCGTTCGGCCGCCGACCATGCGCGCGCGCCACCAGTCGAACTTCGTCCCCTCGGCCTTCGTGTACGGCTCACCGTCGATCTCCCATCCGCCTATGCACGCGTCGAATTCGCCAAAGGGGCGCTCTTTCGTGCTTGCGCCTCGGCGGGGCGACTGATACGGCCATTTCATCATGGCCGAGTCTTTCGTGTTGTCCCACGGTCCGCCGGCTTCGAGCATCACGACGTTGGCGCCGGCCTTGGTCAGCACGTTCGCGGCCATGCCGCCGCCGGCGCCGGATCCCACGATGGCGACGTCGTACATCAGGCGCTTGGGAGATTGCATATAGCTAGAAGGAAAGTTTGTGGAGAAACTCGTAGCTCGCCGTGATGCTCGCGACGGGATCGGGAGCATCGTCGCGCTCGACGAACACATGTTCGACACCAGCCTTCTTGCGCGCCGCAAAAATCTTCTTCCAGTCGATCACACCGGAGCCGACGTCGCGCATCTTCTGGTCCGGCGGTCCGCTCGCGTCCTTGGCGTGCAGGAGCTTGAAGCGGCCGGGGAACTTGTTGATCAGCGCAAGCGGATCGCCGCCGCCCTGCGTGACCCAATAGACATCCATCTCGAAATCCACGAGCGCCGGATCTGTCTCCGAGAGCAGCAGCTCGAGCGGGACGGTTCCCTCGACCGGCTTGAACTCGACGTTGTGATTGTGGTAGCCGTAGCGAAGCCCCGCGTCTCTCGCGCGCTTGCCGATGGTGTTGAAGCGCTGGGCAAGGTCCTTGAGCGATGCGACGCTCTGGAAAAACCGGCCCGGCACCGACGCGACGATCACCCACTCGTGGCCCATCGTCTTGGCCGCGGCAGCGGTCGCGTCGAAGCCGGTCTCGACGGCGTCGAGGCCGAGGTGGCAGGAGGGCGATTTGAGCTTGAGGCGGTCGAGCGTGGCGCGCAGTGCCGCCGGCTCATGATTGTAGTAGCCGGCAAACTCCACCTCGCGGTAGCCAACTCCGGCCACTGTGGAGAGCGTGCCGTCCACATCCTTGGCCATGAGCGAGCGCACCGTGTAGAGCTGAAGCCCGACAGAATCGAGGTGTGCGGCCCGGACACCGGCGAGGAGGTCACGCGGGAGCGCCGCGGCGGCGGTGGCCACGCCCAGCGCCTGAAGGAAGGTGCGGCGGGTAGTCATTGGTTAAGAGTTTCGCCCGTCGCGGCGCGGGGCGCTAGGGGGAACGCCGGGAGGCAGGAGGAGCGGGGAGTGGCGAGATTCGACCCGGTGCGCGGTGCGGAAGAGGAAGGTTGGAGGCGGGGCAAGCGGCGAGACCGGAGAAACCCGCACCGTTTTCGCACTCCGCATGCAGACTCGCCTCTTGCCACTTGCCCCGAATTCGCAATTCCCTTTCCGCACTGCGCATCGGGGCGAATCTCGCCACTCAACTTTCACTCGCCCCTCAGAATGCCGAGTCCACCTTGAGCAGCGTGTTGAGCAGCACGTTCGCGCCGTTGGTAATGTCCTCCGCCCGCGAAAACTCCTTCGGCGCATGACTGATCCCGCCAATACTCGGCACGAAAATCATCCCGACCGGCCCGATTTGCGCGACGTCCTGCGCATCGTGCCCCGCCCCGCTTGGCATCTTCTTGTGCGTGAGGCCGAGCTCCGTGGCTGACGCGGCGACCATCGCCTGAATGCGCGGATCGGTCGGCGCCGGAATGTTGTTCGTGAACTGCGCGAACGCGAAGGTGGTGCCATTCATCGCGCCGATCTTCTTCGATTCTGCTTCGACCTTTGCGAAGAGCGCGTCGATCTTCCGCGCATCGAGGTCGCGCAGTTCGAGTGTGCACTCCACGCGCCCCGGGATGACGTTCGGCGCGCCGGGGAACGCGGCGATCCGCCCGACCGTCCCAACCTGCCGCCCGGGTTCGCTCGTGACCACGCCGTTCACGGCTTCGATGAAGCGCGCCGCCGCAAGCAGCGCATCGTGCCGATCGTCCATCGCCGTCGTGCCGGCGTGATTCTGAAATCCGGTGATCGTCACATTCCACTGATGGATTCCGACGATACCCTCGACCACGCCTATCTGGAGTCTCTCTTTCTCCAGCGTCCCGCCCTGCTCGATGTGCAGCTCGAGGTACGCGGCAATGCTCCCTTTGGCACGCCGCGTGCGCTCGAGATGGTCCGGGTCACCGCCCAAGAACGCGATCCCCTCGCGGATCGTCTTGCCACTGCTGCTCACGGTGGCGAGCTCGGCCGGAGTCAGCTCCGCGGTCGCTGCGTGCGTACCCCAGAGGCCACCCTCCTCGTTCTGCCAGACCACGACTTCAAGCGGGTGGCGCGTCGTGATCCCCTGCTCGGCGAGCGACTGCGCCACTTCGATTGCCCCCATCGATCCGACGTCGCCGTCGAACATCCCGCCGTGCGGCACGGAGTCCGTATGCGATCCGAACAAAATCGGCTTGAGCGACGCGTCCTTCCCCGCGCGACGCCCGACGATGTTCCCCGCGGCATCGACCGACACGTCGAGCTTCGCGTCGCGCATCAGCTGCATGATGTATGGGCGCGACGCCTTGTCCGCTTCACTGTACGCAACGCGCGACACTCCACCCTCGGGATTCTTCCCGAACTGCGAGAGCGCCGCGAGATGCGCATTGAGCCGGTCGCCGTTCACCTTCAGCGGCGGCACGCGCAGACTCGCCCGCGCGGCAGCTCCCCGCGGCACCACCGCCGCCACGCCGGCGGCGATCACCGAACCGGCAAACTCACGTCGTTTCATCAACTCTCCCGTGATCGGCGAGCACCTTGGACATAAAGCGATTCGCCTCGGAAATGCGTTCCACTTCGATCGCCGTCGATTCGACGGCCGCCTCGATGCGGTCGAGGCGCGCTGCCAGGCCCTCGAGCGCTACCGGGCCCCGGCGCTCATTCTTGAGTTCGAGAACGCGGAGGAAGACCTGAGCCACGACCATCAGCGTCACCACACCCGCAATGATCGCGACCGTCTGCAGGAAAACGGGATTCGACATCGCTTGCCTCCGCCAAGTATGGAGCTGCGCGCGCAGCCGTCGGCAATTCCTACGTGGTGGCCGGGAGGCGGTTTCGCCCGCGCGCCGGCAACCGTCAATAGTACGCCACAGGCGCGCCGCGCCGCGAGGCGGCACGGGACGGCCAACCCTGCCCGGCGCGGCGAAACGATGCCTTCGACTGCGATCCACATCACATATGGCTGGGGTGCGGTGGGAGCAGATTGGGGTAGCATCCACCATCCCCCGACATGGATTTCATGGGCGTGGTCCGTTCAATCTGGTCTCGTGTCTTCGTCATCTCGCTCACCTGCGGCGCGGTGTGCGCGTGCGGCGCGCACGCCGACACAACCACACAACCCGGCGCGGGCGCTGTGCCGGGACCGTCGCCGGCGATCGGCGTTTCCGTATTTCCTGCCGACAATTGGTGGAACACTGACATTTCTGCGCAGCCGGTTGATTCCGCTTCCGCAACGCTGATCGCGGCGTGCGGCGTGAGGAACCTGCATCCCGACTTCGGGAGCGACTTCGGCATTCCGTACGTGGCGGTCGGCGCAGGCGAAACGGCGCGGCCCGTGACCTTCGACTACGCTGGCGAGAGTGATCCCGGCCCGTATCCGATTCCGACGGACGCGCCCATCGAAGGCGGCGCCGCCAGCTCGGGCGACCGCCACGTGATCGTTGTGGACACGGCGAATGCCAAGCTCTACGAGATGTACGACGCGCACCCGGTGAACGGCGGCGCGTCGTGGCACGCAGGGTCCGGCGCCGTGTTCGATCTGACGTCCGACGCGCTCCGCCCGGCAGGTTGGACGTCAGCGGATGCCGCGGGCCTGCCGATCTTTCCCGGCCTCGTGCGCTACGACGAGGCAGTGTTGCGCGGCAGCATCACCCACGCGCTGCGGTTCACCTGTCCGAGCACTCAGGCCGGATTCATCACGCCGGCGCGGCACTTTGCGAGCAGCAATCAGTCGGCGTCACTGCCACCGATGGGAATGCGCGTGCGGCTGCAGGCGTCGTTCGATGTGTCGAGCTTTCCGGAGGAAGTACAGGTAATTCTCCGCGCGATGAAGTCCTACGGAATGATCCTCGCGGACAACGGCAGTGGGTGGTACGTCAGCGGGGCGCCGGACTCGCGCTGGAGCGATACGAATCTCGACGCGCTGAAGTCGGTGCCGTCGAGCGCGTTTGAGGTGGTCCGGATGGGCCCCATTGCTCACTAACGGCGGGTAATCGGTACTCGGTCATCGGTTCTTGGTAGTTGGCGAATTGCCTGCAACCAACGACCAACGACGGACTACTCGCTTTACGGCTCGCCGGCTCAGCAGCTCATAGCTGCGGGACGATCAGTGCCTTGATCACCGTCCTGTTCTCCACCGCCGCGAGCGCCTCGTTCGCCTGCTCGATCCCGAACCTGGCCGTGATCGCTTCCGCCCACGGCAGTTCACTCCCCTGTCGCGCCAGCACCTGCAGCGCGCGATGCACATGCGAGTAGTCGCACCCCCAGCAGCCGCGGATCTCGACGTGCTTCTTGTTGACCTGACGGTGCGGATTGATCGGGACGTCTCCACCGTCGGTGTACTGCCCCGCAATCACCACTCGCCCGCCGTCGCGCACGAGGTCGAGCGCCTGCGGCACCGCGCGCGGATCTCCCGCGGCCTCGATCACGACGTCCACGCCGTGTCCTCCGGTGATTTCGCGTACGCGTGCCGCACGATCGTCCGCCGGCACGTCGAGATCGATCGTGTGAGACGCGCCCATTTTCCTCGCGAACTCGAGGCGCGACGCCGGCGCGCCGATCGCGATCACCGGGTCCGCACCCGCGAGGCGCGCGAGTGCGATCGCGGCTTGCCCCACCGGCCCGGCGCCGAGCACGGCGACGGATGACCCGAGCCGCACCTCGCCGCGCTCGATCGCGTGCACCGATGTCACCAACCCGCAGCCGCCGGCGATGAATGAGATCGGGTCTACGCCTTTCGGAATGCGCAGCAGCTTCACACCGGGCTTCATCCAGATATGCTCGGCCCAGCCGCCGAGCGGGCCGTCGGTCGCGCTGTACGAAATGCCGTACACCTTTCGCGACGGGCAGCGCGTGGTCTGCTTGGTGACGAGGCATTCATAGCAGCGGCCGCAGGTCTCGTGAACGTCGAGAAAGGTGACGAGATCGCCCTCGTGGAACGGCTTCCCTTCAATATCAGTGACCGTACCGCGAATCTCCGCGAGGTGCCCGATGGAGACGTGGCCGGGCACGATCGGGTACGGCACGCCGGCGAGCTTGCCGTGATGGAGGTGGACATCGGTCCCGCACACTTCGGAATACAGCGTCTTGAGCATCGCCGCGCCGGGCTCCAGCACGGGCCATGGAAGGCTGCGCACTTCGATCGGCTTGCGCGGCGCGGTCATGACCGCGGCGCGGATGGTTTTGGTCATTCGGGATAATGGAAGTTGAAGTCTTTGCCCAAAGCGTACAGCTCGAGCTTGCAGTTCACTGCTCGGGAGGGTCAAAGCTCGAGTTCACAGCTGGCTGATTCTCCAAATCGCGAGCGTTGAAAAGCGAGCGTTGACCCATCCGAGCGTTGAGCCATGAGCTTGAGCGGTGAACTCTGAGCTCGATGGAGGAGCGATTGGTCGTTATTTCAGCGCAAAAACAACGAGCTTGGACGTTGTCCCCGAGCCGGTCGCGATTGCGATGAACTGCCGGCCATCACGCGTCCTATACGTCATGGGGTTCGCATACGCTTGTTGGCCGAGGTCGTACTCCCACAGCGTCCTCCCCGTTTTCGAGTCGATCGCATAGAGCACGCGCCCGCCGCCGCTCACGAACACCAGGCCACCCTTCGTCACGAGCGCGCCGGGCGACCCCGCGACGCCAAGTTTCTCCGGCAGCGCGACGCCGGCGAGCGCGGGGTTCGCGCGGACTTCCGGCGAATCACCGAGCGTGACCGACCACTTCGTGTCGCCGGTATTGAGGTCGACGGCGGTGAGCGTGCCGTACGGCGGTTTGTTGATCGGCAGCAGGCCGGCGCGCCGCGCGGTACCCTCCGCGCCGCTGCGCATGACGACGCCCAGAGACGAATGCGCCAGATCCACCATGTATGGCGCGTCGACGGTATCGCTGGGTGAATCGTTCTTGCGAAGCGCGAAGAGTGCGGGCGAGTTGGTGGCCTTCACGAAGAGCCAACCAGTCGCGGGATCGACGGCGGCGCCGCCCCATCCGGAGCCGCCGATCGCGCCGGGCATCACGACGGTGCCCTGCAGCGAGGGCGGAGCGAAGAGCGGACCCGTGCGATAGCGGGAAATCTCTGCAAGCGCAGCGGCTTTCACTTCCGGCGTGAAGTCGATGACGTCGTCGAGCGAGAAGCCCTGCTTCGAGAACGGTGCGGGCTTGGTGGGAAACGGCTGCGTGGGCGAAGTGGCCTCGCCGGGGACGTCGCTCTGCGGGACAGGCCGCTCTTCAATTGGCCAGAGCGGCTTGCCGGTGACGCGATCGAACACGAAGAGGAATCCCTGTTTCGTGGGCGCGACGACGATGTCGACTTTTTTCCCGTCGTGATTCACGGTCACGAGGTTCGGAGGCGCGGGAAGATCGTAATCCCACAGACCGTGATGCGTGGTCTGATAGTGCCATATGCGCTTGCCCGTGCGCGCGTCGAGGCAGAGGAGCGTTTCGCCGAACAGCCCGGCGCCTTTCCGCTCGCCTCCGTACCAGTCGTTGCTCGGCGTGCCGACGGGGAGGTACACCAGGCCGCGTGCACTGTCGATAGTGAATGGCGCCCAGACATTGGTGTGTCCCTCGTACTTCCAGGCTCCCGCCTGCCACGTGTCGTTCCCGTACTCGCCGGGCTCGGGGACGGTCTTGAAGCGCCACACGCGCTTGCCCGTGCGTGCGTCGAAGGCCTGCACGTCGCCCGGCGGGTCGCCCTTGTAGACGAGGCGGTCGCCGACACCGTTGCCGAGTATGACGAAGTTCCCCCAGACCACGGGCGGCGAAGTGTTGGTGTAGTGATCCTTGCGCACGGGGCGCGACAGGTCGGCGGTGACGTCGACTTCGCCGTTCGTGCCGAAGCTGGCGATCGGTTTGCCGGTGGCGGCGTCGAGGGCGATCAGGCGCCAGCGCGAATTGATGAACACGCGGCGCGAGTTGCCGTCGGTCCAGGTGGCGACGCCGCGATGAACGAAGCCGGTACCGTTGCTCGGCTGGCCGTAGGTCTTCCAGACCTCGGGGTCATATGTCCAGAGTTCGTGGCCGTCCGTTGCGTCGAGCGCGATGACGCGATTGTAGGGGGTCGGGAAGAACAGTGTGTCGTGAATCGCGAGCGGCGTCGCTTCGAACTGGCCCGGGCGCGCGGCTTTCTGGCCGTCGCTCGCGCGAACCGGCTGTTCGTGTGCATCCCAGGTGAAGGCGACGGCGAGTTTCGTGACGTTGGAGCGGTTCACGTCGGCGAGCGGCGAATACTTCAGGCCGCCGGCGTCGTTGCCATAGGCGGGCCAGTCGACTGATGCGCCGGGCTTCGGGACCTGCGCACGCGCGGGTACCGCTGCGCCGCACGCGGCAGCAAGTACGGTGAGAATTCCAAGTCGTGACATATGGGGAGGATGCGGCGGGTTGGCCGTCTCTGCAAGGCGACTACAACGGCAACGGCAACCGCACCTTCAGCGAAATCCGTGGTAAGGCCGTTGTCGGCGCCGTTGCAATTGCAGTTGCCGTACTCCGCTTGCGCCAGCCACAGCGCGCGGAGAGATTTCGCTCACGATGCCGCACACGCGCGCGACCTATTTCTATTTTAGCTACGGCCCCCTCACCGGAGACCGCGGCGGCGCGCGCACGTAATCGGTTCGATCGACGCGATCCCCCAACGGCCTCCGGATTCTCCGGGGGCCTTTTTTGTCGCCCTTCAGTCACGAGCACGCATGTCACAAGAGACCCACGTGTACCGCGCGATCCGCGGCGCGACAACCATCGCCGCCGACGAACGTGCGCTCGTACGCGACGCCATCGACGAACTCCTCCGCGAATTGATGAAACGCAACGCGCTGGAAACCGACGACATCATCAGCGCCTACTTCACCGCCACGCCAGACATCTGCAGCGACTTCCCCGCGCGCACGGCGCGGGATTCGCTCGGCTGGCACGACGTGCCCATGCTCTGCGCAGTCGAGATGTCTGTGCCGGGCGTGACCGCGCGCTGCCTGCGCGTGATGCTGCACGCGGCGCCGTCGGGGCGGAAGGCAGTGCACGCCTACCTTCGCGGCGCCGCCGTGCTGCGGCCCGATCTCGCGTGACCGCTACTTCGCGAGCTTGGCGAGAAACAGCTTGCGCGCCTTGGCGACCTTCGGCGCAATCACCACGGCGCAGTAGGGGTTCTGCGGATTTCGCGCGAAGTAGTTGTCGTGGTAGTTGTCCGCGGGCCAGAACGTCGTGAGCGGCGCGACCTCGGTCACGATCGGATCCTTCCATGTCTTGGCGGCGGTGACCGCCGCGATCGTCTCGCGCGCGATCCGCTCCTGCTCCGGCGACTCGTAGAAGATCGCCGACCGGTATTGCGTCCCCTTGTCGCCGCCCTGACGGTTGAGCGTCGTGGGATCATGAATGGTGAAGAACACGTCGAGCAGGTCGCGAAAGCTCACAGCGTCGGGGTCGAAGTCAACGCGCACGACTTCGGCGTGGCCCGTCGCACCCGTGCAGACCTGCTCGTACGTCGGGTTCGGGCGCGTGCCGCCCGCGTACCCGCTGCGCACACCGTGCACGCCCTTCAACTCGAGGAACACGGCCTCGAGGCACCAGAAGCAGCCGCCCGCCAGCGTCGCAGACTCCGTTGCGGCGCTCACTTTGCGGCTCCCCCGAACAGGCGCACGAAGTCGCCGTACCCTTCGCTCTCCATCTCCGCCCTCGGCACGAAGCGAAGCGACGCCGAGTTGATGCAGTAGCGGAGGCCCGTGGGGCCCGGCCCGTCGGGAAACACATGCCCAAGATGCGAATCGCCCTGCGCTGAGCGCGCCTCGACGCGGCGCATGCCGTATGTGTGATCCGCGTGCTCGACGACGTTCGCCTTCACGATCGGCTGCACAAAACTCGGCCAGCCGGTGCCGGAGTCGAACTTGTCGGTCGACGAGAAGAGCGGCTCGCCGGAGACGACGTCGACGTAGATCCCCTCTTCGTGATGGTTCCAGAACTCGTTCCGGAACGGCGGTTCGGTGGCGCTGCACTGCGTGACTTCGTATTGCTGCGGCGAGAGCTTCGCCTTCAGCTCTGGATTTTCAGGTTTCTTGACAGACACGGTGTTCTCCTGGCACGACTTGTTGCCCGTCAGGGCTTCGACCGGGCAATTGAACGATAATACTCTTCGACATAAGCCCGAAATTCGGCCGGCACGTCGCCGTTGCGGCCGGCCAGGACCTGCCCGTTCTCTTTTCCCTCCACCGACCGGCGGAGCGCGAACTCGTAGGCCTTCAGTCCGTCGATGACTTGGCCGCGAAGCGCTGCGCCCGACTTCTCGTCGGTCAGTTTCCCGGGATCTGCCGCCGCGCGCATCGCGTCGATCGCACGGTCGAGCGCCGAGACATCAGCACCCTGACGAGCGAGGTCGCCGCGGAGCGCCTGCGCGTCGCGGATCCGCTGCTGCATTTCGCTCGAAAACTGGCGCGCGTCGTTGGGCGACAAGCGATTCCCGCCGGGACCGCCCTGGGCGACCATGCCGCCGCCGATGCCGCCGCCGCGCCCACCGCGCCCGTTTGCTTGGGCGGATTGCCCGCCTTGGCCTTGGCCCTGGCCTTGGCCCCGTTGACCTTGGCCCTGTTGACCTTGTTGACCTTGTTGACCTTGTTGACCTTGTTGACCTTGGCCTTGCTGGCCTCCCTGCCCCTGTTGCCCCTGCTGTCCTTGCTGTCCTTGCTGTCCTTGCTGTCCTTGCTGTCCTTGCTGTCCTTGCTGCCCCGCCTGCTCCTGCTTCACCCGATCATCGAGCGTCTCCATGCCACGCACGAGATCGCGCATGCGATCGAGCGCCTGCTGCTGTTTGTCTCCGGTCGATGCCTGCGACGACGCCGTCGCCGCCTGTTGGAGTTTCTTGCCGAGATCGCTCAGCCCTTCGCCAATCGACCGCTCGAGGTTGTCGAGATATTGCTGCGACGCCGTGCCCAGCTGCTGCTGCGACGCACGAATGCGGTCCTCGATTCTCCGTGACCGCAGCGAGTCAGCCGCTTCGCCCAGCGCACGGGCGGCGCCCGGCTGCGCGCGCGCCTGATCACTCGCGAGCTGATCGATGCGCTTCGTGAGGTCGCGCAGCGTATCCGCCATCGCACCCTTTTCCGCCGCGAGTGCGCGCTGCTGCGCCTGACCCGCCTGCTGGCCCTGCGCCGTCTGCACCGAGGAGCCCTGAGCGCCGAGCTTCGCGACGTCGTCCGCAACCTGACGCTCCTGGTTCGCGAGCGACTGCGCAGTTTTTTGCGCGTCGTCCAGGCTTCGCTGCGTGCTGCTGGTCTTCTCCTGCTCGAGCAGCCGGCGCGCCGCGGCGAGCTGGTCATCCGCACGCTGGCCCTGTGCGGTGCCGCTCTTGCCGTTGGCGGCCGCCTGCTTCATTGCGTCGGCGGCGTCCTGCAGCCTCCGCGCCGCGTCGGCGAGGGCCTGCGACTGTTTCTCGCGCGCGAGGCGCTCGAGCTGGCGCGCCGCCTGCTCGGCCTGCTGCGCCAGGTCACGCTGGCTCGAACCATCCGACGACCCGCTCGCACCCGGGCCGCGCAGGCTGTCCGCCTTGCGGCGCATCCGCTCGTCTTCCTGCTGCTGGCGGGCGGCCAGCTGCTTCAGTTTTTCGAGCGTCTCGTCCACTTGTGACGACGCACTCTGCTGCTGGTCCTGTCCGCGCTGAACCGTTTCGTATTGGTTGCGCATCTTGTCCTTCTGGAGCTCGAAGATGTCGGCGAGATCCTGCGCGTTCGATCCGGCGCCACCGCCGCCCCCGCCACC
>JBIOHR010000098.1:0-12195 GCA_044449085.1 Gemmatimonadales bacterium | reverse complement strand
CTGCTCGTCGCGCCGCTCCACGTGTGTGCCGCTGCGCCGGCCGCAGCTGCCGTGGCCGCGGACGTGAGCGGCGAACCGGAGAGCGTGCCGGCCGTGGCGGTCACGGCCTGCGCGCCTGCCGTTGGGCCGAGCGTCCAGGTCGTGGCCGCGAGCCCATTCACGTCGGTGACCGCGGAGGCCGGCGCGACGGATCCACCGCCGCTCGCGACGGCGACTGTGACGGTGGTGCCGGCGATGCCCGTGCCGTTGCTTGCGGCGACCTTCGCGACGATCTGCTGCGGCAACGTCGCGCCGGCGAGCGCGGTTTGTCCGTCACCGCTGGCGGTCGCCGGTTTCACGAGCTGCGATCCCTGCAGCGTGACGATCACCTGCACGGTATCGGCTGCGCCGTTGAGCAGCTGCGCGAGGATGCGCGCGGTTCCGCCCACGCTGAGTGCGATGCCGGTGCCCGCCGCGGGCGAGGTGATCGTCGCGATCGTTGGATCGAGAGAGGTCCAGATGACGGGCGTCCCGGTGAGGACGTTGCCGCCGGCATCCTTGGCGACCGCGGTGAAGGTGAAGGGCGCCGCCGCCGATACGCCCACGCTGCGCGGCGAGATGACCACCGACGTGGCACTCGCGCCGGGCCCGGTGTAGGTGACGGGAATCTGGACCGGCGGGTTGACGCCGCCCGAGGCCGGCGGCGGCGCCGCGACGAGCGCGATCGGCCCGCCCTTGAACACCGTGTCTCCCGCGGCGTTGACGTATGCGAGATCGAGCTCCATCGGCTCACCGCTCGCGGGCGCGTCGGTGAGAAGGCGGACGGTCAGGCTGACGGTGAGCGAGTCGGCGCCGGCGGGAAAGTCGATGGTTGAGTCGAGCGCGACGGTGGCGTCGCTGTGGTGCAGGACGACGTGGACGCGGTTGAAGTCGACGACGCCGGCGCTGAGTCCGCCTACGGCGCGGAGCGGCGGCGGGAAAATGGAATTCCACGAGATGCCGTGCACGAACCGCGCGGCGCCGTTGGGTCCGGTGACGTCCCTGGCGCAGCTGAGTATCGCGGCGATGCACACGGCGCCGAGGAGGGCGCGGCGGAGGGGAGCGTGGCGGGAGGAATCGAACGGAGCGCGCATGAGCTGTCGCGGGGTGGAGCGGCTGCCTCGGTGTGCTAGGGGCGGCCGTCGGCGTCATCGGAGCGGCGGACAGCCGCAAAACGTACGTCCGTCGGGTGCGCGCCGACAAGGACGGGCCAGCGTGCCTCAAAGGTCGCGCTGTGTCAGATCCGCGGGCGGACCGCGTACTACGGCTGTTTTCGCTGCGGCTGTGGTTTCGCCGGGACGAGCGGGGGACGCGCCGAGAAGATCGACGCGACGCCGCCATTGCCGGCGCACCGGTCGGCTGCCGGGCCGCCGCTGAGGTAGGTGCCGTCCTTGCAACGCATTGTGACGCCGGCCGGAGGCGCGGCGTTCGCTTGTACGACACTGAACGATGCCCTACTCGGGGCACCGGCGGTTCCCGGTCGCGGGGGCGCGGCGAAACGTGATGCGGGCATGGCTGCCGGCAGTGTGGTGGCTTTCTTGATCTTGCTTAGTGAGTCGGGATGCACCGACGCGGGGGGCGCGGCGCCCGGCGACACTAGCGGGACTGACGCGGGTGTGGGCCTGCGCCGACCGTTCGGAACGACCGCGACCACTGAGGGTGGCGTCGGCGCCGAAGGCGGTGGAACGAGTTTCGGCGCAGGCGATGCGACGGGTTTTGCGGGCGCCGACGGCGGTGGTGCAGGCGCTGTCGCCGATTGCGCAGGGAGTGTCGCCGAACCGAACGCGAGAATCAGCGCTGCTACAAACTTCGCGGAGATCATGGTATCACCGTAATCGAATTCACATACGTCGTATAGTTTGTCGCGTTGATGGTCGCGCTGCCAGGTCCCGCCGAAACCGCCTGCACATAGAACTGGACGAATTGTGCGTTCGCGGGAATGGTGGCACTCGTTATGACAGAACTTGATACTCCACCGGAGACAAATTGGATGTTCGCGTTCGGCGCGAGCGCGAACGTCGTTGCGGCAAGAACGTTGCGAGTATTCTGGCCAGGATCGCGTGCGTACAGCGTGATCAGAACTGAGTCGCGCGTGGACGCGTGCAGCGACGTTCCCGGCCATCCCTGTAGCGGATCGATGCGGCCGTTCCCGACGATGGTGAACGCAGTCGCCGGGTTGAATACCGGCGAAGTCGCCGACGCTACGAGCGTGTCCGTGCCAGCGACTGCACCAACCACGCGGAAGTAGGCGAAGGTACTGGACGTCGGAATTGTCACCGACGCCGGCGTCGTAGTCCGCACCGTCCCTGGATGCGTAAGCGTGACAGTGATCGGTGCGCTCGCGGCGTCCGGCGCCAGCACGTAGAAATTGTTGTCGGAATACTGTCCGATGCCGAGCTGGTTGAAACTGTTCAGCGTCAGCGTCGGCGTGTTCACAGTCAGGCCGGCGGTAGCCGGGCTGTAGTGATACGACGGCAGCCTCGGGTCGCTGGCCGAGAGCTGCGACGTTCCGACAACACCCGGAATCCAGTGCGAGGTGTTGTGATAGTAGCTGCCCGCGGGAATCGTCACGGTCGCAGAATCGGTCGTGGCGACGGATGATGCCGATGACCCGAGCGTGACGGTCACGTTCTCGTTGGTGTAGTGCGCCTGCGGGCTCGCTCCGTTGTCGTACGCTTCCACTGTGATGCTCTGCGGCGCAGATGTCGTATTCGCCGTCGCGCTCGCGAAGATCACGAACTTCGGCACAGTCACTTGCACGTTCGTCGAGACTCCGCCGTAACCCGTCGCGGTCGCTTGAATCTGTACTGTCGCGGGAACGGCGTCGAGCGCATTGATCTGGAAGTATGCGATGTTCGAGAGCGCGGGGATGGTCACGGTCGATACCGTCGGGATCGCGACGGACGGATCGGTGCTCGTGAGCGTGACGACGAGCGGCGTCGCGACCGGGTTCGGCGTGTAGACGTACACGCCGTTCGGGCCCGTATTCTGGCGATTGCCGAGTACGAAGTTGGCGCTGCTGATTGAGAGCGACGGACCGATCACCGTCATCGTATTCGATGTAATCGGCAGGAAACCAAGCCCGGCGGAGTCCGAATACGTAATGCTCGCAGTTCCGGGTCCGACGACGTTGATCGTAGGTTGGGCGTAGTAGGCGTTCTTCAAAATCGGGAAGTACGCCAGCGTCGGCTGCAGCACCGACGGGTCGCTCGAAACTGCGTGCACGACCACGGTGTCACTCGCATAGTGCGCCGAGCCGAGGCTGTCAGCCGTCTCGACCGTAACGGTGATCGGCGGATTCGTCGTTGTTGCCGAAGAGGGCAGGCCGCCGCCGACCAGCTTAGGCGTCGTGACCCGGATGTACGCGATGGTCGGCAGGTAACCCGGCGCAGTGGCCGTCACTGTATCGAGACCCGGCGCGAGCCCCGCGAAGGTGAAGTACCCGATATTCGTGCCGCTATTGATCGTGACTGTAGTTGTCGACAGGCCTGCGACGGTCGGATGATTGTCGGCGAGCGTGACGGTGAGTGGGGTGGTCCGGGTGTTTGGCGTGTACGCGTAGAAATCCGTCGGAAGACGGTGTTCGAGCGCGCCGATGGTAAAAGTCGAGAAGGCGAGATTGAGCTGCGGCGTCACGACCGTATATGTGAGCGTGTCGGCGGTGTGGCCGGGGGCTGTCGCGATGATCAAGGCCGTTCCAGTCCCAACTGCGGTTACCTGTTGCGTATTCGCGTAATAGATCCCGCCTGCGATCGTTACGGTTGGATCTACCGTGACGACCGACGTGTTCGTCGAGGTAAATGTGACGGCGAGCGGAGTCGTGCGATTGTGCGCTGAGCCCACCGAATCGTACGCTTCGACAGTGAACGCGGTCGGCGGCGCGAAGTTATTCAGCGATCCGCCGCCGAACAACTTCACCTTTGGCGTCGTCACCGTGTAGGTCGCCGTGTCTCCCTGGTAGCCTGCTGCATTGGCAATAATCGGGACAGAGCCGAATGCTTTCCCGCGCACATTGAAGTACGCGATGTTCGACCCCGCGGGAATCGTCACGGTGGCCGGGAAGCCCGTGATCGTCGTATCACCGCTCAGAGCGACGGTGAGCGGCGTGACGACGTTGTTTGGTGTGTAGACGTAGACGTTGTCGTCTTCTTGGCCGAGGCCGACGTTATTCGTCGAGTTCCAGCTGAACTGGAGTTTCGGACCGACCACCGTGTACGACGCCGTATCGGCGATGTGACCGCCGGCCGTCGCGATGAGCAAAGCGGTGCCGCCGGTGCCGCCGGGCACGATTCGTGGCGTGTTATTGTAGTAGATCCCAGGTACGATCGTGACGACCGAGTCGAGCACGGTCAGCACGGCAGGGTCGCTCGAGCTCACGTGGACAACGAGTGAACTCGTGCGGTCGTGCACGGTGCCGACTGAGTCCTCCGTTTCGACTATGTAAGTTTGCGCGGGGGATGTCGTGTTCAGCGGCCCACCGCAGCACACGCGGATTCGCGGAGTCGTGACGGCCACGGTCATGTGAGCCGCCGTCCATCCCGGCGCTGTCGCTGTAATGGTCACCGATCCGGGCGATACGGCGGAAATAACCGGCCTGAAAACATTACTTCCGGTGGCGATCGTCCCGCTTGCGGTGACCGTCGCGATCGTCGAATCGGAGCTCGTGAACGTGATTGCGAGCGGATTGACGGTGTACGTCTGCAGGTACGCATATTCGTCGGCGTCGAACTGACCCGTGCCGAGGCGGATGCTCGCCGTACTGTAGTTCAGCGTCGCCGCGTATGTCGTGAACGACGAGGAAGTGCCGTTCACTCCGATCGCGACCGGCGTGATCGTCGTCGTTCCCGCCGCGACTCCTGTGATGACGATGGTCGCTGCGAGCTGGCCTGCAGGAATGAACGCCGGTGACGGCGATACGGACGCGACGCCGGCTGTTCCGTAGTTGAACGTTACGAACGTACCTCCAACGGGTGATGGATCAGACAGGAGCACCTGTGTCGTCTGCTGGTCGGTGGCATTCACCGCATAGCCGCCGCTCGTCAAACGCATCGTCGCTTGCACGGCGAGCACGGCGTTTGCCGCCGCATACACCGAGCCGGCGTCGGTCGCCGTGACGTGCGTCGTGCCGGCGTTATGCCCGTTGAGCTGCGCGTTGACCGCAGTCTGGCCCGCCGGAATCGTGACCGACGCACTGCTCCAGAACGCGAACGTATCAGCCACTGCGAGGTTCACGACCACTGGCGTCGCGCTCGGCGTGCTCAGCAGAATCGGAACCTGCGTGCTCGAACCGCGGCCCACCGAAACCGTATCGCGGCCGAACGAGATGACCGGCGGCACCGACGCCGATACGGTGACCACGTCCGGAGTGGCCGAGGTGATCGAGCTGCTCGTCGCCGTGATGTTCGACGTGCCGATCGCCACACCCGTCGCCACGCCGGTGCTGTTGATCACCGTCACCTTCGTCGGATCGCTGGAAATCCACGTGAACGTTCCGCCGGCGATGAACTGGCCGTTGGAGTCCTTGCCGCGCGCGGTCAGCGCCACGCTGCCGCCCACCGCGATGGTCGGCGAGACCGGCGTGATCGCGATCGCGGTGAGCACCTGCTGCACGTTGAGCAGCGCAGATCCCGTCACGCCCTGCACCGATGCCTGGATCGACGCATTGCCGTTCGCGAGGCTGATCGCGTCGGCGCGGAGCGCGGCCGTCGTGTCGATCGCCGCGACCGACGGGTTCGTCGTGACCCAGGTGAAGGTCAGCCCGTTCACCGGGTTGTTGAGCGTGTCGTATGCGAACGCCTTGTACGCGCGGTGGAGCTGCAGCGCCGCCATGTTGAACGTGTCGCTCGCCGTCGGCGCGAATCCGGCGGAGTCACGCACGACATAGATGTGCTGGATCGCCGAGAGGATCGAGACGTTGGCGACACCGGTGATCGTCCCCGCTGTCGCCTTGATCTGCACCGGACCGAGCGAGAGCGCGGTCGCCAGGCCGGTGGCGCTGTTCACGTTCGCGATGGCCGGCGCGCTCGACGACCACGTAAACGTTGGCTGCGCGGCGAGCGCGTTGCCGCGACCGTCGACCGCCTGCGCGGTGAAGGTGTAGGTGCCCGTGAGATAGATCGTGCGCGTGTTCGGCGTGACGTTGATCGTCGCAACCGACTGCGCCACGGTTACGAGCGCCGAGTCCTTCGTGCCGCCCACTTCCGTCGCCACGACGTACGCGGTGCCGTTCGTCACGCCGGTCACGACGCCGGTGGTGGCGCTCACTGTCGCGACTGCGGGCTTCCTGCTCACCCACCCGTACGTGCCCGCGACCACGTTGTTGCTCGCGTCGTGCGACGTGGCCGTGAGCGTCGTGACGTCGCCGAGCGAGAGGATCGCCGCCGTCTGCGGCGCGACCGTCGTCGACGCCACCGCCCCCGTCCCATTCGCCGTGAACACCAGCGGCGATCCCGCCAGCGGCTTTCCGAGCACATCCAGCGCGGCCGCGCCCACCGACTGCGCGCCGGCTGGACCGACCGTCCACGTCGTCGTCGCCACACCGGCCGCGTTCGTGACCGGCGCCGCCGTGCCTACGCTGCCGCCGCCGCCCGTCACCGCGAAGTGCACCGTTACGCCGGCAACCGGGTTCCCGCCCGCATCGGTGACGATCGCGCTCAGCGGCTGCGCGAGCACCGTGTTCGCCGGCCCGGCCTGGTTGTTGCCGCCGTTGATCGCGATGGTCGTTGCCGCGCCCGCCGCAACGTTGAACGCAGCCGACGTGCCGTTCACGTATCCGGCCGCGCTCGCCACCACGGTGTACCCGGTGCCGGCTTTGTTGAGCGAGAACGCGCTGAACGTCGCGACGCCGCTCACGGCGCTCACGCTGGTCGTGCCGCTCAGCGTCGCGCCGCCCGGATTCGTGCCGATCGCGAGCGTCACCGTGCCGGTGAAGGTCGGGTCCGGATTGTTGTTGGCGTCATACGCGGACACCACGAAGCCCGGGGTCACCGTTACGCCTGCGACCTGCGCCGTGCCCGGCGATGTGGTGACCAGCAGATGCGGCGGCGCGCTGGCCGTCGCCGTGAAGGTGAGCGGCGATCCGCTCAGCGACCCGGCTGCCGCGCTTACCGTCTGCGCACCGATGGTGCTGCCGAGCGTCCATGTCGCCTGTGCGAGTCCGGCGGCATTCGTCACCACCGTGTTCGCGACGGACCCGCCGCCCGCCGTCACGCTGAACGTCACCGTCACGCCGCTCACCGGCCCGCCGTCCGCCGCAGTGGCGTACACGACGAGCGGGCTCGCGAGCGCGGTCCCGATCGTCCCGCTCTGTCCCGAACCGGCCTGGATCACGACGGTCGTCGCCGGCGGCTGCACGTTGAGAATGACCTGGTCGGTGGCCGATCCCGTCAGCAGCTGCGCGACGATCCGCGCCGTGGTGCGTGTGCTCCCCACCGCGAGCGCCCTTCCCGAATCCGCCCGTGGCAACGTCGCCGCCGCGATGTCGAGCGAGCTCCAGAACACCGGCGTGTTCGCCACGGGGTTGCCGTTTCCGTCGACGGCCACCGCGGTGAAGGTGAAAGAGTTGCCGCTCGACGCCGTGCCGGTGCGCGGTGAGATCTGGACGCCGACGGCCGCCGCGCCCGGCCCCGTGTACGCAACGGGGATCGTTACCGGCGCCGTGGGCGTCGTGCCGATCGCCGTCGTGGGAACGGCCATCACGCTCACCGGCCCGCCCTTGAACACCGTGTCCCCCGTCGCATTGATATACGCGAGGTTCAGGCTCAGCGGCTCGCCGGTCGCTGGTGCGCTCGGCAACAACTTCACGTCGAGCGTCAGCGGGAGCGAATCGACGTTGGCGCCAAAGTCGACGACGGTGTCGATCGCTACCGTGCCGTCGGAGTGGTGCAGCAGCACGCGCACCTTCGTGAACGCCACGATGCCCGCCGCGGCCGCGCCCGCCTGCTGGTACGCCGCGGGGAACTGCGTCCGCCACGCGATCCCGCGCGCCACGCGATCACGCGCCCCCGGGGATGTGACGTCGCGTCCGCAGCTCAGCAACGCGAAACCCAACGCGAAGCCAAACAGCGCCAGACGCTTCAGCGGCGCGCTACTTCCAATCCGGGCGGACAGGGGTGTTCTCAGTGGCCGTTGAGGGTTGGAAATACTACGGTAGTCCTGGCTCTTACGACAAGGGGGCAAGTTCCCCTACACAGGTGATCCCTGTCACAACGGGTAGATTCCAGGCGTCCCGATGGTCGCAGCCCCCGTTTCACCCAACGCTCCCGCCCGCATAGCTCAGTGCGCCCGCGCACCTTCCTCGCACTCGCCATTCCGCTCGCCTGCGCCGCGCTCTTCGTCAGGCTGGGCTTCTGGCAGCTCTCGCGGCTGCACCAAAAACGAGCATTCAACGCCGTTCTTTCCGCCCGGCTCGCCGCGCCGCCCGCCGACGTAACCACTCTGCCGGGTGACACGGCCGCGGGGCACTACCGCCGGGTGGTCGCGAGCGGCCGGATGCTCTACGACCGCGATGTCGTCTACGCCGACCGGTCCCACGAGGGATTGCCGGGCGTGGACCTGCTGACGCCCATGCGGATCGCCGGGCACGACACCGTCGTGATGGTCAACCGGGGGTGGGCGTTCTCACCGGACGCGGCGTCGATCGCCGACTCGCTCTGGCACGAGAAAGATTCGGAGAGCGTGGCCGGCTACGCCGAGACGTTCGCCGGCACCGAGCGCGCGAGCACGCAGCGGAGGGTGCACGCGCTGGACCGGCGCGCGGTGGAGGCGATCGTCGGGCTCCCCGTGGCGCCGTACATCATCGTGCAGACGTCCGATTCCGCGTGGCATGCCGATTCCGTACCCGTGCGGCTCGGCGTGCCCGCGCTCAGCGAAGGGCCACACCAGAGCTATGCGGTCCAGTGGTTCAGCTTTGCGCTCGTCGCGGTCGTCGGAGGCGTGGCGCTCGCCCGCCGCCCCCGCTAGGTATCACGCATGCCCGACCTCATGCAAAACGCGCACGCCTCCGAAGCAGAGGCGCGCGACGTCGCCGAGCAGGCGCGCGAAACCGAGTGGACGCATCCGAGCTTTGTCCGCGAACTCTTCCTTGGTCGCTTTCGGGCCGAGCTGATCCACCCGCACCCGCTCGAGGACGCCGCGGAGACGGAGCGCGCGAAGCCGTTTCTCGCCAGGCTGAACGCTTTTCTCGAGCGCTACGACGCCGACGAGACCGACCGCACCGGCAACATCAAGGAGTCGGATCTCCAGGAGCTGCGCGACATGGGCGCGCTCGGGATCAAGATCCCGCAGGAGTACGGCGGCCTTGGCCTCTCGCAGATGACGTACGTGAAGGCGATGGAGCTGGTGACGTCGAAGTGCGGGTCGCTGGTCGCGCTGCTGTCCGCCTCGCAGTCGATCGGCGTGCCGCAGCCGCTGAAGCTGTTCGGCAGCGACGAGCAGAAGAAGAAATATTTTCCGCGCATCGCGAAGGGCGCGGTCACTGCGTTTGCGCTGACGGAAGTGCACGCGGGGTCGGATCCGGCGAACATGACGACGTCGGCGGTGCTCTCGGAGGACGGCAAGCACTGGATCATCAACGGGCAGAAACTCTGGTGCACCAACGGCACGCGTGCGGAGCTCTTTGTGGTGATGGCGCGCACGCCGGACAAGGTGGTGAACGGCAAGGCGCGCAAGCAGATCACCGCGTTCATCGTCGAGCGAAATACGCCGGGCTTCGACGTGAAGATGCGCTGCCACTTCATGGGGCTGAGGGCGATCGAGAACGGCTGGCTGCAGTTCACGAACGTGAAAGTTCCGGTGGAGAACATGCTTTGGGCGGAGGGGCGGGGGCTCAAGCTCGCCCTGATTACGCTCAACACGGGGCGCCTGACGATTCCCGCGAGCGTCGTGGGCGGGTCGAAGGCGCTGCTCAAGGCCGTTCGCCAGTGGGCGATGGAGCGCGTGCAGTGGGGACAGCCGATTGGAAAGCACGAGGCGGTCGCGCAGAAAATCGCGCGCATGGCGGCGAACACGTTCGCGATGGAGTCGATCGCCCTCCTCTCGACCGCGCTGTACGAGAAGGGCGGCTACGACATCCGCCTCGAGGCGGCGATCGCGAAGCTCTGGAACACCGAGGCCGCGTGGCACGGCGTGGACGACGCGCTGCAGATCCGCGGCGGCCGCGGATTCGAGACCGCCGACTCGCTGCGCGCGCGCGGCGAGAAACCGATCCCCGTGGAGCGCATGCTGCGCGACTCGCGCATCAACCTGATCTTCGAGGGCTCGAGCGAGATCATGCGCCTGTTCATCGCGCGCGAGGCGGTGGATGCGCATTTCTCGATCGCGTTCCCGATCGTGGCACCGGAGTCGTCGTTTTCGACGCGCGTCAGCGCGCTGGTGAAGGCGGCGCCGTTCTACCTGACGTGGTATCCCGCACGGTGGATCCCGAGCTTCAAGGTGTACGGCGATTTCGGGAAGCTCGCCGGCCACATGCGCTTCGTGGACCGCACCACGCGCAAGCTGGGCCGCTCACTGTTTCACGCGATGGTGCGCTTCGGCCCCAAGCTCGAGCGCAAGCAGATGGTGCTGTTTCGCGCGGTGGACATCGGCGCCGAGCTGTTTGCGATGGCCGCCACGTGCTCGCGCGCCGTGATGCTCTCGTCGAAGCTGAACCAGCCCGAGGCCATTCAACTCGCCGACACTTTTTGCGCGGAAGCCCGCGAGCGCATTGCCGCGCATTTCCGCGCGTTGTTCAGTGTGCACGACGACAAGCTCTACAAACTCGCCATGAGTGTGCTCAAGGGAGAGCATGCGTGGCTGGAGCAGGGCATCGTGGATGAAGCGTACTATCACGATGCCGGTGCGACGCCGGCCACCGGCACCTAAGACCAAATACCAACGACGCCCGACCATAAACCATTGCGGTCTGACTGACCGCTTCTGCATCCCCTCCGCCTCCGCAATCCATTTCCGCTCTGCGCATCGGATCGAGAGTCTACGGCCTGTCGTACTCGGTCCTCGGGTGCAAGGTCAGGCGACCCTCTCCCTCCTGAACTGGAGCAGTACCACCGCCGCGACGATCATCGCGCCGCCGAGCAGCATGTTCGCGCTCACCGCTTGCCGCAGCACCACCGCGCCGAGCACCGCGGTGAGAAACGGCTCGACGGTTGAGACGATCGCGGTGCGCACCGCGCCGAGCCGCATGAGCCCCATCAGGAAGAAGATCGCCGGCAGCACCGTGCTGAACAGCGTCAGCGCGACGATCGCCTCCCACGCGGTGGCGGGCATCGACGCGGTGAGCGTGTGATCCTGCAGCGCGAGCAGCAGGAAGCAGATCGCCGACCCGATTTTTGCGTACGCGCTCGTGACCGCCACCGAGTGCGTTTTCTGGAGCCACTGCATGAGCGGGATGTACATGCCGTAGACCACGGCGGCGCCAAGCGCGAGCGCGATTCCCGTCCACGGAAGCGAGCTCATGCTCGCACCGCCGGCGATCGGTGAGCCGACGATCACGACGATGCCGCCGAAGCTCAGCACGAGCGCGACGACGCGCCGAACCGTGACCGGCTCCGCGCCGCGGATCGTCTGCACGAGCGTGACCCACGCCGGGTAGGTGTAGAACAGAAACGCCAGCATGGCGACGCCGACGTTGTACTTGAGGCTCGAGAGCGCCATCCCGACGAGGAGCGCCTGCCCGCCGCCGCCGAGGACAATGAACCGCGCGGCCTCGCGCCAGGGCATGCGCGGATACGTTCGCGTTCCGACGTACGCGACCATGACGACGGCACCGATCACGTAGCGCCACAGGAGCACGACCGAGAGCGAAACGCCCTGGGCAGTCGCAATGCTCGTCAGCGTGCTGACCGCCGCGAAACCGCACGCGGCGAGCAGGGTATAGATCGTTCCGGCGCCGGTTTCGCCGGGATACGTCACCGCCGGCACTTTTGCGTCACTCATGAGAAACCATGGGGAACCAGTGTAACCGATCGGCGGCTTGACGCGTAGGTAAGGCAGCGAGGCGCGCGCGGTACACGGCGGCCGACTCAAGTTATGGCGCACCCGATACGAAACTTTGACAATCCGGGCACGTACGGGATGCAACCTTTCGGAGGGCTGAGGGTTCTAACTCAGTGAACGAAAGAATGTGCGACGGGCAGGTGGTACTGGGGTGAAGGCCGGTGCTGGTGGGGGGCCGGCCTCCCT
>JBIOHR010000097.1:0-12349 GCA_044449085.1 Gemmatimonadales bacterium | reverse complement strand
CCCCGCGCCGAGGTCCGCAACGACGTCGCCGGCGCGAATCACGCCCTGCATCAGCCGCAGCACGCCGCGCGTCGTGGGATGATCGCCCGTGCCGAACGCCATCGCCGGCTCCACGACCACCGTGCGCGCCGGGTCCATTCCGTCGGCGAGCCAGGGAGGTGCCACCGTGAGCGCGCCAAGCTCGTGCGCGCGGATCGAGTCGCGCCACGCGACACTCCAGTCGACAACGGCAATGCGAGCGGTCTCGATCGTCGCACCGGGATCAGTCACCCGCACGGCCTGCTCGATCGCCGCGCACTCTTCAGGGGATGCAACGTGCGTCACCAGCGCCCCGCAGTCGCCGCCTTCCTCGAGGAGTCCCTGCGCGCCGGCGCCAAACATCGCGGCGCTCACCGCGGCGCGCGCGGCCGGCGCGGAGGGCCGCACCGCGACGCGCGTCCACGGGGCGGGCGCCGTCACGCCCCCAGCGCTTCCTTCATTTTCGCCCAGAAACCCTTGTGGCGGTTCACCGGCACGGCAGCGTGCACCTTGGCCAGCTCGTCGATCACGCGCCGCTCCTCGGCGCTCAGATCCGTCGGCGTCCAGAGTTGCACGCGCACGTGCAGGTCGCCGGTCCCCGACGCGTTCACTCGCGGCAGTCCGCGCCCGCGCAGCTGGAATACCTGCCCGCTTTGCGTGCCCGGCGGAATGTGCAGCGTAATCGGGCCCGCAATGCCGGCGACCTCGACATCGGCCCCGCGCACGACCTGCGGGAAGGTCAGCAGCACCTCCGTGTACAGGTCCTCGCCGTCGCGCTCGAAGCGTTCGTCGTCGTCGACATCAAACAGCACGACGAGATCGCCGCGCGGCCCCCCGCGCGCGCCGGCGTTCCCCACGCCGCGCAAGTGCATGTACTGGCCGGTCGAGACGCCGGCCGGAATGTTGATCGGGATCGTGTGCTCGCCACGCTGGCGTCCCTCGCCGCGGCAGGACTTGCACGGCGACGCGATCATCACGCCTTCGCCGCCGCACGTCGGACACGGCGCGACACTCACGAACTGCCCGAAGAACGAGCGTTGCGAACGCCGCACCTCGCCCTGCCCGCCGCACGTCGCGCAGCGCGCCGGCTTCGTCCCCGGCTCCGCGCCCGCGCCGCGACAGCGATCGCAGGGATCGAGGAGCTTGATCTTGATCTCTTTCGTGACGCCGGTGGCGACCTCGGCCAGCGAGAGTCTCAGGTCGATCTTGAGATCCGCGCCCGACCGCGGCCCGGTCTGCTGGCGCTGCTGCCCCCCGAACATGTCGCCCAGGCCGAAGTCGCGCATGAAGATGTTGAGCGCCTCGGACAGGTCCACATGGTGGAACCCGCCGCCACCACCACCCCCTCCGCCACGCAGCCCCGCCTCGCCATAGCGGTCGTACGCGGCGCGCTTCTGCGGGTCACGCAGGACGTCGTAGGCCTCCGAAATTTCCTTGAACTTCTCCTCGGATTCCTTCGAGCCGGCGTTCTTGTCGGGGTGATACTGCATCGCGAGACGACGGTACGACTGCTTGATGTCTTCGTCGGTCGCGGTGCGCTCAATGCAAAGGACTGCGTAAAAATCGGCCATTCGAATGGATCGGGGTGTTGGTGTGTCAGAAAGTTAAGCAACAGCAACAGCCTTACCACAGATTGCGCGGAAACAGCCACGGGTCAAACAACTGCTTTTGTTTGACTGTTCCCAAGAAAGTCATTTGTTGATCAGCGGCTGGTTCCGTGTAATCCGTGGTCAAAAGCAGCTGCAGTTGTCGTTGCTCCGCCTCAGGCCAGGAGATCCGTCACCAGCGACGACGTATGCGTCACGAGCGCGATCACTTTCTCGTATGACATTCGCGTCGGCCCGATCACGCCGATCACACCGGACAGGCTCCCCGCGCGATACTCGGCCGTCACGACGGTCATCCCGCCCGGCAGCGCCGACCCGTGCTCGCTTCCGATGGAGATCGACACGCCGGTCGCAGACGACCGGCTCCGCAGCAGTGTCGCCAACTCGGCCCGCGTCTCGGTCATCTCGATCAGGCGCCGCATCTTCTCTCCGGTCGCAAACTCCGGCTTGTCGGCGAGCAGCGACGCCTGACCGAGCACGACCGCCTGTCCGTCGTCCTGCGCGGGCACGTCAAAGAGCGCGTCCCCCTCCTGGAGGAAAATGTTCAGCAGCTCGGTCGACCCCGACGCCGTCGTCGCGTCTCGCAGCCGCGATCCAAGAGACTTCCGGATCTCCCCGAGCGAGAATCCGGCGAGGCGCTCATTGAGCACCACTTGCACCTCCAGCAGCGCCTCGTCGGCGATCTCGCCGGGCACTTCAATGAAGATCGTGCGGACGGCGCCGCCCCTGAGGGAGAGCACGAGTATCAGTTTCTCGCTGGTCAACCGCACCAGCTCGAGCTTTTCGAGGAGAGCCTGCTCCATCCGCGGTCCGAGGGCCACGCCCAGTTCCTGTGAGAGAACCCCGAGCGACTGTGCCGCGCGGCGCAGGATGGACTCGATGGCCGAGCCGCCCGCCGAGATCTCCTGCGCGAGCTGGAATCGCTCGACGCTCTCCAAAGGTCGCACCTGCATCAGCTCGTCGACATACACCCGGTAGGCCTTGTCCGTCGGAATCCGGCCGGCGGACGTGTGCGGGTGGAAGAGGAACCCCTTGGCCTCGAGATCACTCATCGTATTGCGGATCGTCGCCGGCGAAACGCCGAGGCCAAAGCGGCGCGAGATGCTCCGCGACCCGGCGGGTTCCGCCGACTCGACGTAGAATCGAATTACCGCTTCGAGAATCTGCCGTTCTCGATTCGTGAGCTCGGTTGACGACATAAGTGCAAGTCTACTAATGGCTTCGGACGGCGGTCAAGGCGGCGGCAAGGCTGTCGAGCCTCAGCCACCCCTCCGCGGTGAGCGTCACGCGGTCTTTCCGCAGAACCGCCCATGCACTCTTCTGCCACGCGGAGACCATTGAGCTATCTACCTCGGTCACTGCCAGTCCGTTCATCGTCCGAAGTCCGAGGTAAACGTCTTCGGCGACCACGTTGTCCACGGTCAGTTCCTCCGCCCCCCCCACCGGGTCCGAGCCCGTCGCGACCTTCTGGCGCCACGGCTCATACTCGCGTTCGTTCCATCGGCGAACGGTGCCGTCAAATGAGTGCGCCGATGGCCCGACGCCTATATACGGTGCTCGGCGCCAATAAGAAGCGTTGTGCTGGCTGGTCTTTCCCGAACGCGCGAAGTTCGACACTTCATAATGGTCGAACCCGGCGCTCGCGAGCGTCTTGTGTGCCTGCAGGTACTCCGCGGCGTACTGCTCCTCCGGCGCCTCGGCGACCTCGCCCCGCGCCGTCCACCGCCCGAGGGGAGTGTGCGGCTCGACGGTGAGACCGTAGAGCGACACGTGGTCGGGGTGCAGCGCCAGCGCCGTCACGAGATCCGACTCCCACACCCGCCCAAGATCCGCGGGCAGCGCAAAGATCAGGTCGATCGAGACATTGTCGATCCCGGCGGCGCGCGCGGCGGTCATCGCCCGGGAGGCCGCGTCGGCATCGTGCGTCCGATGCATCCACGCGAGCGTCACGGGATGGAACGACTGGACCCCCATCGACAGCCGATTGACCCCCGCCTCGCGCCAAGCCGCAGCCGCGTCTGCAGACACGTCCTCGGGATTGGCTTCCATCGTGACCTCGGCGCCCTCCGCGAGGGTCAGGCCGGGGACGGCGCGGAGCCGGTTGAGCAGCTGACGGACGCCATCCAGCCCGAGTTTCGATGGCGTCCCGCCGCCCAAATAGACCGTCTTCAGCGGCCCGACCTCGTCGCCATTGAAGCGGGCGGAGAGCTCCGCAGCCACCCCGTCGATGAACTCGCCGGCGGGGATGACGCGGCGAACGGCGATCGCGAAATCGCAGTAGCTGCAGCGCCGGGCGCAGAAGGGAACGTGGACGTACAGGTGCAAATTCTTCCCTGAAGTTATTTCTACATAATAGTAACTAAATATTTGCCAATAAACAGCTTGAGAAACTACTTCAAGTCATTCTCACCCCACTGTTCAGCCCCCGGTCAGCCCATCGCGACCCGCTCCACTTCCCCGCCCGCGCCCAGTCGAACCATGCCGTTGAGCTCGAGCCGGGCGACTCCCTCCAGGGTCAGTCGCGGCGCGAGGCCGGAGCGATCGGCGAGCGCATCAACGCTCGCGGACCCAGCGTCGAGGGCGGCCCACACGGCGGCCTCCACGCCCCCGAGGGTGGCAGCGCCGCCACGTTTGGCGGCGGTCAGGCCAAAGAGCATCAGGGCATCGTCCACTGAATGGATCACCTGAGCGCCGTCGCGGAGGAGCAGGTTGGCCCCCGCGCTCCGGGGCGAATCGATCGGCCCCGGGACTGCCGCGACGACGCGGCCGGCGTCCAGGGCCTGCGTTGCCGTGTTGATCGCCCCCGACTTGTACGGGGCCTCCACCACGATGGTGACGCGCGCCAGGGCCGCGATGAGGCGATTCCGGCGCGGAAAACATCCTTGATAGGCGGGTGTCCCCGGCCCGTTCTCGGAGATCACAAGTCCCTTGGCGGCCACTTCGGAATGGAGCGCTCGGTGGCCGACCGGGTACGGAACATCCACGCCGGTCCCCATCACTGCGACGGTCTTTCCGCCTGCTTCGAGCGTCGCCCGGTGAGCCGCAGCATCGATTCCGCGAGCAAGGCCGCTCACCACCCCGATTCCGGCCCCGGCAAAGGCCCGCGCGAGCGCAACGGTCGCCCTCACGCCGTATGGCGAGGCGTCGCGGGTGCCCACGATGGCGACCAGGCGATTCGGCGCCATGTCGAGGATCGTCTCGTCCCCGATCGCAAAGAACGACCTCGGCCCATCGCCCCGCTCCAGGAACACCGCGGGATATCGCTCATCGCCCCGCCCGATCTCCCGCATGTGTCTCCCCTTTTTTTCAGAACTCCACCGCCGTCCTCAGACCGGCCGCGAGCTTCTTCAGCTCGAGAATCTTGCTCCACCATGCGTCCCTGAGCGCGTCCAAACCGAGGCGCCCTGGGGCAGAAATCGCGAATACCCCAAACGCTCCCTGCGTTGCGATGTCCGGCACCATCTCCTCGCCCCACAGATCCAGTTTCGTAAACACGACGCAGTGCGGCTTGGCCGCCAGCTCAGCCGAGTACTGCGTCACTTCGGCCCGCAGCTGATCGTACTCCGCCTGCCAATCCATCGAGTCGATCGGGATGAGGATCGCCAGCATCCGTGTCCGCTCGATATGGCGCAGGAACTGAAGCCCAAGGCCTTTTCCTTCGTGTGCGCCTTCGATGATGCCGGGAATGTCGGCGACGACGAAGGTTCTGTGATCCGACAGCTGCACGACGCCAAGGTTCGGGGAGAGCGTGGTGAACGGATAGTCCGCAATCTTGGGCCTGGCGGCCGAGAGCACCGAGAGCAGGGTACTTTTCCCCGCATTCGGCTGGCCCACCAGCCCGATGTCGGCAATGAGCTTCAGTTCGAGTTCGAGCGTGCGCTCCTGCCCTTCTTCTCCCGGCTGCCATTCGCGCGGGGACTGGTGCGTTGCCGTGGCAAAATACGAGTTCCCCTTGCCGCCGCGGCCGCCCTTGGCCACGAGCAGTTCCTCACCGTCCTCGAGGATCTCGCCGATGACTTCACCGCTGTCGAGATCCTTGACCACTGTCCCGGGCGGCACGGGCATGATGATCGATGCTCCGCCGCGTCCGCTCTTGTTCGCGCCCATCCCGTGCTCGCCGCGTTCCGCCTCCCAGAAGTCGCGGTAGGTATAGTCGAGCAGGGTGGAAAGGTTGGAATCGCCTCGCACGGTGATATCGCCGCCCTTTCCGCCCTCGCCCCCATCGGGCCCACCCATGGGCTCGCGCCACTCGCGGCGGAACGAGGTGCAGCCGGAGCCGCCGGTGCCGGCGGCGACGCGAACTTTTACACGGTCGATGAACATGGGGCAAAGTTACTACCAAACCCAGTGGTGGGCGTTCTCGACTTGTCAGCCCTTCCCCACCACCCGCTCAAACAGCAGGCTCGCCCGCGCAAGCATCTCCTCGTTCACCACTCCAACCAGGCATTCCAGCGCCGCCCGCACGACATCAGCCGGCACGCCGGCGTTCAGCGCCCCATGCAGGTGCGAATGCAGCTGGCGGTCCTGTCCCGCCGCCGCGCACGCTGCGACGATGCACAGCTCGCGCCGCCCCAGATCGAGCCCTTCGCGCGACAAGACCTTCCCGTACCCCTCGACGATCATCCACTCGTCCAACGACGGACTCAGCGCGCGGATGTTCCCCCGCAGCTTCTCGTAGAACGCGCCGTACACGGTCGCGCACGTCTCCTCGCCTCGCGACCGCCATTCGAACACATCGGCGTAGCCCTCGCTCGCCCGCGCCGCGAACGAGGCGCCTCCGCTCCGCTCTCCGCTTTTCCCCGCAGCGGCACCGTGTGACTTCCGCCATTCCCGCGCCGCGTTCAGCGCCCGTGGAAATCCCGCAAACAGGTACGACTGGAGCACCAGTTCCTCTTGCCACCGCTGGCTGACCTTCGCCGCATTGCACTCGGCAAAGCCCTCACGCACATCCGCTTCGCTCGCGGCAGTGATCCGGGCCGACTGCCGCACCAGCGCGGCCGTCGCCGCGTCCAGTGCCGGAACGCTAGTACGGGCTTCGGCAAAAAGTGTCATCGAAACATTCCGGCGTGAATCGGTTTATTGCACAGAGTCGGCAGCGCATCGCCGAACGCTCGCGCCGCTCCAGTACCACGCGGCGGCGCAGGGGATCTCGCGTGATCGTACGAGGAAGTCGCATGACTTTCCAGCATGTCCTGATATTGTCGCTCGTGGCAATCGTCGCCTGTGGCCGCGACAGGTCCGGTGACACTGCCGACCCACCCGACCAGCGTTCCACCGCCCTCTCGCCGGAGCAGTATCGCCAGCGCCAGCAGGCCATCGCCGAGTCACTGCTCGCGTCGTCGCGACCCGTCGAGAAAGTCGTGGAAGAACTCGGCCAGTCCTACGCCATCGGACCCGACGCGCTGCGCGACACGATCGTCGCGCTCGCGCAAGGCACGACCTGCTTCGAGGCGGGGCGCAACACCGATCCATACCTCGCGGGCACCGTCAACATCATGGCGCGCATGACACCGACCGGAACGGATCTCGTCCGGGTGCTCGCCGCGCACACCCGGTGGACGTCAGCGGCGGGCGACCTCGTCAACGCATGCCTGAATACGGAAATGCGGAGATGGAAACTCGACGCGCACTACGGCAAGCCCGCTGGATATGTCGTCCAGGTTCAGTTCGGCGCTGCGACCTCGCGATGAGCGAGCAGAATGAGATTGCTCTTCGCGACGGCACGCTCAGCTCTCGGCTCGCACCTCACCCACGATTTCCCCCCTCGTATTTCGCAACGGCTTGATCGCCCACTCCGCGAGCCTCGGCGTCAGCGTTTCGGGGAGCACCTCAAGCAGCTGCAGCGCCCGCAGCACCGCGATATGCTGCGCCCGCAGTGCGCCGTCCTCGACCTTCAGCGCGATCCCGAGTCCCATCGACGGAACGCTGATCGAATGCACGCCCTCGGCTCCGACCTTCGAGATCGCGCGCCCTCCGGTTTCTTCGAGCAGCACCGTGTCGAACCGCTCCGTGCCCCCGAGCAGGAACGGGTACCGGCGAATCGCCGCCGCGGTCCGCGACGCAATCTCATCGCCGACTTCAACAGCCTGCCCCCAGCGCGAGTAGGCGAGCGCCATCGCGCTCAGCGGGAGCGCCATCACCGTCACGCCGCAGCCGTCCACGGCGATCGGCATGTCGTCGATCGGAACGCCGCTCCACGTGGCCACTTCGGCAAGACATCCGCGCTGCACGGAGTGATCGGCGCGCTCGTAGCCGTGCGTCGGCCACCCGGCGGTGTGCGCCCGCGCGAGCATCGCCGCATGCTTGCCCGAGCAGTTGTTCATGAGGCGGGAGAACGGGCGTCCGCTCTCCCGCACGAGTTTCGCGCCGCGCGCCGACAGCGGCTCGTGCGGCCCGCACGCGAGGTCGCCCTCCTCGCGGCCGATCGAATCGAGCATGCGGCTCACGATCGCGATGTGTTCCGGCTCGCCGCCGTGCGACGCGCATGCGAGCACCAGCTCTTCTTCGCCCCAGCCGAGATCGTCGAATCCGCCGGACGAGAGCAGCGGCATCACCTGGAAGAACTTCGAGCACGACCGCCACATCGTGACGAGCGAGGGATCGCGGGCGACAGCGAGCATCTTGTCGCCCGGGCCGGCAACCGCGGCGTGCACCCGATGTCGCGATTCGATGTTGGCCCCGCGCGTCACCACGACGTCGAGCGATAGCGGTATCATGCCAGATCAATCTAAGCGGGTCGGCTTCGAAAACCTGCTACTGTGTGCCATAGGCATCGAATGCAGCGAGCACTTCAGCCGTCGTGACAGTCGCGGCGCCGAGTTTTCCGACCTCCACACCCGCGGCGAAGTTCGCGATGACCGCCGCTTCGAGCGCGGTGGCGCCGCCCGCCAGCATCGCCGCGAGGTACGCCGTGACGGTATCGCCGGCGCCGACCACGTCGTAGACATCGCGCGCGGTGGTCGGAATGCGATGGACGCCCTTCTTTGCCGTCGCACCCTTCTCGATGAGCGCCATCCCACGCTCGCTGAGCGTGAGGAGGATCGCCTCGACGCCGAGTTTCTCGACCAGTCCCGGCAGCGTCTTCGGATGTTCGACGTCCACCGCCGCACCGAGCGCCGCCTCGAGCTCGCGGCGATTCGGCTTGAAGATCGTCGCGCCCGTGTAGGAGAAGAAGTTTCGGTATTTCGGATCGACCACCACGGGGATTCCCTTCTTGCGCGCGGCGGCGAGCGCGTGCTCGATGACCGGCGCGACGAGCACGCCCTTGTTGTAGTCCTCGAGAATCAGCGCGTCGCTGTCTCTCACCGCGCGCGAAACCGCGGCGTTGAGTTTCGCGATTTCGCCCGCAGAGCAATCGTCGTCGATTTCTTCATCCACGCGCACGACCTGCTGGGCGCGGGCGACGATGCGTGTCTTGGTCGTGGTCGGGCGATTCACGGTGACGAGTCCGCGCGACTCGCCGCCGACTTTCGTGAGAAGAGCCTTGAGCAGACCGGCCGATTCGTCGGATCCGAGCGTCGCGACGAGGTCGGCGCGGGCGCCGAGCGCCGCGACATTCTGCGCGACATTCGCCGCGCCACCGAGCGCATAGCGGCGGTCGCGCACCCGGACGACGGGCACGGGCGCCTCGGGCGACACGCGGTCGACGTCGCCGGTGAGGTAGACATCGAGCATCGCGTCGCCGACGACGGTGATGCGCTGTTTTTTTGCGGAGGCGAGGAGCGCGGTGAGGCGCGGGCGGGGGATCAACATTGTCCGGAAAGTAGCGGCGTATCGAGCGACGGGATAGGATCTCCCCTCCCTCGTCCCGGCCCGATTAGATTGAAGCGGCACATCATCCGCCCTCACACCCAAGCTATCGTGAAATCTCGAAGCATTGCTCTCATCGTCGCCGGCGTCGCAGTCGGCGTCGCGGTCGCGCCGCGCGCGCGTGCCCAGGACGAAAAGTCCATCGCGCTCATTTCCTCGGGCGCCGCAACAATCGATACGACCAAGAAGAAACCCGTCACCTCGTTCACCGGCGACCTCGGCTTCGTGAGCGCGTCGGGGAATACGAACATCACGACGCTCACCGTCGGCGACAAGATCGTGCACACCAACGGGCGCTGGATGTTCTCGCAGGTCGGGAGGTACGTGAGCGGCGAAACCGACAACACGACGACAGCGAACCAGCTGCTGCTGGGCGTGCGCGCCGATTTTGCGTTCAAGCCGCGGCTCAGCGTGTTCGTGGGCGGCAGCTACGAGCGCAACACCTTCGCCGGCTTCAACTCGCGCACCGATGAGATCGCGGGCCTGGCATGGGAGGCCGTCGCCGCGAAGGGCGACTCTGCACGGATCGACCTCGGCGGCGTGGCAACGCAGGAAGCGGACGTCGACGGTGCCAACCAGAGCTATCCATCGGCGCGCGCCGCGCTGAGTTACAAGCACCAGTTCTCGAAGCTCGCGTACTTCCACCAGTTTGTGGAGTACATCCCGAACCTGCAGACGAGCGGGAGCTACCGGTTCAATACCGAGTCATCGCTCGTGGCCCCGATTTCGACGCACATTGGCGTGAAGCTCGCATACGCGATCCGCTTCGACTCGCGGCCGCAGCCGACGTTCGGCACGACCGACCGGCTGTTGACGACCGGAATTCAGGTGAGTTACTGACGCCGGGCCGACCGCGTTAGCTTGTGTGGAGGCAGGGCCCTTAGCTCAGCGGTAGAGCAGCGGACTCATAATCCGACGTGCGAAGGTTCGACCCCTTCAGGGCCCATCTTGTCGTGTTCCCGCCGGACGAATGCCAGGAATTGCTTGCGGAAGAGTTCGGCGCGAAACCGGAGTGCGTTCTCCGTGCACGCCCCGCCGCGGATACCGGGCCTGAGCGCCTCAAAGCGCACGATCGCGGCGGAGAGCGATTCCGCCGTCTGCTCGGCGTAGAACACCCCGGTCGGCGCCGGAGAATCCAGGCCGCAGATCGTCTCGGTCACCCCGCCCTTCCCGAACGCGATCACCGGCGTGCCGCACGCTTGCGCTTCGACCGGTGCGATGCCGAAATCTTCCTCAGCGGCGAACACGAACGCACGCGCGCGGCGCAGGTACGCCCGCACTTCGCGCCGGCTCAGCCGGCCGACCATCTCCACGTTGGGCCCCGCGGCGGCGCGCACCTTCACGGCGTCTGGGCCGTCACCGATGATGACGAGCCGGCGCCGCGGCATCGTGCGAAACGCGGCCGCGATCAGGTCCACGCGCTTGTACGGCACGAACCGGCTCGCGGTGACGTAGAAATCCTCGCGCGGCGTGCCGTCGGGCGTGAAGAACCCGGTGTCCACCGGCGGGTAGATCACGAGCGCGTCGCGGCCGTAGGCACGCTCGATGCGCTCGGCGATGTACCGGGAGAGCGTCGCGAACGCGCGAACGCTGCCCGCGTTGGCGAGGTCCCACAGCCGCATCCGCTCAAGCATCGCACCCGCGAGCGCGCCCTTCACTCCGCGGTCGAGCCCCGCCTCCCTCAGGTACTGCGCCTTGAGGTCCCACGCGTAGCGCATCGGCGAGAGGCAGTAGCAGAGGTGCAGCTGTCGCGGGCCGGTGCGGATCCCCTTCGCCACCGCATGCGAGTTGGAGATGACGATGTCGTACCGCGAGACGTCGAGCGAGCGCAGCGCGAGCGGCATGAGCGGGAGCCACGAGCGGTAGCTTCGCTTGATTCCCGGGATGAGCTGGAGCCAGCTGGTGCGGATCTTCACCGATTTCGGCAAGTTCGCGCGGGCGTCCGGCGACCGCTGGTCGATCATCGTGAAGAGATCGGCGCCGGGGAAGATGGTGAGGAGCTGCTCGAGGACAAGCTCGGCGCCGCCGGGGGTTGCGAGCCAGTCGTGGACGATGGCGATGCGGGGGACGCCGCCGCTCACAGGTCCCACTCGGCCATGCAGGTGTGCGCCATACGGTAAAAGATCGGTCGGCGTGCATTACCGTGCCAACCCCCGCGCGCGCAAGGAGTTGTACAGAGCGGGGCCGGGCCTTAGTTTTCCCGCTCGTCCGAGGGCGCGTAGCTCAGCTGGTTAGAGCGCTGCTTTCACACAGCAGAGGTCCGGGGTTCGAGTCCCTGCGCGCCCATTTATGCAAATGAAAGTCTCGCGCGTTGCTGCGTCCGTCCTGCTGGTCGCGACGTTTGCGACCGCGGGCGCGGCGCAGCAGCTGCCGACCACCCTGCCCACGACGCAGCAGGCGCAGCAACTGCTCCAGAACCCCGATCTGGTCAACCAGCTTCGCGACCGGTTGCTTGCGAGCGGGCTGACGCCAGACCAGATCCGTGCGCGGCTGACCGCCGAGGGGTATCCGGCGAACATGCTCGACGCGTACCTGCCGGGCGGCATGGCGGGCGCCAAGGATTCCATTCCGAGCGACGACGTCTACAATGCGATGCGCGCGCTCGGCGTGAGTGACTCGGCGGACGTGGAGACGTTGCGGAGCGCCGGCACCCAGTACCAGCGAGGCGTGCGGTTTCGCCGAGATTCGCTGACGGGACGGAATATCGACACCCGCACCGGATTGCCGATCGTCCCGCCCGACACCGCGAAGAAGATTCCGGCAAGCGAACAGATCTTCGGCCTGAGCGTGTTCCGCTCGAACACGAGTGAGTTCCAGCCGAACCTGAGCGGCCCCGTGGATGCGAACTATCGGCTCGGCCCGGGCGACCAGCTCGTGCTGATCCTCACGGGCGACGTGGAGCTGACGCGCGCACT
>JBIOHR010000096.1:0-12353 GCA_044449085.1 Gemmatimonadales bacterium | reverse complement strand
CACGGTGGCGCCCACAGCGGCGACCTTTCCGCCCTCGATCAGGATCGCCCCGTCGCGAATGAGCGGGCCGGTGGCTGTGAAGATGTTCACATGCTGAATCACCGTCGGACGCGACGCGAAGGGAACGTAGGTGCTCGGAAAGGGATTCGCGTTCGGCACGCTCAGCGCGCCGGGGCCCGGGGCCGGGCCGGTCTGCGCGCCGGCGGAGCCTGCCGCGAGCAGGAGAGAGAGAAGGAATCGAGTGCGCATAACTGGTCTGGTCCTCGAACGCCGGGTATTCCTGCGGGTGAACGTCCCGCGAAAGTACGCCGCGCACCAGCGGCCAGCCAGTGGTCAGCGGGTGGTCAGCGAGTGGTCAGCGGCCGAGAACGCTTCGGCACAGCGCGACGTCATCCGTGCAAAGCACGTCCACGCCGAGCGCCGCGAGACGCTGCATTTCGGGAGCGGCGTTCACGGTCCATGCAGAGAGGCGTCCCGCACGCGCGTGCACCGCGCGGACGAGATCCGCGTCAATGAGTTCCGCCGCCATCCACAAGTCCCGTGCATCGACGCTCTCCATGGATGCCGTCGGCGCGATGTGATAGCTCGCCTCGAGCACTCCGCGTGCGATCACTGGAGCGATCCGGCGGGCGACGGCGATCTGACGGTGATCGAAAGCGTGCACGGCAGCGCGCCGGCCGAGCGGCGCGAGGAGTTTCACCGCAGCCGCCGCGGTGTCCGCCCCTTTCAGCTCGCAGTACACTGTAACCCGGCCTGCGACGACGCCGATAACCTCCTCGAGAGTCGGAATCGGCTCGCCGCTCACGCGAAACGCCCGGAGCTGGTCGGCAGTCAGTGAACGGATATCAAGATTTGGCCGGGCGACGCCTGGCGCGGCATGCGGCACCGCATCGTGGTGTACGACAAGCACACCGTCTGCCGTCAGGTGCACATCCAGCTCGACTCCGTCGGCGCCCAGTTCGAGCGCCCTCTGGAATGCCGCAACGGTGTTCTCGGGGCGTTCCCGGGAGGCACCGCGGTGGGCTACGATCTCGATCGGCGGCATGAGAGCTCCAGCGGGAAAAAGCTTTGTACGGGTGGAAGGGTTGAAGGCCTGCGGTCCGGCCTCAAGTTAACGTCCGGGGGTAACCGGCGTCTCAATTGGTGAACGCATGGGTGGAGCGGGCCGGCAGGACGATGGCGCGGTGGATCTGGCGCTTATCGATCGGTGGAAGGCAGGCGACCAGCGCGCGGCAGCCGAGATCGTTGAGCGGCACGGGCAGGCACTCGCCCGCTTTGCCGCGAGTTCGGGTGAGCGCGAAGAGTTGGATGAACTGGTCCAGGACACGTTCGTTCGGGCGTTCAATTCGATCGAGTCGTTTCGGGCCGACAGTTCGCTGCGGACATGGCTGTTCACGATACTGCGACGGTTGATTCTCGATCGCAAACGATCGGAAAAACGCCGCCGCAATCAGGTGGATCTGGACGAAGGACACGCCGTGCAGGCGTTCGACGCGCTCGACGTGCTGGTGGCGGACGAAACGGCGGTGCGGATTCGGCGGGCGATCGAGCGGCTGTCGCCGCTTCAGAAAGAGGTGTTCGTCCTGCGCGTCACTGAAGGGATGGCGTACGGAGAAATCGCGACGCTGGTCGGCAGCACCGAGGGGGCGTGCCGGGTGCACTACCACAACGCGATGCGGTCCGTAAAGGAGTTTCTCGATGATGAATGATTGCCCGAATGGAACGATGCGCGACCTGCTGCCGGCCTTCGTGCACGGCGTGCTTGCCGATGCCGACCGGGCTGCCGTTGCGGCGCATGTGGCGGGCTGCGAAGAGTGTGCGGCGGAAATCGAGCTGATCCGGACCGCATCGCGGGCATTTGCCGCCCCGGAGATCGACGTTGGGCGGATCGTCGGGGCCCTGCCGCGCGCGCCACGGCGCCGGGCCCAGCCGACGTTCGCGGGACGCGCGCAGCGCGTTGCGGCCGCGATCGCAATCGTCGCAATCGGCGCGTATTCGGTCGTGACCATACGCGATTCGCGGCGGACCGGGGTCCGGCCGGCGGCTTCACCCCCGGGATCGAATGCCGGCACGACGCCCGTCGCAGCTGCTCCGCCGCGTGTCACCGCTCCGGTCATCGACTCGCCGGCACACGAGGCGCCGCGTCCGGCTTCCGCCGTGCCAAGCCGCCCGGCGATGAGTTTCGGAGGCGGGCTTTCCGATCTCAGTGACGAGCAGCTCGACACGCTGCTCGGCGAGCTCGACGACCTCGACGCGCTCCCCAGCGTCGAGCCGGAGACGCACCTCACGCCCATTCTCCCTCCGGCCGATGGAGGCCACGGTGTTCGCTAGGTTGACGGCAGTCCTGATGGTCGCGTGCGCCGCGACTCTTTCGGCGCAGGGGCAGGGTGCCCGGCGCCAGCAGCGCGCCGCGGCAGCCGACTCGGTGCCGCCCACGCGCGCAAATCTCGAGCAGCTCGTGCGCCAGCGCATGGCGCAGGTCACGAAACAGCGCTTGGGTGCAACCGACGATCAGATGGTCAAGCTCCAGGCGACCAACCGGAAGTTCGACGACAAGCGGCGGATCCTCGTGGACCAGGAGCGCGACGTGCGCATGGCGCTCCGCGACGAGATGCTCCGGCCGGATTCAGCGCGCCAGGGACGGGTGGCCGAGCTGCTCGACCGCGTCATCAAGACGCAGCGCCAGCGCGTGGACATCCAGGAGCAGGAACAGCAGGAGCTCGCGGGATTCCTTTCGCCGCTCCAGAGGGCGAAATACTTCGCCCTCGAGCAGCAGATCCGCCAGAGAGTCACCCAGCTGCGCCAGGCCCAGATGGGCCGTGGCGGACGAGCCGGCCTGCCGCGCCCGGGGCGTGGTGGACGGGGGGTTCAGCCACCGGCGCCGCCGCAGTAACTTCCCGCCAGTCGACCATCGCCGGGATGGCGGAACTGGCAGACGCACGGGACTCAAAATCCCGCGGGGTGCAAACCCCATGAGAGTTCGATTCTCTCTCTCGGCATAGAAAAGGGCCCTCATGAGTGAGGGCCCTTTTCAGTCGGATAAGTCTCACCGCCGTCAGCTCACCGTTCGCCGCTCACCGCTTGGCCGTGTCTGAGCTGTTCCTTCGCAGCCCGAAGCTCACTGCGGTCTTCCAATCGCCGCCCGCAACGCTGCCAGCGCCGGCGGCGTCCCCACAAACAAGTTCTCCGGATACGCCCTGTTCTTCGCCATCCCCGCGTAGATCGCCGCCTGTTCGTACTTGTTCAGCCCAAGGCCGGCCAGATACTGCAGCCTGAGGTTCTTGTCCAGATTCAGCTGTGCGTCCGCGAGCCAGTCCGTGAGCTGCGGCGCCTGTGCCGTGTATGTCCCGAGCAGGTCGATCGCGGAGTTGATCCCGATCTCGCGCAGGGACTGCGACACGATCGCGAACTCGGGGCTGGCGAGGCGCGCCTGCACCGAGTCGACGTCGATTTTCTGCGCATCCGGCCGCCCCATGAGCACCACATCGTAGCCTTCGCCGTTGTAGTTGTTCGCCCACACGATGCCGTTGGGGAACACCTTCAGGAACGTCGCGACCTCGCTCTTCACCGCCGGGGTGCCGCTCTCGTACAGCTGAACGAACACGGTGACCACGCCGCCCGGATTCAGGTGCGACTTCGCGAGCTGCCAGAACTCTTCGGTGTACAGGTTGGCCGCACCCTTCACCCACGGATCGAACGGATCCGACGTGATTGCATCGAACTTCTCCTGTGTCGTCCCGAGAAAATGGCGCGCGTCGTCGATCTGCACGTGCACCTTCGGGTTCCTGATCACGTTGTAGTTGAACTCACCGAAATACTTCGCGGCGACCTGCGGGATGAGCGGCTCGATTTCCGCAATTGTCTCCCGTTCAACCAGCGGGCTGATGCTGACGGCGCCCGCCGTCACGCCCGCGCCGCAGCCAATGACGAGCACCGACCGCGGATGCGCGGGAATCAGCGTGGTGAGGTGCCCGAGCATCCGCTGGAGGCGCATGTCCTGCGGCTCGCTCGACGCCTGCACCTTGCCCGCGTTGTGGTAGTTCACCACGCCGTTCGAGAGCACCGACACCGCCGGCGACGAGTTGATTCCCTCGCCGACGTAGACGAAATCGCCGTGGTTGAAGTAGCGCGGTGAGCTGAACCGCCCATACGCCACGAGCAGCGCGGGCACGGGTGCGACGCTCCACGCGAGCGCGATGGCACACACCGCCGTGACCACCGCCCACAGCGCTCCGTTCGCGGCGATCGTCATCTTGCGCGCGGAGTCCGCGAACCCCGGCACGAGCATGAGCGCGGCACCGATCGCGGCGAGAACGATCAGCAGCCGCTGTGACTGCTGGGTCCCGATCCACGCGATCAGCACGAGACTCGCGAACAGCGCGCCGATGATCGCGCCGATCGTGTTCGCCGCATACACGCGCCCCACCATTCGCCCGGCATCCTGTCCCGGCGAGGCAACCGAAGCGAGGGCGAGCGGGAAGCTCGCGCCCCAGAGGCACGCCGCGGGGAGGATGGCCCACAGGCAGCGCACGAAGTCGATCTGGAACTGGAACCAGGGACGGATCGTCAGCTCCGGATTCGTCGGCCAATACGGAAGCTCGGTCGTCACTTGCCATGCGGTCCACGCGATTGCCGCCATCAGCAGCAGCTGCGCGAGCCCGAGCGCGAGCCGGGGACGGGTCAGTTGCCGCGACGCGTACGATCCGACGCTGCTCCCGAGCCCGATGCCGATGAGGAACACCGCGAGAATGATCGAGAACGTGTACGTGGTGCCGCCGAGCAGCAGCGTGAACAGCCGCGTCCAGACGACTTCGGCGCCAAGCGCCGTCATGCCTGAGATCGCGATCACCGCGTACACGATGTTCGTACCCGCCGGAACGTCGAGGCTCGCCGGCTTCGCTTCGACCGCGTCACCGTCGTGAGGCGTGACCTTCGAAAGTGAGAACGCAATCGCGGCCACGACGATGTTCAGCGCCACGGCGACGAACGTCGTCGTCTGCACGTCCGTCACGCGGAGCAGGAAGAAACCGGTCGTGACGCAGCCAACGACGGCACCCACCGTGTTGCCGCCATAGAAGAATCCCAGCCAGCTCACACCGCGCGGAGTGGTCTCCACCCAGCGCGAGATCGCCGGGAGCGTCGCGCCCATTGCGAGGGTCGGCGGGAGCAGGCAGATCGCCGCGACGACGCCGCGCAAAAGAAATCCGGGCATCCCGTGGCCGGCGATCGACAGGTACACCGACCCCGCGATCGGGAGGAGCACCAGCGCCAGCAGGCCGAACGCGCCGACGCCAAGCTCGAGCATCGCGTACACCTTCAGCGGATGGTGCTTGCGCGACACCACCCGTGACAGCATGAAACTGCCGATGCACATCCCACCCATGAAGGTGCCGAGCAGCACGCCGAGCGACACCGCCGACGAGCCGACGGAGAGCTGGAGCATCTCGAACCAGACGATCTCGTAGATGAGCGCCGCACAGCCGCTTCCTACAAAGAGAATGAGCAGAAGCGGCAGGTACCGCTGCGAAGCCGGCATCGCCGCGGCGGAACTCGAAGTGGGGGGATTCATAGATGACGAAACGCAGTGCGGGGAGTGATCGTTGGCGCGAATCGGGTCAGGCGAGGTTGTAGAGCTTTACCGCATTGCCGCCCATGATGGCCGCGCGGTCGGCCTCCGAGACCTGCATGGCATTGAGCGCTTTCATCATCAAAGGGATGCTGCCGATCGCGTGCGGATAGTCGCTCCCCGCAAGGATGTGGCCGGCACCCGCGAACTTCACCGCAAGCTCCAGCGCGCGCGGGTCGAAGTTCACCGTGTCGTAGTACCAGTGCTTGAGGTATTCGCTGGGCGGCTTCGCGATGTTCGCGCGGCATTCCGGAAACGCCTCATATCCGCGGTCCAGCCGTTCGGCGAGATAGGGAAGTGCGCCGCCAAGATGACTCGCCACCCATTTGATGCGCGGGAACCGCTCGTTCACGCCGCTGAACACCAGGTGGGCGGCGGCAATCGTTGTGTCGAACAGGAACCCAACGAGCGGCATGAGCCAGTACTGCTTCATCGCGTCGACATTGATCGGATTCGTCGGGTGGATGTGCAGCACCGCGCCGAGCTCGTTCGCCGCTTCGTACAGCGGCCAGTAGCGCTCGTCGGCGAGTGCGACACCGTTCACGTTGCTGAACAGCATCGCGCCCGGAAACTTGAGTTGCTCGACCGCGCGGCGGAACTCCGTGACCGAAGCCTTGGGATCGTTGAGCGGAAGGGTCGCATACGCCGCAAAGCGCGGACTGCGCGCCTGCACGTCCTTCGCGAACTCGTCGTTCACCATGCTCGCGTACTTCACGGCGCGCGCGGGCGTTTCGACATGCGTGCCCGGCGTGGTGAGCGAGAAGATCTGCGTCGCGATCCCTTCCTGCTCGAGCACGGTCTGCCGGTACGCCACGTCGCGGTGTCCGGGCACGGCGGTGTTGTAGTCACCGGGGTAGTGCAGCTCGGGATTGCCATCCGCGTCGATCTTGATCGTCACCGCACTTTCGCCCGACTGAAGGGCGGCCATGTAACGCGGCGGATAATAGTGATTGTGGACGTCGACGACTCTCACGTGCCGGTGCTCCTCGGTTTTCTGGTGGGATTTCTGGCCCAAATGTAGTAGACGGGGAGCCCCAACAGAACGAAGAGCAGGCCGGTTACGCTCTCCACGGGTTGTGCGGCGACCTGATTGGCGACGATCGCCGCCGTGGAGACGACGAACAACGCCGGCAGCACGGGGAACCCCCAAACGCGATACGGCGGAGCGTACCCGGCGCGGCGGCGCGCGACGAACAGGCCCGCGGCGAGCAGGCCGAAGAAGATCCACTCGGTGTAGACCACACGCGTGAAGAGCGCGCGGTACGAACCCGTGGCGACCAGCACGCACGACCATACGGCTTGCAGCGCAATCGCGCGGTGCGGCGTGCGATACACCGGATGCACCGCACCGACCCACTTGAAGAGCAGGCCGTCGTTCGCCATCGCCAGGTACACCCGCGGGCCCGCGAGGATCACGCCGTTGATGGCGCCGAGTGTCGAGAGAATGACAAGTGCGGACATGATTTGGGCACCGTGGCCGCCGACCGCGGCGTCGGCAAAATCCGCCGCCACGCGCGACGATTGCGCCACGGTCTTGAGCGGCAGCACCCGCAGGTACGCGGCATTGAGCGCGACGTACAGCGCGGTGACTGTCAGCGTTCCCGCGACGAGCGCGCGCGGAATGGTGCGCGCCGGGTCGATCGTCTCCTCGGCGGCATAGGACACCATGTGCCATCCGCCAAAGGCGAAAAGGCCTGCGATGAGCGCGAGCGAGAAGTTCCGCGCCGTCGGCGGCGTGGTTCGCGTTGCCACTGCCGCCGCGCCGAGCGCTCCATTCGAATGAGAGGCAAAGGTGAAGGCGATCGCGATGATGAGGACGATCGCGAGCACCTTGATGGAGGTGAGCGCGGCCTGCACGCTGCTCCCTTCGCGCACGCCGCGATAGTTCACGGCGGAGAGCCCGAGGACCGCGCCGATCGCCACGGCGCGCGTGCCGAGGTCACCGAGCGGGACGAACGTGCCGGCATAGCGCGCGAAGGCCATCGCGATGACCGCGACGATGCCGGAGTGCATCGTCCAGAACATCGCCCAGCCCCAGAGGAACGCCACCGCCGGCGAATACAACTCACGCAGAAATACATATACGCCGCCGGTGCGGGGCCACGCCGACGCCAGCTCGGCGATGACCAGCGCCCCGATCATCGTGAGCGCCCCGGAAGCCGCCCACGCGAGGAGCGCGCCCCACACCGTCGGCACCCGCGCGGTGACTTCGGACGGCTGCACGAAGATCGACGCACCAATGATGATGCCGACGACCATCGTCGTCGCGCGAAAAAGCCCAATGCTGCGGCGGAGTTCCATAGGCGCGGTTAATAACGGTCGGGGGGCCGGCCGCGCTACAGCGCCCACGTTCGGTCACACGGCACCTCGCCTGTTCGCGCAGCGCTGCGCGCCGTATGTTCGTGCGCGCATGCGCCGCTTCGCACTCCCGCACCCGCTCACGCTCCTCACCTGCTGCGTCGTGCTGGCGGCGCTGCTGAGTCACGTGCTTCCCGCCGGGCGTTACGACCGCCGCGACGATCCCGCGACAGGCCGCCGCGTTGTCGTCGCGGGTACGTTCCACGCGGTCGAGCCTGCGCCGCTCGGATTCATGCAGACGCTCGTGACGATCCCCAAGGGGTTGATCGACGCCGCGTCGGTCGTCTTTTTCGTGTTCCTCGTTGGCGGCGCGTTCAGCGTGGTGGATCAGACCGGCGCGCTGCGCCAGGCGGTCGGGGCGTTGGCGCGCGGGGTCGGGGGAAACGAACTGCTCGTCATTCCGGCGGTGTGCGTCCTGTTTGCAACCGCGGGCGCGCTCGAGAACATGCAGGAGGAGATCATCGCGCTCGTGCCGGTGCTCCTGCTCCTGTGCCGCCGGATGCGCTTCCCGCCGCTCACCGCCGTCGCCATGAGCGTCGGCTCGGCTGCAGTCGGCGCGGCGTTCAGCCCGATCAATCCGTTCCAGGTGGGGATCGCGCAGAAGCTCGCCGGCCTGCCGCTGGTGTCCGGCGGATTGTTTCGCACGGTCTTCTTGCTGATCGCAGTCGCCGGGTGGACGGCGGGGACGATGCGCCACGCGGCGCGGAATCGCGAAGCGGGCCCGCTTGGAGATGCCGCCGCGCCGCACGAACCGTTCGACGCCCGCAGAATCACGGTGATCGCGATCGTGCTTGCCGGGTTCGCGCTGTTTGTATTCGGCGTCATGCGCCTGGACTGGGATTTCGACCAGATGGCGGGGCTCTTCCTGCTCGTCGGCGTGCTCGCCGGCCTCACCGGCGGGCTCGGGGTCACAGGCACGGCCGACGGCTTCGTCGAGGGATTTCGGTCGATGGCCTTCGCCGCGATGCTGATAGGCTTCGCGCGCGCGGTGTTCGTCGCGCTCGATCAGGGTCGGATCATCGACACGATTGTCCACGCGCTCGTGACGCCCCTTGCGGCGATGCCGGTGTCAGTGGCGGCGATCGGCATGATCGTGCTGCACACGATCGTCCATGTTCCGGTGCCGAGCGTGAGCGGGCAGGCGGTGCTGACGATGCCCGTGCTCGTGCCGCTGTCGGACCTGCTCGGCTTGTCGCGACAGGTGACGGTGCTCGCGTACCAGGTCGGCGCGGGGCTCTGCGAGCTGCTGACGCCGACGAACGGTGCGCTGATGGCGATCGTCGTCGCCGCGCGGGTGCGCTACGACGAATGGCTCCGCTTTGCCGTGCCGCTGTATCTCGGACTCCTCGGCGTCGGCGCGGCGGCCGTACTCGCTGCGATCGCGACCGGCCTGCGCTGAGGCGCGCGGCGCACCGTCCGCGCCACACCTCCGGTCTTGCCCGCGCCTGTACCGCAGGGCAACTTCCTCCCGCTGCCCGATGATTCACCCGACGGAGAACGCTCAATGGCTCACGCGCCGCTTCCACTCGCGCCGCGAAAGTTTCTCGAGACCGGTCGCACCGATGCCTGGTGGCTCCGGCCGGTCCTGACCTTCACCGTCCTCGGGCTCTTCGTCGTGTATTCGACGTGGGCGGCGTTCCAAGGCGATCACTACACCTACGGGCCGTACCTGTCGCCCTTCTACTCGCCTGAGATATTCGGGCCCAGCGTCCACGCCTGGTTCGGGACGAAGCCGGCCTGGTGGCCGGGACTCCTGCCATTCTCGCCCGCGCTGCTGATTCTCTGGGCACCCGGCGGCTTCCGCTTCACCTGCTATTACTATCGCGGCGCGTACTACAAGGCGATGTGGGCGGATCCCATCAACTGCGCCGTCGGCGAGCCGCGCTCGTCATACCTCGGTGAGCGATTCTTTCCGCTCGTATTCCAGAACATCCACCGGTATTTCCTGTACCTCGCCATTCCGTTCCTCGTGATCCTCGCGGGTGACCTCTGGAACGCGATGTGGTTCACCGATGCGGCGGGGCACACGCAGTTCGGCGTGGGCATCGGCACGATCGTCCTCGCCGTGAACCTCGTCCTGCTCAGCTCGTACACGTTCGGCTGTCACTCATTCCGTCACCTCATCGGCGGCATCTACGACAAGCTCAGCGACCGGCCTGTGCGCAAGACGGCCTACGCCTGCGCGACCTGCCTCAACGGGCTCCACGAGAAGTTTGCGTGGACGAGCCTCGTGATGGTCGGGTTCTCCGATCTCTACATTCGCATGTGCTCGATGGGCATCTGGCACGACTGGAGGCTGTTCTGATGGCGGAGTACGAAACGTTCGAGCACGACGTACTCGTCATCGGCGCGGGCGGCGCGGGGCTTCGCTCCGCCATTGGAGCCGCGGGCGCCGGAGCAACAGTCGGCGTCGTCACCAAGTCCCTGCTCGGCAAGGCGCACACCGTGATGGCCGAAGGCGGAGTCGCCGCGGCGCTCGGAAACGCGGACGACCGCGACAACTGGCGCGTGCACTTCGCGGACACGATGCGGGGCGGCCAGTACCTGAACAACTGGCGGATGGCGGAGATCCACGCGAAGGAAGCGCCGGCGCGGGTGAACGAACTCGAGGCGTGGGGCGCCGTGTTCGACCGCACGAAAGAGGGGAAGATCAGCCAGCGCAATTTCGGAGGTCACCGGTATCCGCGCCTCGCGCACGTCGGCGATCGCACCGGCCTCGAAATGATCCGCACGCTGCAGGATCACGCGATGCACCTCAACATCGACGTGCACGCGGAAGTTTCGATCGTCACGCTGCTCAAGGACGGCCCGCGTGTCGTCGGTGCGTTCGGGTACGATCGCGAGCGCGGGCGTTTCCGGCTGTTCAAGGCCAAAGCGGTGGTGCTCGCGACCGGTGGCGTCGGCCGCGCGTACAGCGTGACGAGCAACAGCTGGGAGTACACGGCTGACGGCCAGTCGCTCGCATACAATGCCGGCGCCGTGCTCCAGGACATGGAGTTCGTGCAATTCCATCCCACGGGAATGGTCTGGCCGCCGAGCGTGAAGGGGCTGCTCGTGACGGAGGGCGTGCGCGGCGAGGGCGGGGTGCTGCGCAACAGCGAGGGGCGGCGTTTCATGTTCGACGACATCCCCGAGAACTACCGCAACCAGACGGCGGACAACGAGGAGGAAGGCTGGCGTTACACGCAGGGCGACAAGAGCGCCCGCCGTCCGCCCGAGCTCCTCACGCGCGACCACGTCGCGCGCTGCATCAACCGCGAAGTGAAGGCGGGGCGCGGGAGCCCGCACGGCGGCGTGTTCCTCGACATCGCGTGGATCAAGGAGAAGATTCCGAACGGCGAGGAAGCCATCAAACGCAAGCTCCCGAGCATGTACCACCAGTTCAAGCAGCTCGCCGACATCGACATCACCAAGGTGCCGATGGAGATCGGGCCGACGACGCACTACATGATGGGCGGCATCTCGGTGGATGGCGACTCGCAGATGACGTCGGTGCCGGGGCTCTTCGCGGCAGGTGAGTGCGCCGCGGGCCTGCACGGCGCCAACCGCCTCGGCGGCAACTCGCTGTCCGACCTGCTCGTGTTCGGCAAGCGCGCCGGCGAGCACGCCGCCGGATTTGCCAAGGCGAACGGAGCTGGCGCGCTCGACGAAGCACAGCTCGCCGCCGCGTCGCGCGAGGCGCTCGCCCCGTTCGAGCGCAGCGGCGGCGAGAGCCCGTATCATGTGCAGCACGAGCTGCAGTCGATGATGCAGAACCTCGTCGGCATCGTGCGCACCGAGAGCGAAATGAAGGCGGCGCTCGAAAAGCTCGCTGCCCTGCGCGCACGGGCCGCCAAAGTGGGAGCTGAAGGGAATCGCGAGTACAATCCAGGGTGGCACACCGCGATCGACCTGAAGAACCTGATGACGATCTCCGAGGCAATTACGCGCGCCGCGCTCGAGCGCACGGAAAGCCGCGGTGGGCATTTCCGCGACGACTATCCCGACAAGGATCCGAAGCAGGCCACATTCAATATCAGGCTCCGCAAGGCGCCGGACGGCTCCATGGCGCTCAGCCGCGAGACAATTCCGCCTATTCCCGCTCACCTGCAGGAAGTCATCGAGGAGCAGAAGTCATGAGCACAGCGACGTTCCGCATTTGGCGCGGTGCGCAGGGCGGCGGCGAGCTGCGGAATTACACGACGGAAGTCGGCGAGGGGATGGTCGTCCTCGACGCCGTGCATGGCATCCAGTCAGACCAGGCGAACGACATGGCCGTCCGCTGGAACTGCAAAGCCGGCAAGTGCGGCTCGTGCTCGGCGGAGATCAATGGCAAGCCGCGGCTCATGTGCATGACGAGGCTCAGCGAGCTCGACCTCACGAAGCCGGT
>JBIOHR010000095.1:0-12461 GCA_044449085.1 Gemmatimonadales bacterium | reverse complement strand
TCCGTAACCCCACCCACCCCACCCATGCGCCCTGCACGCACGCTGCCGCTGCTGGCTCTGCTCGCCGCCCTTCCGCTCGCGGCACAGCAGCCCGACTCACTGACGATCGCCGGCATGCGCTGGCGCAATATCGGACCGGCCAACCACCAGGGACGGGTGGTGGACGTGCAGGGCATCCCGTGGCCATCGCGCACGTTTTACGTCGCGAGCGCGGGTGGTGGCGTGTGGAAGTCGACCAACGCCGGCACGACGTTCCGCCCGGTGTTCGAGAGCGAGCACGTGTCGTCGGGCGGCATGCTGGCGATCGCGCCGAGCGACACGAACATCGTATACTACGGCACGGGCGAGCCGAACACGCGCAACTCGATCTCTCCGGGCGCCGGCCTGTACAAGACGACGAACGGCGGCAAGAGCTGGGAGTTCATCGGGCTCAAGGAGACCGAGCAGATCGGCCGCATCGTCGTGAACCCGCACGATGCGAATCTCGTGTACGTCGCGGCGCTGGGACACGCGTGGGGCCCGAACAAGGAGCGCGGCCTCTACAAGAGCACCGACGGCGGCAAGACCTGGGTGCTGAAGAAGTTCGTCAGCGACAAGGCCGGATTCGTGGACGTCGCGCTCGACCCGCGGGACCCGAACACGGTGTGGGCGTCGAGCTACGAGCGCGTGCGGAGCCCCTACTCGTATCAATCGGGCGGCCCGGGTTCAGGGCTGTGGAAGAGCACCGACGCGGGTGAGACGTGGACCGAAGTGAAGGGCGGCGGATTCCCCGAGACGGCGAAGGGGCGCATCAGCGTCGCGCTCGCGGCGTCCGACCCGAACATCATGTACACGCTCGTCGAAGCCGACACGGTCACGCCGCACAAAAAGGAAGCGGGCGTGAAGCCCGCGAAATCGCCGACGGGGCTCTATCGCTCCGAGGACGCCGGCAAGACGTGGACCAAAATGAACGACGAGGACACGCGGCCGTTCTATTACTCACAGCTGCGGGTGGACCCGTCGAACGCGAACCACGTGTTCTGGTCGAGCACGCCGCTCAAGTACTCGTGGGATGGCGGCAAGACGACGGGCAACACGACGAACAACGTGCACGTCGACCATCACGCGATGTGGATCGACCCGAAAGATCCGTCGCACATCATCGTCGGTGACGACGGCGGCGTGGCGCAGACGTGGGATTCGGGCGGCAACTGGGATTCGATGAACCAGCTCCCGATCGGCCAGTACTACAACGTCTCGTTCGACATGGCCGTGCCGTACAATGTGTGCGGCGGCGCGCAGGACAACGGCGCATGGTGCGGGCCGAGCCGGCGCCGCAGCGGCCCGATCACCAACTCGATGTGGTTCACGTTCAACGGCGGCGACGGGTTCGTGACAGCGCAGGACCAGACGAACTCCGACATCATCTACGGCGAGTCGCAGGGCGGGAACATCGGCCGCTACATCGTCTCGACCGGAGAACGGTTCGGGCTCGCAAAGCCAAACTGGCGGACACAATACACGACGTGGGAGGATTCCATCGCCGTGCTCTGGCCGGACACCACAAAGGCGCTTTCGAAGGACGAGAAGAAGCGACTCGACGGCTACCGCGCGATGCAGAAGCGCGATTCCATCGACCTCGACATGCGCTGGAACTGGAACACGCCGTTCCTGATTTCGAAGCACAATCCGCAGGTGCTGTACTTCGGCGCGAACCGCGTGCTCAAGTCGACCAAGAGCGGCGACGAGATGTATCCGATCTCGCCGGATCTCTCCTACGCGGACACGATGAAGATCCATGTGTCGACGCAGACGACGGGCGGCATCACGACCGACGCGACGGGCGCTGAAACGTTTGCGACGATCGTCTCGCTCAATGAATCGCCGATCCGCCCCGGAATTCTCTACGCGGGCACGGACGACGGCCGCCTCTGGATGACGTGGAACGACGGCGGCACCTGGAACGAGCTCACGAAGAACGTGACCGGCGTGCCGGCGGGCACGTACGTCTCGCGCATTGAGCCGTCGCACTTCGACTCGCTCACGTTTTACGTGACGTACGACAACCATCGCCGCGACGATTTCACTCCCTACGTGCTCGTCACGACCGATGGCGGAAAGAGCTTCAAGTCGATCGCGGCGAACCTGCCGACCGGCGGGCCGGACTTTGCGTACGTGGTTCGCGAGGATCTCAAGAACCGCGACCTGCTGTTCGTCGGCACCGACGTTGGCACGTATGTGTCAACCAACCGCGGACAAAGCTGGCAGCGTTTCATGACCGGCCTGCCGACGACACCGGTGATGGACCTGATGATCCACCCGCGCGACAACGAAATTGTTGCGGCCACGCACGGGCGCGGGTTCTGGATAGCGGACATCGCGCCGCTCCAGCAGTGGAAAGCGGACATCGCATCACAGCCGGTGCACCTGTTTGCGCCGAAGCCTGCGTTCCAATGGGGCGAGCGCGCGTTCGACGGGCAGTCGGTTGGGCAGAAGACGTTTGAAGTACCAAGCCCGCAATACGGTGCGGAGATCGTCTACCGCGTGTCGCAGCCGATCCAGGGCGCCGTGAAAGTGCTCGTGCAGGACGCACGCGGCGACACACTCGCGACGCTCAACGGGCCGGGACGCGCGGGAATCCAGCGCGTGGTGTGGAACTTCCGCGGCAAGGCGGCGCCGGCGATTGCGCTCTCGCCGGCCGGTGTCCGCGACTCGATCCGCAATGCGCACAAGCTCGGCGCAATGCTCGATTCAATCGAGAAGGAAGGTGGGCTGCCGAAGTCCACCGTGGACCGCATTCGCACGGTGATGGCGAACGGTGAAGGATTTCAGGGTCTCTTCCCGAACGGCTTCGGCGGCGGGTTCGGCGGCGGCCGCGGCGGATTCCAGGAGCGGCCGGGTGAGAACCTGACGCCGGTGCGCGCGGCGCGCGGCGCTGGAGCGGGCGGCGGACGCGGAGCGGGCGCCCCCGGCGCGCCCGGCGCACCGGCCGCACCTGCGGGTGCCACTCCCGGCGCAGCGCCGGGCGCGGAAGCTCCGCTCGACCCCCAGGAGATCTTTGCCGCGCTGAGCGCGAACGGACGCGGTCCGGCGCTGCAGGCATTGTTTGGATTCGGCGGCGGCAACCGCGGCGGCCCGCCGCCGGTGGTCGGAACGGGTGACTACCTCGTATCAATCACCGTCAACGGGCAGACGCAGAAACAACTGCTGCACGTCGAGCGCGCGAGCGGAACGGGTGGCGGCGGCGGCGGATTCGAGGAACTGCTGCGAAAGATCAAGAAGTAGCAGCGACTGATTTTCCGGTGCGCGCCCCGGCGGATTCCAACACCGCCGAGGCGCGCATCGTTTCATCGAACTCGTTTTCGCTGCGCGAAATCACCAGCGTCGCGGCGCCATTGCCGATGATGTTCGTGAGCGCGCGCGCCTGGCTCATGAACCGGTCGACGCCGAGCAGCAGTGCGATTCCCTCGATTGGCACGACCTTCATGGCCGACAGCGTGCTCGCGAGCACGATGAACCCGGATCCCGTCACGCCGGCGGCGCCCTTGGACGTGATCATGAGCACCGCAAGAATCCCGAGCTGCTGGACGAGGGTGAGGGGCACCCCGTACACCTGCGCCAGGAAGAGCGTCGCCATCGACAGGTAGATGCTCGTGCCGTCGAGGTTGAACGAGTAGCCGGTGGGCACAACGAGCCCCACGACCGGCCGCGCGCAGCCGTAGCGCTCGAGCTTCGCCATCAGCCCCGGGAGTGCGGCCTCCGACGAACTCGTGCCGAGCACAATTATTATCTCTTCGCGAATAAATTTGAGGTACTCCCACAGGCTGAACCCGTACCAGCGCAGGATCGCGTTGAGCACGATGAAAATGAACAGCAGCATCGTGAGGTACACGTCGAACATCAGGCGGCCGAGCGGGAGCAGCGACTGGAGACCGAACGCCCCGACGGTGAACGCCATGGCGCCGAACGCGCCGAGCGGCGCGACCAGCATGATGAAGTCGACGATCTTGAAGAACGCATCGAGCGTCGCCTCCAGCACGTTCATCAGCGCCTCGGACTTCTTGCCGAGCGTCACGAGCGCGAAGCCGAACAGGATCGCGAAGAACACGATCTGCAGGATGTCGCCCTGGGCAAAGGCGTCCACCGGACTCGACGGCACGATGTGCGTCATGAAGTCGGTGAACTTCAGCGACTGTCCCTGCGTCGCGTACGCCGACACGTCGCCCTTCGGCATCGCCGCGGCGTTGAGGCCGGCGCCCGGCCGCGCGACATTGACCACGGTCAGGCCGATCGCGAGCGCGAACGTCGTGACCACCTCGAAATAGAGGAACGCCTTCCCTCCCACGCGCCCGATCTTCTTCACGTCGGCCACGCGCGCGATGCCGAGCACGATCGTGAGGAAGATGATCGGCCCGATCACCATCTTGACCAGCTTCACGAACGTGTCGCCGAGCGGCCGCATCTGCTTCGCGAGCGAGGGGTCGATCGCGCCGAGCGCGACGCCGACGACGACGGCGAAGATCACCTGAAACGTGAGGTTGCGTGCGAGGCGTTTCACGACGGAAGAAGAAAGGTCTTGGTCACGGCAGGCGCAATGCCGAAGGGCTCCCGGCCTGCTCCGTGCGGTCGACCGCCGTGACCGCCACGAGGTCGGGGCGCGTCGTGCCGCTCGTGTCCGGCAGGCCGTACGCCCGCACCGATGCGTCGATCACGCGCGTCGTCCAGGTTCCGCCGGAGCGCAACTGCACGAGCCACCAGCGCGCGACCGACCCGCCGCCGGGCGCGATGAGCAGCGTGTCGCCGCGCGTCCCCTGCTTCAGCGCGATTTCCGGCGGGGCCGGCGCCCCGGGCATCATCCACGGCGACGGTGGAACGAGCGCGGGCTCGGCGTACACCGTGCGGCGGAGCACCGTCCCCACGCTGTCGCGGTCCGCGAGCAGCGGTTCCATCGAAAACTGCAGCTCGCCGTCGACCGCGGGCTGGTCGCGCGTGGCGAGCACCTGCGCGACGATCTCCCCGCGGCGCCACTCGGTGGCATCGCCCGTCCGGACGCCGGACGTGTAGAGGCCCGGCCAGAGATGCCGGTGCTGTGCGTTTTGCGCGGCCCACCACTTGAGCAGCAGGCCGTAGCTGCGTTCTTCGTCCACGCGGCGATAGAGCTGCGGGGAGAGATAGTCCACCCAGCCGTTCGTGAACCACTTTCGCGAGTCCGCAAAGAGCGTCGAGTACGCGTCGAGACCGGTGGTGATCGATTCCGGATAGCCGGGACGCCAGAGCTGGAACGGCGAGATCCCGAACTTCACCCACGGCTTCACCTTCGCGATCTGCTCGTGCAGCGTGCGGACCAGGTCGTCGACGTTCGCGCGGCGCCAGTCGTCGCGTGAGAGCTTGCCACCGCCCTTCCTGTATTTCTTCCAGCTCCGGTCGTCGGGAAAGTCGGTGGAGCCGTTGGGGCGGCGTTCGGGATATGGGTAGAAGTAGTCATCGAGGTGGACGCCGTCGATGTCGTAGCGCTTCACCACGTCGAGGATCACCCGCAGCGTCTGGTCGCGCACCGCGGGCTCACCCGGATCCATCCAGAGTTGCGTGCCGTACTTCTTCACGAGCTCGGGATGCCTGCGGGCGATGTGCGACGGCGCGAGCCTGCCCGTGGCCGACGGGTCCTTCGCGCGATACGGATTGAACCATGCGTGCAGCTCGAGCCCGCGCGCGTGCGCCTGTTCCACCGCGAACCGCAGCGGATCCCAGAACGGCACGGGTGCGAGTCCCTGCGTCCCGGTGAGGTACGCCGACCACGGTTCGATTTTCGAGGCATACAGCGCGTCACCCGCGGGACGCACCTGGAGCACGACGGCGTTGAGGCCGAGCGCGACGGCACGGTCGAGCAGTGCCGTGAGCTCCGCCTTCGCGAGTGCGGGTGGCAGCCCGGGGCGCGACGGCCAGTCGATGTTGCGGACGGTTGCCACCCACACGCCGCGGAACTCGCGCATGACGGGCGGCGGCACGCAGGTGGAGTCCGTCTGCGGACAGGGGTCGGCGGCGGCGACCCGAGGCGGGGTGCCTTGCGCCGCGGCCGACGTCCACGATGCCCCGGCGAGACACAGCAGCGCGCACCACGGCAGCGCCGTTCGGCGCCGCATCACATCAAGCGTTTCAGGTCCGACGCGATCTCCTCCGGCTTCGATCCCGGAGCGAACACGAACGCCATCCGCCCGTCGCCGTCCACGAAGTAGACCCCGGCGGGATGCGCGACGCCGTATTCATCCGGCTTCATGCCCGGCATCTCCTCGCGCTCGACCGCGAAATTCCACGCCGCCTTGACGCTGTCGAGCTGCGTGCCCGACGCGACGAGTCCCGTGAACGTCGAGTCGAACTGGCGCGCGTAGTGTGCGGCAATCTCCGGCGTGTCGCGCGCGGGGTCGACGCTGACGAACACGAAATGCACGGCGGCGCCCTTCGGCCCGAGCAGCGCGCGTGCTCTCGCCCAATCGGTGAGCGTGGTCGGGCAGGCGTCGGGGCAATGCGTGTAGCCGAAATAGACGAACATCAGCCGCCCGCGCTGGGCGGAGAGGTCGAACGGGTGGCCGGCCGCGTCGGTGAGGTGCAGTGCGGGCGCGGGTTCCGGATTCTCGATGAGCGTGCCGTGCTCGGGCGGCTTGCCGCTGCAGGCGACGAGCGTTGCCGCGGCGAGAGCCGCGAACGCACGCGCGAACGGCGTAGTCGAGATCATGCGGCCAAATCTAACGCGGGGCGGCGCGCCATCGGAGTGCGGGACGGCCGTGCCGCTCATGGCGGCGCAGGGCGCTCACGTCGTACCTTGCGTCTCTCACGATCGGACGAAACCCGCACGGCGGACGCATGTTCATCGCACGATTCCGGATCATGGTGCAGACGACAGTGTCGCTCGCCGTCGCCGCGGGCTGCTCCGGCACGGCAGCAGTTCATGCCGCGGGGGAACCAGCCGCCGGTCCGGACGCGTGGCGGCGCTGGGACCGTGAAGTGGTTCCCTCCACTGCGAGCTGCAGGAGCGTCTCCGCGGCGAGTGTGCTCGTCGCGTGGGCTGGGTGCACCGGCGGACGCGTGTTCCGCACCGTCGACGGCGGGGCAACCTGGAACGTCGACACAATCCCCGGCGCCGCGCGTCTGGATTTTCGCGGGATCAAGGCGTTCGATGCGAACACGGCGGTCGTCGCAAGCGCGGGAGCCGCGGAACAGGGTCAGGCGCACATCTATCGAACCGCCGACGGCGGCAGCCACTGGTCACTCGCGTGGAGCGACACGACCAAGGGCGTCTTCCTCGACGGCATCGCGTTCTGGGACGCACGCCACGGCTTCACGTTCAGCGATCCGGTCGACGGCCGGCTCGTGATCCTCACCAGCGACGACGGCGGCTCCACGTGGACCCGCACGCCGCCGGCAAGCATTCCGCCGGTGCTGCCGGGCGAAGCGGCGTTTGCCGCCAGCAACACGCAACTCGCCGTGCAGGGGTCGTCGAACGCGTGGATCGCGACGGGCGGCGCCGCCGAGGCGCGGGTGTTTCGCTCGACGGACCGCGGACGAACCTGGCAGGTATCATCCACCGGACTCCCCGGCGGCAAGAGCGCCGGACTGTTCGGCATCGCCTTCGCGGACGCGCGGCACGGCCTGGCGGTGGGCGGCGACTACGCCATCGCGCGCGGCCCGACCGACCGCGCCATCCGCACCGACGACGGCGGCGTCACCTGGTCCGCGGCGGGACCGGCCGCGCCGGACGGCGTCACCACCGGACTCGCGTTCCTCGCCGGGAGCTCGCCGCCCTCGTTCGCCGCCGCCGGTGCGCACGGGACGGCGGTCACGCGTGATTTCGGCGCGACCTGGATCCATGGCGACACGCTCACCTACTGGAGCGTGAGTTTCGCCGGGCGCACGGGATGGGCCGCCGGTCCGCGCGGCCGCGTCGCAAAGTTCACGGCGCCGCCGAAGTGACGCACCACTCCGCCACGCGCGCCCGCAACGGAGGCGCGTCGTGATCACGATCGGCCTCGTGCTCGCCCTGATCATCGGGCTCACCCTCGGACTCTTCGGCGGCGGTGGGTCGACGCTGACTGTCCCGATCTTTGTCTACGTGCTCGGATTCGACGCCAAGCTCGCGGTCGCGATGAGTTTTCCGGTCGTCGGCGCGACGAGCTTCATCGGCGCGGTCGGGCATTGGCGCGCCGGCAACATCCGCCTCGCGAACGCGCTCATCTTCGGTCTCGTGACGATGACCGGCGCGTACGGCGGCGCGCGCGCCTCACGCCTGCTCGACGGCCGCACGCAGCTCCTTATCCTCGGCGCGGTCATGGCGGTGGCCGCCGTCATGATGATGCGCTCCGCTCAACGCGATGCGACCGAAGCGACCGTCCCCGAGGCGCCTTCGATGGCGTTGTACGCCGTCGGACTTGCCGTCGGCGCGCTCACCGGCGCGATCGGAATCGGCGGCGGATTCCTGCTCGTCCCCGCGCTCGTCGGTTTCGGCAAGGTGCCGATGCGCGAAGCAGTGGGAACGTCGCTGCTGGTCATCTCGATGAACTGCGTCTCGGGGTTCGCCGGCCAGCGCCTTGTGCTCGCCATACCGTGGCTGTTCGTGTGTACCTTCAGTGCGGTCGCGATCGTGGGGATCCTCGCGGGCGCTCGTCTCGGGCGTTTCGTGCCGCAGCGCACGCTGAAGCGCGGGTTCGCGGTGCTCCTGCTCGTGATCGGCGTGCTCGTCCTCTGGCAAAACCACGCAAAACTGTAGAAGGGAGCGGTCAACGGATGTTCTTCAGGCGCTTTTACGACGAAGGTCTCGCACAGGCGAGTTACCTGATCGGCTGCGAACGGAGCGGCGAAGCGGTCGTGGTCGACGCGAACCGCGATATCGCGCAGTACCTCTCCGCCGCTGCCGCAGAGCGTCTCCGCATCACGAAGGTCGCCGAAACCCACATCCACGCGGACTTCGTTTCCGGAAGCCGCGAACTCGCCAGGCGCACGGGCGCGACGCTGCTGCTCTCGGCGGAGGGCGGCCGTGACTGGCAATACGCGTTCGCGGCACCCGACGGCGCGACACTCCTCCACGACGGCGACACGTTCCACGCCGATCGCGTGCGGTTCGATGTCGCGCATACGCCGGGCCACACGCCCGAGCACCTCGCGTTTCTCGTGACCGACCTCGCGGTGTCCGATCGTCCGGTGGGGCTGCTCTCCGGCGACTGCCTGTTCGTCGGCGATGTCGGCCGCCCCGACCTGCTGGAACGCGCAGCAAGAATCGCCGGCACGATGGAGGATTCCGCCCACGCACTGTTCGCGTCGTTGACGCGCCTGCGCGACCTGCCCGATTTCGTGCAGCTGTGGCCGGGCCACGGTGCAGGATCCGCCTGCGGCAAGGCGCTCGGCGCGCTCCCGCACTCCACGATCGGCTACGAGCGGATCGCCAACTGGGGATTTGCCGCGACCGATGAGAGCGCGTTCGTGAGCGAAGTGCTCGCCGGACAGCCCGAGCCGCCGCCGTATTTCGCGGAGATGAAACGCATCAACCGCGAGGGCCCGCCGCTACTGGTGGAGTGGCCGCAGCCGGAGCGCATCGAGGCACGCCGGCTCGAAGGCGCGCTGCGCACGCGCGAGCTGGTCGTGGATCTCAGGTCGTCCGACGCATTCGCCGACGGGCACGCGCCGGGCACGCTCAACATTCCGCTCGGCAAGGCGTTCGCCACGTGGGCGGGGACGCTGCTTCCCTACGGCCGCGATGTGTACCTGATCGCGGCAACCCAGGGAGAAGCGGCGCACGCCGCGCGCGAGATGGCGAAGATCGGCCTCGACCGCGTGCCGGGCTGGTTCGCCGCCGAGGCGCTGGCCGAGTGGTCCAGCGCCGGAGGGCCGGTTGAGCACGTGACGCAGGCATCGGCATCGGCAATCGCCGCTCGCGTGACGAGCGGTGAGGTGACGGTGGTGGACGTTCGAAGCGCGGCAGAGTGGGCGCATGGCCACCTGCCCGGTGCGCTGCACATTCCGCTCGGAGTGCTCTCCGAACGTGTAGCGATGATTCCGCGGCGGAAGCCGGTGATCGTGCAGTGCCAGGGCGGCACGCGTTCGGCGATGGCGGCAAGCGTGCTGCAGAACCACGGCGTACCGGACGTGATCAACCTGCGCGGCGGCTACGACGAGTGGCGGCGCGAGGCGCTGCCGGTCGTCCACGACTGACGCGGCGGCGGATCACGGCGCCGTCCTGCCTCCGGTCCACAGTGCGACCACGCCGCACGAAGAGTTCACAGTGGGGAGCGACGCGGGAACTGAAGCGCCGCGCGGGTACACCTCGACCGCCGCCACGTCGTTCGCGCTCACCACATCGTCGAGCACGACGAACTGATCGTTGCCGGGCGGCGTCCGCGGGATGAACGTGCGGGAACTTCTCCGGGCGGGCGGCGGCGGCGGCGTGGAAGACGCCGAGTGATCGCATCCGCCTTCCGGACAGACGACGTGCCCGTCGATGAGTATCGTCATCTGGCACGAGCCGTTTGAATTCATGGCTGCCAGCTTGCCGGACGGCGTCCGGTGCAGCGACACGCCATTGATTCCCTGCAGCAAGGCGGTCGGAACGCCGGCGTTGCGTTTGTCGACTTCTTCCGGCGTGAGGTAGATGCCGCTCCCGATTCCACGCTGGCGCGCGAGCATGCGCTCGTAGAACCCCCGGAGGAAGAAGGAGGTCACGCGCGAGCTGTCGGTGACTTTCACCGTGAACATCCGGCGCGTGATGCGGTGCAAGGTGACCCTCGCGATCATTTGTGTGTCGCCCAGCGCGAGGGTGCCATACCACGGCTCGTATCCAAGGCGGCGTACGTCGACCGCAACCGCCGGCCGGCCCGCCGTGCCGACGCCGACGTCGCCCGCCTCGTTCGTGATCCGCGCGCGCTCGCCCGCGAGCGTGACGTTTGCATACGCGACGGGCTCGCCGTCGTCACCGAGAACGCGCACGGTCCGCTGCTGCGCCAGGGCACCGGACGGCGGCACGACCGCGGCGAATGTCGCCGCAACGAGCGCAACGGCGAGTCGCACCATTCGTGGCATCCCCCTGTCATCGAGCATTCGCACTGATCTAGTGTTTCCGGGGCCGGACCGCCACCGCGCGCACAAGGGGAGGTCCGGCTCGACTTTCCGGCGAACACCGCCGTATTCTTACGGTCAGCGTGGACGGTTTGGTCACCATCAGGGAATCCGCAATGACTGACGGACCGGTCGGGCAGGACGCGGCGGCGAAATTCGATGTGGCATCGCTCAAGGTCCTGATCGTCGATGATCAGAGCCATGTTCGGAATTGGGTCCGGACGGTGCTGAAGGGTGCCGGGGTCACCGAGATCGTCGAGGCGGCCGACGGCGGCCAGGCGCTCTCCGCGGTGACCGTCCCGGGCGCGTGGTTCGACCTCGTGCTGTGCGACCTGCGCATGCCGGAGCGCGATGGCATCGAGACGATCCGCGCGTTCGCGGCGCTCGGGCTCGAGTCCGCGATCGCGATCATGAGCGTCGAGGAAGAGCGCATCATCGAAACCGCCGGAATGCTCGCCGAGGTGCAGGGATTGCGCCTGTTGGGAACCGTGGCGAAGCCGCTCACGCGCGAGAAGCTCGAGGCCCTGTTCCGCAAGATGAGGGACGGCACGCCGGACGAATCGCCGGATGCCAAGATGGCGCCGGAGGCCGATCTCGCGAACGCCTTCGTCCGCCAGGAACTCCAGCTGGTCTACCAGCCGAAGATCTGGATGCGCACGGGGAAGTTCGCCGGCGTGGAGTCGCTCGTCCGGTGGAAGCATCCGGCGCTGGGGTTGTTCCAGCCGAGCTCGTTCATTCCGCAGATCGAGGGCTCCGAGGCGCTCAGCGCGTCGCTCACCGACTTCTCGCTCCGCGAGTCGATCGCGTGCGTGGGCCGCTGGCGCGAGGCCGGTCGTGAGCTTCGGATGGCGATCAACCTTTCGGCGCGCGCGTTCGAGGCGCTCGATCTTCCCGAGCGCGCGAACGCGATATGCCTCGAGAACCGCGTTGAGCCGGAATGGATCACGCTCGAGCTCACGGAAACGTACGTGGCGCGGGATGCAGTGCGGCTCATCGACGTGGCGACGCGCCTGCGTCTCAAGGGGTTCACGCTTTCGATCGACGACTTCGGGACCGGACAGTCCGGGCTGTCGAAACTGCAGAAGCTGCCGTTCAACGAGCTGAAGATCGACCGCCAGTTCGTGAACGGGTGCTCGCAATCCACAACGCAGCGGTCGGTGGTGGAGGCGAGCCTTGCGCTCGCGCGGAGCCTCAAGATGGTATCGGTCGCCGAGGGCGTGCAATACCGGCCCGACTGGGACCTGCTGAATCAACTCGGCTGTGACGTGATGCAGGGGTATTTCATCGCGCGGCCGATGAGCGAGGAGGGGCTCGAGGCGTGGGCGATGCAATGGACGATGCGAGAGCAGTAGCAGGAGGGGCGAGTTGGGAGATTTCGACCCGGG
>JBIOHR010000094.1:0-12477 GCA_044449085.1 Gemmatimonadales bacterium | reverse complement strand
CGCTGCCTTTCCGCGCAGCGACCCGGTGACCTGCTCGGCCATCGTGCCGGTATACGCGAGCGTTTCCCAGCCGCGCGGCGCATAGCGGAACCGGCGAACGTCGATGCCGTCGATCGGAGCGCGTGGCGCGAGCCCCGCCGCCGCCGGTGCGAGCACGCTGACGGTCGCACCCTGCCCCGCGAGCGCCGTGGCGAGGCGCAGGATAAAGGCGCCCGCCACGTCCCCGCTCTGCCGCGGGTACGAATGCGTGACGAAGAGGACGCGCACGTACGCCGGGTTTCCCGTTCGCTCAGCGCGTGCCGTCGCTGGCGCGCCGGTCGTCGACCCGCCGCCGCAGCTCGCGCTGCTCGGCGCGCAGGACGGCGATCTGCTCGCCGAGCAGTCCGGTGGCGAAGAAAATGGATCCGAGCACGAGACAGGTCTGGATCACGGTCCACACCGCGCGCACACCGATGTCTTCGGTAAAGAGGAGGATCAGCGCGCCGATGCCGGCGACCAGGCCGATGCCGAACAATCCCGCGCCGAGCATGCCGAAGGCGAGCAGCGGCTTTCGCCCGAAGCGCAGCTCGAACCAGACCGCGAGCATGTCGAGCACGCCGATCGGAATGCGCGACAGGCCGAACTTCGACTTGCCGGCGTGGCGCGGGTACAGTGGCACGGGGATCTCCGTGACGGTGTAACCCTGCGCGGCGGCCAGGACGATCATGTAGCGGTGCCAGTCGGGGCGCGCGGGCTGGTCTTCCATGATCTCGCGCCGGTACGCCTTCACGTTGTTCAGGTCGCGCACCGGGATGTGAAAAAGCGTGCGCGAGAGGGCGTTGTAGATGCCGGAGACGAACGCTTTCTCATACTTGCCCTGCTTGAATCCGGTGACCATGTCAGACTCGCCGGCGAGAATCGGCGCGACAAGCCGCGGGATGTCCTCCGGTTTGAACTGGAGGTCGGCCGGAAAGAACACCAGCACGTCCGCGCGCGCCTCGAGAAAACCGCTGCGCAGCGCGTCGGCAATCCCCCGCTGGCTGCGGTGGTGCACGACGTGCAGGAAAGGATACGCCGGAAGGAGCGTCGCGAGCACCGCGCCGGTGTCGTCGGTCGAGCCGTCATCGATGACGATCACCTCGTACGTCTCGGGGCGCCCGCGGAAGGTCTCGTCGCAGAGCTGGAGGAACAGCGGGAGGTTCTCAGCCTCGTCCTTTGCGGGGACCAGGACCGATACCGCCGGCGGTCTCACAGGCGGTGCGGCATGCAGGCTCTCCGAACTCATACGCGCTTCCGCATCCGCGCCGAGAGCACGCCGAGCTGCTCGCGATACTTGGCGACCGTGCGCCGCGCGATCTGCACGCCGTCCCGCTCGAGAATCTCCACGATGGCCTGGTCCGTGAGTGGGTTCTTGGGGTCCTCGTCGCCGACGAGCTTCGAGATCGTGTCCTTGATGCCGCGCGCCGAGACGTCCTCGCCGGCCACCGTGGACAGGCCGGAGGAGAAGAAAAACTTCAGCGGGAGCACGCCGCGCGGGGTCTGCGCGTACTTCTCATTGGTCACGCGGCTCACCGTGCTCTCGTGCATCCCGATCGCGTCGGCCACTTCGCGGAGCGTGAGCGGCTTGAGGTATTGCACGCCCTTCTCGAAGAACTCGCGCTGCCGGTCCACGATGAAGTGCATCACCTTGAGCATCGTGTGGCGCCGCTGCTCGATCGCCTGGATCAGCCACTGCGCGGCGTTGAGCTTGTTGGTGATGAATTCCTTGTTCTCGCCGTCGAACTTCTTCTTGTCTCGCGCGATGTCCTGGTAGACCCGGCTCAGCTTCAGCCGCGGCAGGTTGCCATCGTTGATGAACACCATGTACTGGCCGTCGATCTTCTCGACCACCATGTCCGGGATCACGTAGTTGTCCTGCTTCCCCGACTGGGCGAGTCCGGGTTTGGGACTGAGCTTGGCGATCTCGTCCGCGGCGTGCTGCACGTCGCCCGTGGTCACGCCGACCTTTCGGGCGACGTCGCTCCAGCGGTGTGCTATCAGCTCCTGGAAGAAGTCGCGCACGATCCGCTCGGCGAGCGTTCCGGACTGGCCGGAATCGCGCAGCTGCAGGAGGAGGCACTCGCGGAGGTCGCGCGCCCCGGTGCCGGGCGGGTCGAGCCGCTGGATGATCGTGAGCATCGCCTCCGCTTCGGCGATGGTGTAGAACGGCAGCGGCTCGTCGTCCCGTCCGGCGCTCTCGGCCGCCTTGGCGACGACATCATTGATCCCCTCGAGAATCTGCTCGAGCGACGCGGTGAGGTAGCCGTCCTCGTTGATGTTGCCGATGAACTCTTCGGCGAGCAGGAGCTGTCGCGGGTTGAGGTCGAGCAGCTTGATCTGCTCGAGTAGGTGATCGTCGAGGTGCTGCGCGCCGACGGAGACGGACTCGTACTGCTCGCGGTCATCGCGTTGTTCGCTCATGCCGCCGGCCGACTCGAACCCGTCCAGGAGGATGTCTTCCCAGTTGGTCTCGTCGTCCGTGTTCGCGTTCGGTTCCTCGACGGCCACTTCGGGTGACGTCTCGATCTCGGTCTCGGCCTGTTCCTCCGCGTTCTGCTCCTCCTCGTCGTCCTCGAGCATGTCGAGGAACGGGTTGGTGAGCAGCTCCTGCTTGAGGTGCTGCTGCAGGTCGAGCAGCGGCATGTAGAGCATGTCCATCGCCTGGTACAGGCGTGGATTGATCTTGAGCTCCTGTCCGAGGCGAAGGCTCTGGTTCAGCCCGCCCTTCATGCAGCCGGCTCCGTGATTGGCGCGGACGAATCCGTGTGCGCCGCGCCGCCGTTGGACGGGCCGGTGTGGAAGCGCGAGCGGAGGCGCGCCGTCAGCGTCGGGCCAAGGTAGATGTCGGCGACCGTGTCGTCGAACACGAGGTCGCGCACCGTGCCGGACACCTTCACCTGCCCGTCGAACAGGATGTACGCGCGGTCCACGATGTCGAGCGTCTGCTCGACGTTGTGGTCCGAGATCATCACGCCGATGCCGCGATGCTTGAGGCTCGAGACGATCTGCTGGATGTCGTGCACCGCAATCGGGTCGACGCCGGCGAACGGCTCGTCGAGCATCATGAACTTCGGCTGCGTGACGAGCGCCCTCGTGATCTCGAGTCTCCGCCTCTCGCCGCCGGAGAGCGAGAACGCCTTGTTCCCCCTCAGGTGCTTGATGTTCAGCTCGTCGAGGAGCCCGTCGAGACGCGCCTCGCGTTCCTTCTTGGGAATGTCGAGCGTCTCGAGGATCGCGAGAATGTTCTCCTCGACGGTCAGCTTGCGGAACACCGACGGTTCCTGCGAGAGATATCCGATGCCGCGCCGCGCGCGGCGGTACATCGGCATGCCGGTGATGTCTTCCTCGTCGAACACGATCCGCCCCTGCTGAGGCGGAATCAGGCCGACGATCATGTAGAAGGTGGTCGTCTTCCCCGCTCCGTTCGGCCCGAGCAGGCCGACGATCTCGCCCTGTTTCACGTTCACGGAGACGTCGTTCACCACGTTGCGGCGGCGGTACGACTTCACGAGGCCTTCCGCGCGAAGCACGCTGTGGCCGTCGACCTTCGGCGCGCTGGCCACGCGGCGCGGCGACGTGGCAAACTCACCGGTCTCGCGCAGCGCCTGCGTGAGCTGGCTGCGCAGCGCGCGAGCCGTGCTCCAGAGCGGCGGCGCGATCCGCAGGCGCGCATGCGCCGGGTCGCCGCTCACCGCCTCGATCGCGCCGGTACCGGCCAGGCGCGGAACGACGACGTTGGCCAGATGGAACCGGACCTCGTCCAGGCTCAGTCGCCCGGCCTCGGCGTCCGCGTCACGCCCCTCGGCCCGCACGGCGGCGAGGTAGTCGGTGCGCAGGCCGAGCGCGACGTCGTGAAACGATGCCGACCCGTCTTCGTCCGCGAGCCGCACGAGCGCGAGCAGCGCGAGCGCGGCGGACCGGTCCTCACCGGCATACCGTTCAGTGATGGCGCGAACCTGTTCGCTGATGCCGGGTACGCCTTCGCCAATCACGGCTTCTTCTTCTCCCCCGGCTTTTTCACCGGCTTGGCTGCGGTCGAGTCGTGCGCCGGCGGCTTGGCCGTGTCGGCCGCGAGCTCTTCGTAGATCCCCTCCACGTGCCCTTGATAGCGGATCTGATAGACTTGCCGCTGGCGGAACGTGGCGGTGACCGTGTCCGCGAGCGTGTAGTTCACGTTGGGTCGGTCGGTCTTCGGTTCGCCGTTGCGGGCAACCTGATAGTACGACTTGGCGCGGATCGCCGGCGTGCCGTAGGCGACGATCGTCTTGATGGCCGGCTTCCTCACCGTGTCGGCCGTTGCGAGCGAATCGAACTCGGCGACGACGGTGTCGCCCTCGAGCCGGTCGAGTTTCCTGGTCGCGATCTTGAGCGAATCCGGAGTGCTCTCCGCGACGGCGCGGCCCACGGCGCGCATCATGCGCAGCGTCTGGTCGGGCATCGAGACATCGATCGAGTCGGCCGTGATGTCCCGGTCGCTCGAGTGCGCGTGCGCGCGCGATTTTCCCCACGAATACGCGCGCTGCAGCTTCTGCCCCGAGAGTCGCAGGTCGATCGTGTCGGACTTGAGCGCGATGTCATCGCTCGTCGCGAGGCCGTGGCCGAGACTCTTCACGCGCTCCACTTCATGCTGCCTGGAATAGATGTCGATGATGTCGCCGTTGAGCGTGAAATGCCGGTCGCCGCGGCCGACGACCTTGGGTGTCTGCATGAGTCGCGCGAATTCCGTGTACTTGTCCACGAAGGCCGAGTCGCTCGTCGAGAGCAGATCCGGACGCTCGATCACCACGATTCCCTTCGCGAAGATCAGCGAGTCGTTGTCCATCACGATGCGGTTCGCCTGGACGTTCACGGAGTCCTTGGAGTCCTTGCCGGCGTCCTGCGGGCTCACCCAGATGTTGGACCGGGGCTCGGCGAGCAGGTGGGACTGTTTTCGGACGCCCTCCGCAGGGCGCAGATATTCGGCGCGGGGCCCGGTGAACCGCGTGCCGGTGTTCGTGACACCGACCACGTTGCCTTCGGCGAGCAGGCGCTCTTCGCCCGTGTAATACGTGATGCGATCGGCGTCGAGCTTGAGACGCGCCTCGGTGTAGTGCACATGGCCGATCAGGATCAGAAGTTTCTTGTCCGTATACTGCTCGGCGCTGTCGGAGCGCACGCGCTGATCGGTGCCTTCACACCAGGAGTCCACCCCCCCGCCGACCCACGTGGTGTCTTTTCCCTGCATGGTGAATCGCGTCGTGTACTGCCCGTGGACGACCACGCCGGTGTCGCGCACGACGCATTCCTTGTGCGCGCCCGAAGCACTCCCCTGCGCGTGCGCCGGGAGGGCGATGAACGCGACCAGGATCGGCGCAACGAGCGAGGGCCGCACGGTCACTTGGGAATCTCGACGGGCCCCGCCTTTCCGCTGATCAGCTTGATGATGTGCACGCTGTTCAGGTCGGGGTCGGAGGTGAAGCCGATGCCGTGGACGACGCGGCCGTCCGGATCCGTCATCGTGAACACCGTATCGCTCGACACGAGATTGAGCCGGTTGTCATACCGCACGAACGGTGTTTCGAGGCGGCGTCCGTCGACCGCCGTGATGACCACGTTCCCGCGCGCCTCGAGCGAGTTCAGCCGCTGGTTGTACACGCCGGTGCGCGACGTCATCAGCGCGTTGCGGAGGCCCTGCGAGTCGAAGAAGACGGCGTCCACTACGCGCATGTCGGTGCGCGTGTTCTCGTCGAAAAAGTACGCGGTGTCGGAGTGGATCTCGGCGCGGTTGAGGCCACGGTCGGTGATGAGCATGCGCTGGCCGAAGAGCACCTGGTCGGCGGAATCGGCGACCGTCATCGTGCGGGCGGCGATCGGCGGACCCTTGTCGTCGGTGCAGGCGCAAAGCAGCGCCACCGTGAGCAGGAGCGCGGCCCTCATGCAGCGCCGGCCCGCATGAGGTCGTGCAGGTGGATGACGCCCACGACGCGTGACGAAGAGTCGACCACCGGCATGGACATGATTCCGCCCTGCTCCATGCGGTACACCACCGCGCTGCCGAGCTCGTCCGGTGCCGCAACTTTTGGCGCGCGCGTCATCACGGAGTCGACGCGCGCCTTGAGGAAATCCGCTTCGCGCTCCATGAGGCGCGTGAGGTCCCCGGTGGTGATCACGCCCTGCAGCAGTCCCGCATCGTTCGCGACGATCGCGATCCCGCGCCGTTCGGCCAGCTGCACCACGGCTTCGCGCATCGTCGCTCCAGGTCCGAGAATCGGGAGATCGTCCGTGATCATCACTTCGCGCACCGCGAGCAGGAGCCGTTTGCCGAGCGCGCCGCCCGGGTGCAGCCGCGCGAAATCTTCGCGGCGAAATCCCTTCACCTCGAGCAGCGTGACGGCGAGCGCGTCGCCGAGCGCCAGCGTAGCGGTGGTACTGGTGGTGGGTGCGAGGTCGTGCGGACACGCCTCCTCGTGCACGAAGGCATCGAGCCACACGTCCGCGTGGCGTGCGAGCGTGGACGCACCGTCACCGGTAATCGCGACGGTCCGTACACCGAGGCGTTTGAGCTGTTCCAGCAGCGGCAGAATCTCCTGCGTCTCGCCGCTCTTGGAGATGAGGATCGCGACGTCGCTGCTCGAGACGATGCCGAGGTCGCCGTGCACGCTCTCCGTCGGATGCAGGAAGGCCGCCGGCGTTCCGGTCGAGGTCATCGTCGCCGCGATCTTGCGCCCGACCAGCCCCGACTTGCCCACGCCCGCGACGATCACGCGCCCCTTGCTCGCCGCGATCAGCTCCACCGCGCGCGCGAAGGGTTCGCCGATGCGGTCGGCGGTCCCGGCGAGCGCGTCGCGCTCGAGGCGCACCACGCGGCGCCCGCGCTCGATGATCTCGTCGCGGGTCACGCGGGTTCACCCGTGGCCGCCACGTAGCGCTCGACGATCGCCGTCCATTCGCCGCGCGCCGAGAGGAGGAGCTCGGCGAATTCGCGGACGGCTCCCTGCCCGCCCCCGCGCGTGAGGTGGATGCCTGCCGCCTCCTTCACCTCCCGCGATGCGTTCGCGACGGCGACCGGCATGCCCACCGCGCGCAGTACCGCGAGGTCCGGCAGGTCGTCGCCGACGAACGCGGCGTCGGCGCGGTCGATCCCGAACTGCGCGAGCATCCTCTCCAGCGCAGACAACTTCCGGGCGCGCGAATCCTGCGCGACGGCGTCGACCTGCAGCTCCTCGGCGCGCAGCCGCACGCTCTCGGACTCGCGGCCGGTGATGATGCCGACCTTGATCCCCGCCTTGCGCATGAGGACGACGCCAAGGCCGTCCTGAATTTCATAGCGCTTGAACTCGACGCGCTTGCCGTCGGCGTCACCCAAATAGATGCCGCCGTCGGTGAGGACGCCGTCCACGTCGAGGCCGACGAACTTCACGCGCTTGGCCGCCGCCGGCGCGATCATCGGTGCGCCGCGGTCCAGATGTCGACGGCCTTGGCGACGAGCGCGTTGAGCTCGCCGAGCGGAATCATATTGGGCCCGTCGCTCGGCGCGTGCGCGGGGTCGGGGTGCGTCTCGAGAAAGAGCCCGTCCGCGCCGGCCGCGAGCGCGGCGAAGGTGAGCGGCGGGATCATTTCGCGCACGCCGCCGCTGCTGCCGCCGTCGCCCTTGCCGGGCTGCTGGACGGAGTGCGTGCCGTCGAACACCACCGGACAGTGCGTTGCGCCGCGCATGCGCGCGAAGTTCCTCATGTCCACGACGAGATCGCCGTATCCGAAAAACGTGCCGCGCTCGGTCACGGCGATGTCGGCTGCGGCGTTGTGTTTCGCCGCCTTGCGTCCTTCGCTGACTTTCTTGACGGCGCCGGTCATTCCCTCGGGCTGCAGCCATTGCCCTTTCTTCACGTTCACCGGTTTCCCGGTCGCGCCGGCGGCGAGCAGCAGGTCGGTTTGCCTGCAGAGGAACGCGGGGATCTGCAGCACGTCGGCGACCTGCGCCGCCGCCGCGCATTGATCCGGGAGGTGTACGTCGGTCAGCACCGGAAGGCCCGTGCGCGTGCGGACGCGGTCGAGCGCGGCGAGTCCTTCGTCGAGTCCCGGGCCGCGATGTGCACCCGCGTTCGAGCGATTTGCCTTATCGAAACTGGCCTTGAAGATGATCCCGCCGGGAACGTTCTCCGCGAGGCGCGCGAGGTGGTCTGCCACGCGGAACATCAGGTCGTCGGCCTCGACGACACATGGTCCCGCGATCAGGAACAGGCGGTCTCCCGGAAAGAGCGCTTGCCGAGCCGTCATTCACTTCGCCTGTGCGAGCGGCGCGGCGACGGTCGGCGCGGCAGCCGGCGCCGCGTGAGCCGGTTCGCCGCGCTTCCGCTTTGCCGCCACCGCCGCGGCGACGAACGCCGCGAAGAGCGGATGCGGACGCGTCGGCCGGCTCTTGAGCTCGGGATGAAACTGGCACGCAACGAAGTACGGATGGTCGGGGAGCTCGATCATCTCCACGAGGGACGCATCCGGCGAGAGCCCCGAGAGGCGCATCCCCTTCTCCTGGAACAGGTCGCGGTACTGATTGCTCACCTCGTACCGATGCCTGTGCCGTTCGCTGATCTCCGGCACGCCGTAGATGTCCGCGGCCTTCGAACCCGGACGCAGCCTGCAGGGGTACGCTCCGAGGCGCATGGTGCCCCCCATGTCCTGCACGTGCTGCTGGCTCTCCATCAGCGACACGACGGGACTCGAGCACTCCGGCGCGAACTCACTGGAGTTCGAGTCGTCGAGGCCGCAGACATCACGGGCGAACTCGATGATCGCCACCTGCATGCCGAGGCAGATGCCGAAGAACGGCGTATTTCCCTCGCGCGCGCCCTTGATCGCCTCGACCATCCCTTCCACGCCGCGCACGCCGAACCCGCCGGGCACGAGGAGCCCGTCCACGTCCTGGAGGATCGTGCGCGCCGCGGCATCATCCGTGAACAGGTCGCTCGACGTCCAGGCGATTTCGACACCTACATCATTCGCGATCCCGCCGTGGATCAGCGCCTCCTGCACGCTCTTGTAGCTGTCCGCGTAATCCGTGTACTTGCCGACCACGGCGATCCGCACCTTCGACGGCGGATCGAGCACGCGCTGTACCATCATCTTCCACACCGAGAGGTCCGGCTCGATGGCCTCGAGCCCGAGCTTCCGGCAGACAAGGTCGTCCAGCCCCTGCTCCGCGAAGGAAATGGGGATTTGATAAATGGTCCGCACGTCGCGGCTCTCGATCACCGCCCCGAATTCGACGTTGCAGAACAGCGCGATCTTGCGCTTCACGTCTTCGCTGAGCGGGCGCTCCGTGCGGCAGACGAGCACGTCGGGCTGGATACCGATTTCCATCAACTCGCGCACCGAGTGCTGCGTGGGCTTCGTCTTCACCTCGCCTGCCGCGGTGATGAACGGGACGAGCGTGAGATGCATGAACAACGCATTTTCGCGGCCCACGTCGTGGCGGAACTGGCGGATCGCCTCGAGGAACGGCAGCGACTCGATGTCGCCGACGGTTCCGCCGATCTCGACGATCACCACGTCGTTCTCCGGCGCCATGCGCCGGATTGCGGACTTGATCTCGTCGGTGATGTGCGGGATCACCTGGACGGTGGAGCCAAGGAACTCGCCGCGCCGCTCCTTGGTGATCACGTTGAGGTACACGCGTCCCGTCGTCACGTTGTTCTGCTGCGACAGCGGGCGGTCGATGAAGCGCTCGTAATGGCCGAGGTCGAGGTCGGTCTCCGCACCGTCGTCGGTGACGAACACTTCGCCGTGCTGGAACGGGCTCATCGTGCCCGGGTCGACGTTGATGTAAGGGTCGAACTTCATCATCGTCACGCGCAGTCCGCGCTCGACCAGCAGCCGGCCGAGTGAAGCCGCGGCGATTCCCTTGCCGAGCGACGAAACCACGCCGCCGGTCACGAAGATGAACTTGGTGGACTGCTGGGGCTGCGTCGGTGTGTTTGCCATTAGTGTGTCCCGGCGACTTTGTGGGTGAAGTGGACAGCGCTCCAGCGGGCGTTTGCTGCTATGAGATCGTCTTCGGTGTCGATGCCACGGGCCTCGGCCGGTGCCGCCACTGCCACACCCATGGCAAGACCGTCCGCGAGGGCGCGCAGCTGTTCGAGGCGTTCGGACAGTTCGAGCGGATCCGGTGGGAGCGCGACCCACCGGTTGAGCGCGTCGCGCGTGTACGCGTACACGCCGATGTGCTGGCGAACGAGCGGGTCACGCGTCGCGCGGTCGCCGGCGTCGCGGAGAAATGGGATCGGCGCACGGGAAAAGTAGAGCGCGCGTCCGTGGCGGTCGGCCACGACTTTGACGACGTCCGGGTTTGAGAGCACGCCGGCATCGGCGCGGCACGCGGCCGTGCCGAGCGGAAACCGCCCGGACGCGACCTGCTCCAGCGCGCCGCCGATGGCGTCCGCGCCAATGTACGGCTCGTCGCCCTGCACATTCACGAACGTGTCGTAGCCGCGGAACGCAGGCGAGTTGGCGACCTCGGCGACGCGGTCGGTGCCCGACGGATGGTTTTCGCGCGTCATGGCGACCTGCGCACCCGCGGCGCGCGCAGCGGCGGCCACATCGGGCGAATCCGTCGCGACGACCACGGCGTCAGCAATCTCCATGCCGATAACCCGTTCCCAGACCCTGACAACAAGCGGCTCGCCGCCGAGCAGGCGGAGTGGTTTTCGGGGGAGTCTGGTTGCCCCCAGGCGGGCTGGGATCACGATCAAGGTGCTCATGGGAGCACCCTCGGCTGAGGAGGCGCGGATGCAAAATCCACGCCACGGAAGATAAGCTCTGGGCTCGCCCGGCGCAAAGCTTTGCGGGAAGTCGGGTTCACGACGGGTTCGGCACCGAGCGCCCGGGAGATTCGCGCGAGCTTCCTTAGCGAGCCGATCCAGCCGGTACATCCCTGGCGGCCAGCGTGAGAAAGTTTTGCAATACCCGCTTCCCGTGTTGCGTGAGGATCGACTCGGGGTGAAACTGTACGCCCCAAACGCGGTGGGCCTTGTGCCGCATCGCGTGGATCTCGCCGGCATCATCCACTGCGGTCGCCGTCACGACGAGCGATGTCGGCAGCGATGCGGACTCGACGACGAGCGAGTGGTAGCGCATCACCTCGAGCGGGCTCGGAATCCCCTCAAACAGCCCCGTACCGTCGTGTCGCACCTTCGACGTCTTTCCGTGCATCACGCCGCGCGGCGCGCGCACGACTTTCCCGCCATACGCCTCGCCGATCGCCTGGTGCCCGAGGCATACGCCAAGGATCGGGATTTCGGCACCGTAGCGCTGGATGACGGGAATGCAGATCCCTGCTTCCGCCGGCGTCTTCGGCCCCGGGCTGATGACGATCGCCGTCGCGCCGAGCGCGCGGACGTCGTCCACGCCGATCGCATCGTTCCGCACCACGTGGGGCTGCTCACCCAGCTCGCCGAGGTACTGGACGAGGTTGTACGTGAACGAATCGTAGTTGTCGATGACGAGCAGCATGCCCGCAAACTACCTGATCGGCTCGCCCTTCTCAAAATCGTAAAGTGTCTGCAGGCGCAGCTGGTAGTATGACACCCAGTACTGTTGCAGCGCCGCGACGAACGCCTGCAAGGCGGCGTCTTTCTCCTGCTGCGAAATGTAGAGGTCCGCGTAGCTGATCTTGCCGATGACGTAGCGGTTGTACGCCACCTCGTACCGCTTGTTGCCGACGGTGTCGGCTTTGGCCGAGATGAGGAGGCCGCGGCGCGCCTGATCGAGGCCGAGCGCGGCATAGCGCGCGCCCTGCTCGATGTTCGCGAGCGAGAGCTTGTTGGCGGCCAGCACGGCGTCCCTCCCCGCCTGGGCTGCCTGCACGTCGGCGGAATGGGCGCCAAAGAGATAGAGCGGCGTGGAGAGCGACACGGCGAACGCCTGCGATTCGAGCGGGCTCTGGTAAGCCTGCGCGAGCACGCCGGCCGTCTGGTTCACGCCGTAGCTCGCGGTGACCGACGCGCCCGGACCGCCGAACAGCTTCGCCTCCGCGACGCGCCGGTTGGCATCCACGTCGCCGAATTCATTCAGCCGCACCTGCGACTGGTTGCGCAGCGCCTGGTGCACGGCCATGAGCGTGTCCACCTGAAAGTCGGGGACGTCCGGCGTGACAGTGACGTCGAGCGCCGCCGACGGCGGAACGTTCACGGCGATGCGCAGCGCCGAGAGCGAGCGGTCGAAATCGAGCTTGGCCTGGTCCACCGCCGCGCGCGCCCGGAGAAGCGCGAGTTCGCTCTGCAGGAGATCGTTCTCGCCGATCTTGCCGACCTGGAATCGTCCCTTGTTCAGCGTGTACACGGTGTCGTTCACCGCCGCGTTCGCGACCGAGTTGCCGAGGTTGATCCGCGCAGAATAGAACGCGAAGAACGCGTTGGTCGTGGCGATCGCGATGTTCTCGCGCGTCTCGAGGTACTGGCGCTCGGCGATCTCGATGGTGAGCGCCTG
>JBIOHR010000093.1:0-12712 GCA_044449085.1 Gemmatimonadales bacterium | reverse complement strand
GGCGAGGAGCGATTAGCGATGAGCGGGGAGCGATGCGCGATGAGCGGGGAGCGATGCGCGATGAGCGATGAGGGCAGCATGAAAGCATCGCGCAGCAACCGTGCGGCGTTACACAGCGGTTCCGCCGATGCCGGGAAGTCCCTACTATTGTGATAACATGACGACCACTTCTCCCGATCCAGCGGTCGCCGCGGCGCCCGCAGACCAAAGCGCGGGCTGGACGATCGACTCGGCGCGCGCCCTCTACAATGTCGACGGCTGGGGCGATGGCTACTTCGACATCAGCGAGAAGGGCCACGTCGTCGTCCGTCCCGACAAGGATCACCCCGAACGCTCGCTCGACCTGTTCGAGCTCGCGAGCGACCTCGAAGCGCAGGGCGTGACGCTGCCGGTGCTGCTTCGCTTCTCCGACATCCTGCGGTCCCGGATCGAGGCGCTGAACAAGAAATTCCATACGGCGATAGAAGAATTCGCGTACACGGGCGGCTACACGACCGTGTACCCGATCAAGGTGAACCAGCAGCGCCATGTCGTCGAGGAGATCGTCGAGTTCGGCAAGGCGACCGGCGTCGGACTCGAATGCGGGTCCAAGCCCGAGCTGCAGGCCGTGCTCGCGCTGCGGGAGAGCACCGATCACCTCATCGTCTGCAATGGCTACAAGGACGAAGAGTTCATGCGGCTCGCCCTCATGGGCCAGCGCCTCGGCCACAAGGTGTTCATCGTCATCGAGCAGGTGAGCGAACTCGACGTGCTCCTGCAGGTGGCGGGGGAAATGGGCGTCGAGCCCGAGTGCGGCGTGCGGATCAAGCTGAGCACGGAGGGGAGCGGGCGGTGGGCACAGTCCGGCGGTGAGAAATCAAAGTTCGGCCTGAGCCCGGCGCAGCTGATGCAGGTCATCGACAAGCTCACCGCGGCGGGCAGGCTCGGCATCGTCAAGCTCATCCACTGCCATCTCGGCTCGCAGATCACCGACATCCGCTTCATCAAGCGCGGCCTCCAGGAGCTCGCGCGCTATTACGCCGAGCTGCGCGCGATGGGCCTCGACATCACGCACGTCGACGTCGGCGGCGGGCTCGGCGTGGACTACGATGGGTCGCAGTCCACGGCGCAGGCGAGCGTCAACTACTCGCTGCAGGAATACGCGAACGACATCGTCTACACGCTTGGCGAGGTGTGCCGCGACCGCGAGCTTCCGATGCCGCACATCATCAGCGAATCGGGACGCGCGCTGACCGCGCACCACGCGCTGCTCCTCGTGAGCGTCATCGACGTCGAATCGGCGGCCGAACAGCCCGTGCCGCCAATCAACGGCGAGGACCATCCGCTGCTCCACGAGATGTTCGACGATCTCAAGACGGTCACGCGCAAGAACGCCTCGCTGCGGCGCGTGCGCGAAGTGTACCACGACGCCGTGTTCGACAAGGAGCGTGCGCAGGCGCTGTTCAACAGCGGCGTGCTCTCGCTTCGCAACCGCGCGCTCGCCGAACGCCTCTATCTCTGCTCGATCAACCAGATCGCGCGCGTCGCGCAGAAGCATCGGGATGAGTTCGAGGACATCATGGCGGACCTCGACGCGGCGCTCGTCGACCGCTACTTCTGCAACTTTTCGCTCTTCCAGTCGCTCCCTGACAGCTGGGCGATCGACCAGCTGTTTCCGATCATGCCGATCCACCGCCTCGGCGAAGAGCCCACGCGACAGGGGACGCTGCAGGACATCACCTGCGACTCCGACGGCAAGATCGACCGCTTTGTCGGCGGCCGCACCGGCGAACCCAGCATGGCATTGCATCCGTTCAGCGACGCGGACCCCTATATGCTCGGGATCTTCCTCACGGGCGCGTACCAGGAAATCCTCGGCGATCTCCACAACCTGTTCGGCGACACGAACGCCGTGCACGTTCGCCTCACGGACCAGGGCTACGAGATCACTGACCTCGTGCACGGCGACACGGTCACGGAGGTATTGAACTACGTGCAGTTCAGAGCGTCCGACCTGCTCACGACGTTCCGCCGGAAGGTGCAGGCGGCGACGACGATCTCGCGCGAAGAAGCGAACATGTTCATCGCGGAGTACGTCGCGGGTCTCGAAGGGTACACCTATCTCGAAGGTGAGGCCGCCCGCTAGCGCGGTGCCGGCGGCCCACAACTGACCACTGACGGCTGGCGTCTGACAGCTGTCGATTGACGGGAAACGTGTACTCACTCCTGCTCGCACTCGCCGCGATCATCGTCGCGACCAGGCTCCTCGGCGAGCTGGCGCGGCGATTTGGACAACCGCCGGTGCTCGGGGAGCTCCTCGCCGGGGTCGTCCTCGGCGGCAGTGCGCTCGCCGTGGTGGATCCGCGCGATCCGGCGATGCACGCGCTCGGTGAGCTCGGGCTGCTCGTGCTGATTTTCCAGATCGGCCTCCACACCGACGTGCGCTCGCTGCGACGCGTGGGGTCGTCGGCGATCATCGTCGCGGTCGCCGGTGTGATCCTGCCGTTCGCGGGCGGATTTTTCGCGGCGCGGGCGCTCGGGGTGCCGGTCATCGCCGCGGTGATCGTGGCGGCGTCGCTCACCGCGACGTCGGTGGCGATTTCGGCGCGCGTGCTCGGCGACAAAGGGGTGCTGCGTACGAGGGAAGGCCAGGTCGTACTCGGCGCGGCGCTCGCCGACGACGTGATCGGTCTGGTCATACTGTCGGTAGTCGCCGGGCTCGCCGGCGGCGCACCGGTGACCGCGGCAGGAGTCGCGCGGGTGTCCGCGATCTCGATCGGATTCATTGTCGTGACGGTCGCCGTCGGCAGATACGCGATCCCTCCGTTGTTCCGCACGCTCGACCGAATTCGCACGAAAGGGTCGCTTGGAATGTTCGGTCTGGCGTTCGCCCTGCTCCTGGCCGCGGCGGCGGTCGCAAGCGGGACCGCGATGATCATCGGTGCATTCGTGGCGGGCACGATCCTGCATGCAACGTCGCAGCGACACGAGATCGAACGGACGACGTCGCAGATTGGGCACTGGCTGGTGCCCGTCTTTTTTGCCGTTGTGGGTGCGTCGGTCGAACTGGTCGCGGTTGCGAGCCGCCCTGCGCTGGAAATTGGAGTGGCGCTGATCGCCGTCGGCGTGGCAGGCAAGATTGTCGCCGGCTTCGCACCGGTCAACTTCAAGGGGAACAAGCTGCTGGTCGGAGTCTCGATGGTTCCGCGGGGCGAGGTCGGGCTGATCTTCGCCCAGATGGGACTTGCGACCGGCGTCATCACACCCGAACTGTTTGGGGCGATCATGCTGATGGTGGTCGTCACGACTTTCGTATCACCGCCGCTGGTCGACGCGGTGATTCGCCGAGACGATTCGCTGGACCGCGAGGCCGTCGAGCAGCCGGATCCTCATGCGCCCGACGGTCGACGGCAGACCACCGCTGGGCGGAGACACTAGCCGCATCTGCGTTACCGCGCACTGCGACGGCAACTGCTTTTCCACGGATTTCGCAGATCAAACGGATGGACAACTGCAAAAGGCCTTTCGGGGGAACTGCAACTTCCCTGTCGCAGTTCCGCCCAAAAGGTCTCGTGTGATCAGGCAGTGCAATCCAGCAGCAGTTGATCCGCGAACATCCGCGGTAAGGCAGTTGTCGTTCTCCTCGTTACTTGGCCCCGTACCTCTTGGCCACTTCGCCCCAGTTCACGACGTTCCACCACGCCGTGATGTAGTCCGGCCGCTTGTTCTGGTACTTGAGATAGTACGCATGCTCCCAGACATCGAGCCCGAGGATCGCGCGCTTGCCGTCCATGAGCGGGTTGTCCTGATTCGGCGTGCTCTCGATGGAGAGCTTGCCGTCCTTTGCGGCAACGAGCCACGCCCAGCCTGAGCCGAAGCGCGCGGCGCCGGCGGCGGCGAACTGCTCTTTCATTTTCGCGACGTCGCCGAACGCGCTCTTGATTGCGTCGGCGAGCGCGCCGCCGGGCGCGCTGCCGTCGGCCTTGTGCATCACCGTCCAGAAGAGCGAATGGTTCCAGTGCCCGCCGCCGTTGTTGCGCACGGCGCCGCGAACGGACTCCGGAACCTTGGCGATGTTGCGGCAGATGTCGTCGAGCGACCAGCTCGCGAGCTCGGGCGCCTTTTCGATGGCGGCGTTGAGGTTGTTGACGTACGCCTGATGATGCTTGCCGTGGTGGATCTGCATCGTCTGCGCGTCGATGTGCGGCTCGAGCGCGTCAGGCGCGTAGGGGAGCGGAGGAAGTGAGTGTGCCATGCGACTCTCCAGTGGATTTTCAGTCAATATAGTTCGCAGCCGTCGCGGCTACGCGGGCTTGGTACCCCGGGACTTCAGCCAAGTCACGATCGGCGGCGAGATCGAAAGGAGTATCACCACCGCCACAAGTGCTTCGATGTGGTTGCCGACGACGGGAAACTGGCGCGCAAGGAAATATCCGAGCAGCAGCATCGACCAGATCCATCCGACCGCGCCGACCACGTTGAACGCAATGAACGTCGCATAACCCATGTCCGCCGCGCCGGCGACGACGGGGGCGAACGTGCGCACGATCGGCATGAACTGCGCCATGATGATCGTCTTGCCGCCGTGCTTCTCATAGAATGCGTGCGCCCGCAGCAGGTGGGCGCGCTTGAAGAAGCGTGAATCGTCACGGGTGAACAGCGCGTGGCCGGCGCGGTTGCCGATGAAGTAACCGCTCGTGTTGCCAAGCACGGCCGCAATGGTGCATGCCGCGCCCAGCACCCAGACGTTCAGTTTGACGGGCGAGTCCGGCTGCGATGCGAGCAGTCCGGCGGTGACGAGGAGCGAGTCGCCCGGGAGCATCGGAAAGAGGAGGCCGGTCTCGATGAAGATGATGATCGGCACGCCGATCATCCCCACGGCGCTGATGAGCGCGGAGGGGTCGCGGAGGGCGTGGAGCAGGTCGGCGAGCGAGTGCAAGTGAAAGGCGATGGAAGATGGAGGATGAAAGATGCAAGTTGGACCCACGACGGCGAACCGCGGCACGACAATGATAGCATTGTTCGCGCATCCAACATCCATCTTAGATCTTTCATCTTCCATCCTGCATCTTCCATCGCCTTGTCCCGTCTAGACAACGTCGTCCTCGTCTTCAACGAACCGCAGGATCCCGTCAACATCGCCGCGACCGTGCGGGCGATGAAGAACATGGGTGTCCGGGACCTGCGGCTCGTGAAGCCCGTGCAGTACGATCCGTGGCGCATCGAGGGCGTAGCGCACGGAACGCGCGACCTCGTGGATCGCATCGTGCACTTCGACTCGCTCGAGGCGGCGCTCGCGGACTGCGTGCGCGTTGCCGCGTTCGCGGGCAAGCGACGCGCGGTCCGTTGGGCGGTTGCGACGCCGCGCGAGATGGCCGCGCAGATGATCGAGGCGGCCGCGACAGGGCGCGTTGCGCTGCTGTTCGGCCAGGAGGACCACGGACTTCCGAAAGAAGCGCTCGACCGCGCGCAGTTGCTCGTGCACATCCCGACCACCGAGCACAGCTCGCTGAACCTCGCGCAGGCCGTGATGATCGCGCTGTATGAACTGCACCTCACGGCGGGCGATGCCACGCGCGTGCTCGCGCCGCCCAAGAAGGAAGCTGCGCCGGCGGAACAGTCGGAGTGGGAGCAGACGTACGCCGATCTCTCGCGCGCGCTCGAGGCGATCCGTTTTTTTCGCACGCGCAGCCAGGACAACGTGATGCGGACGGTGCGATCTCTGCTCGCGCGTGCGGAGCCGGACGGGCGCGAGCTGATGCTCGTGCGGGCGATGGGAATCGAGGTGCTGCGCACGATAGATCGAGTCAAGCGCGGACTTGCCGACTGAGGGGCGGCGAGGCGCTTCGCCTCTGGTCCCGCATCGCTGCGACGCGCGCAGGCGCGGAGCAGGGAGCGAGGGTTGCGAAGTCTCGCTCCCACAATCATTTTTCGTCGTCCCGATCGGTCATGTGAAGATTTTCACAAGACCGCATATATCAGTCTCCTCCGTATTTCCCCGGATAGGTAATGACCGGACTCAGGAAGTGGGCTGCCGTTGCCGGTGTGGCAGCGATCGCCGTCACCGCTACGATGATGTCCGCATATGCGGGCGCTCAACAGGGCGCGGCGTCGCCGGCCCCAACTGCGACAAAAGAGACCGCGACGCAAAAGTACAATCGAGAAGCGACCGGCAAGGCGGTCCCCGGTCCATGGGCGTACAGCGGCGCCTCCGGGTACACCCACTATATCGGTCAGGGCACCGGCCGCTCCCCCGTCCAGCCGATCAAGTTTCCGCACCCCGTGCACGTGAACGGGCTCAAGCTCAACTGCGTCTACTGCCACTACTCGGCGTTCAAGTCCACGGATGTGGGAATGCCGGCCGTCAGCACCTGCATGGGTTGCCACACGGTCGTCGGACTCGACCGCCCTGAAATCCAGAAGCTCGCGAAGTACGCCGCCGCCAAGCAGCCCGTGCCGTGGGTTCGTGTGCACAAGGTTCCCGAATACGTGCACTTCCCGCACATGCGCCATGTGAACGCCGGCGTCACCTGCCAGACGTGCCACGGCCAGGTCAATAACATGCCTCAGGTCTTCCAGTACGCATCGCTCAACATGGGCTGGTGCGTCAGCTGTCACGTGCAGGGCTACTCGCCCGCGGAAGGAATGAAAGCGGCCGGCTACGTGCCCGATTCGGCGACGATCGCAATGCCGCGCAAACGCGCGTCGTACGATTGCTCGAACTGCCACTACTAGGAATCGCGAGATGAGCCCCGACGTAACAGAGATGGCGGCCGGCGACACCGGCAACACCGGCGTCAGCGATTCGCCAGCGAGCGACGCCGCGCACGCGGTCAAGCGGCGCGATTTCCTCAAGGTGGTTGGCGCGTCCGGCGCGGTGGCCGCGGTCACCGCGTGCTACCCGAACGACAAGGTGGAGAAGCTCATCCCCTATGTCGCATCGCCTGACAACACCGTTCCCGGCGTTTCCACCTACTACGCGACAACCTGTCGCGAATGCGCCGCCGGTTGTGGCGTGATCATCGAGACCCGCGACGGTCGCGCGATCAAGGCGGAAGGGAATCCCGATCACCCCGTGAATCGCGGCGCGCTCTGCGGGCGAGGGCAGTCCGCCCTGCAGGGTCTGTACAACCCCGACCGCTTCCGCGGTCCGATGACGCGCGAGAGCGGAAAGCTCGTGCCCCTCACGTGGGAGCGCGCGCTCCAGATGCTCGCGCAGAAACTCGGCGAGGCCAAGAGCAAGGGACAGGCCGCCGGCGCGGTGTTCATCAACCAGCACGAGCAGGGTTCGTTCGGTGCGTTCCTCGACCAGTGGCTCGCCGGCTACGGAATGCCGGCGCACATCAGTTACGACGCCGAAGCCCCGCTCTCGACGATCGCCGCCAATCGTGCGTCGTTCGGCGTCGCGTGGCCGAAGCTCGAGTTCGCCGCGGCGAAGCTGATCGTCTCGTTCGGCGCGGACTATCTCGACGGGTGGGGACTCTCGGTCACGCAGCAGCTCGAGTTCGCCGATGCACGCGCGAAGCTCGACGGCGGCCCGAAGGTCGTGTACGTCGGACCGCGCCGGTCGCTGACGGGCCTCAACAGCGACCAGTGGATCCCGGCAAAGCCCGGCAGCGAAAAGGCGCTCGCCGACGCGTTGCTCGCGGCGGTGACGGGGAAGGGAACCGGTGCGTTGAAGGGCGCGGCCGACGCCGCCGGCGTTTCGGCGGATTCGCTGCAGGCGCTCGCGAAGGAGCTGCAATCGGCGAAGCCGAGCTTGATCGTCGCCAGTGGCACGGGCGAAGATGGCACGGCGCTCGCTTCGACGGTGAACGATCTCAACAAGGCGCTCGGGAACGTTGGCGTGACGGTCAAGCCGGCCGACGCTTCGTTCGCGTACGAAGGACTCGCCTCGCATTCGGCGGCGCGCGAAGCGGGCGAGCGGATGGCCGCGGGGAAGGTCGCGATCGCGTTCGTTCGCGGCGCGAACCCCGCGTACACGCTTCCCGGTGGTGCGAAGTTCGCCGAAGCGTTCGCGAAGGTGCCATTCAAGGTTTCGTTCTCGAGCTATCCTGACGAGACGACGGATCTCTGCGATCTCGTCCTCCCCGACCACCACTCGCTCGAGAGCTGGGGCGATGCGCAGGCGGCCAAGGGTACGCTCGGCCTCCAACAGCCGGTGATGGACCCGGTGTTCAACACGCGCGCGACGGCCGACGTGCTGATCGCCGCCGCCAAGAGCGATCCGTCGATGGCGTCGAAATATCCGGCCGACTATCGCGCGTGGCTTACGGCGCGCGCCGGCGGCGTAGTGGCCATCACGAAGGCGCTGCCGACGGGCATGATGAACGGTTCGGCGCTCGTTTCCGCGGCGCCAAAGAGCGTCGCGGGAAAAAGCGCTGGCACGGCGACCGGCGACTACTTCCTGCATGTCTACGCCTCGGCGGCACTCGGGGACGGCCGTGGCGCCAACAAGCCGTGGCTGCAGGAATTGCCGGACCCGGTCACCAAGATTGCCTGGCAGACCGTGATCGAGCTCCACCCGGAAACCGCGATCAAGCTCGGCATCGAACAGGGTGATTTCGCCACGGTCGAGACGAAGCAGGGGAGTGTGACCGCGCCGGTCTACCTCTTCATTGGATTGCGCCCCGACACGATCGCGATCGCGATGGGACGCGGCCACACATCGTACGGGCGTTACGCGAACGGATGCGGCGTCAGCGCCATGGCGCTCCTCCCGGTCGGCGAGGATTCGCATTCTGGCGCGGTCTCGCTCATCACGAAGGCGCTGGTGCGCAAGGCGACCGGGTCGACACGCCTGATCACCGTCGAAGGCGCGGGCCGCCAGCACGGACGCGGCATCGCGCGCGCGATCACCGTCGAGCAGATGGCGGCGGGCGACATGAAGGACGAGCAGGAAGTCTACGTTGGGCAGGCGAGCACCGCCTTCCTCCCGGGGCTGCGCTCGCCGGTCGCGAACGACGCGCAGGGCGATCTCGGCGATCCGAAGTCGAAGGACAAAGGCCTGTACGCGCCCGACCACTGGGCCGGCGTCGCCAAGCGCCGCTGGGCGATGACCATCGACCTCGCGCGCTGCACGGGCTGCGCGGCGTGCGTCACGGCCTGCTACTCCGAGAACAACATCCCGACGGTTGGCGGATCGTGGCAGGGCCCGCGCGTGCTGCCGGACCGCACCGGGTTTGGCGCGAACATCACGCGCGGCCGCGAGATGGCCTGGATCCGTCTGGAACGCTACTTCGAGATCGACCGCGAGCCGAAGGACGTCGTGTTCAATCCGGATTTCGACACACGCGTCATCCCGATGCTCTGCCAGCAGTGCGGCAACGCGCCGTGCGAACCGGTGTGCCCGGTCTTCGCGACGTACCACTCGCCGGACGGGCTGAACGTGCAGGTCTACAATCGCTGCGTCGGCACGCGGTACTGCTCGAACAACTGCCCGTACAAGGTGCGCTACTTCAACTGGTTCGGATACGGCGAGCCGAACCGCACGCAGTACGCGTTTCCCGAGCCGCTCAACTGGCAGCTCAACCCGGACGTGACCGTCCGCGCGAAGGGCGTGATGGAGAAGTGCACGTTCTGCGTGCAGCGCATCAAGGAAGCGGAGAATCGCGCGAGGCTCGAGCATCGCGAGGTGGAGCCGGACGAGTTCACGGTCGCGTGCGCGCAGGCCTGCCCGTCGCGAGCGATCGTGTTCGGCGACGCGGCCGATCCCAAGTGGTCCGTCTCGAAGCTCGTCAACGACGATCGCGCCTATCACGTGTTCGAAGAACTCAATACCTATACTGCCGTGGTCTACTTGAAGAAGGTCAACCACTAATGGCGACGATCGCGCGTCCCACCGGCGACCTGCCGCGCCCGAACGTCCCGAAGGCCGGGCTCCAGCTGCCGGCGGTGAAGGACTACGAGCAGGTCGATCGCGAGATCCTGGCGACGCTGCGCCCCACCAAGGGGTGGTTCGCGGCGCTCGCCGTCGCGATTGTCTGCCTGATGATCGGCGGCACCGCGTGGGCCTATCAGATCCATGAGGGCCTCGGCGTCGCCGGATACACGCCGCCCGTGATGTGGGGCGTGTACATCGTGACCTTCGTGTTCTGGATCGGCATCGGGCACGCCGGCACGCTGATCTCGGCCATTCTCTATCTGTTCCGCGCCGGCTTCCGCACGACGATCTACCGCTGCGCGGAGGCGATGACGGTGTTCGCCGTCATGACCGCCGGCCTCTTCCCGATTCTGCATCTCGGGCGGCCGTGGAAGTTTTTCTGGCTGATTCCGTATCCGAACTGGCGCCTCATCTGGCCGCAGTTCAAGAGCCCGCTCGTGTGGGACGTGTTCGCGATCTCCACGTACCTCACGATCTCCACGACCTTTCTGTTCATCGGGCTGATTCCGGATATCGCGACGCTGCGGGACGCGGAAAAGAATCCGATCAAGAAATCGATTTTCTCGATGCTCTCGTTCGGCTGGAGGAACTCCGAGGCTGAATGGCGCCATTTCGCGCGCGCGTACCTGTTCCTTGCCGCGTTCTCGACGCCGCTCGTGCTCTCGGTGCACTCGGTCGTGTCGTTCGACTTCGCGATGGCGCTCGTGCCCGGGTGGCACACCACGATTTTCGCACCGTACTTCGTCGCCGGCGCCATCTACTCCGGCATGGGAATGGTCTTCACGATCATCATCCCGATCCGGAAGTTCTTCAAGCTTCAGCATTACGTCACGCTCAACCACCTCGACGCGGGCGCGAAGCTCTGCCTGTTCACGTCGCTCGTCGTCGGCTGCGCGTACCTGATCGAGTTCTTCATCGGCTGGTACGGGTCGTCGTCGGTCGAGCACGCCTACTGGTGGAACCGCGTGTTCGGCCAGTGGTGGTGGGCGGCGTGGATCATGCTCACGTGCAACTGCATCCTCCCCCTCTCGCTCTTCTCGCAGAAGCTCCGCCGCAACCCGACCTGGCTTTGGTCGCTGTCGCTGTTCATCAACCTCGGCATGTGGTTCGAGCGCTTCGTGATCATCGTGCCCGGGCTCTCGCACGAGTTCGAGCCGTGGCAGTGGAACAACTACATCCCGACGATCGTCGACTACTCGATCCTCATCGGGTCGTTCGGCTGGTTCTTCATGTGGTTCCTCCTGTTCATCCGCCAGCTGCCGGTGCTCGCGATTTCCGAGATCAAGGAAATCGTGCCGCCGCGCCTCAAGCGCGTCCATCATCACCCGCCGGAGCCGCCGGGCGATTATGAGGCGGACACGCCGGGAGAATTCGCATGATTCAGGGCATGCTTGGCGCGTTCAAGGAGCTTGACGCGACGGTCGACGCCATCGAGGCGCTCAGGAAGGATCGTGTGGGCGAAATTACGGTCTACACGCCGACACCCCGTCACGAGCTCGAACATGCCGTACATCCGCCGGTCAGCCCGGTGCGCCGCTTCACGCTCATCGGCGGGCTCTTCGGCGCGTGCGCGGGCTACTGGATCGCGATCTGGTGCTCGGAGTACTGGCCGATCGTCGTCGGCGGCAAGGCGATCTCGACGTGGATTCCGTACACCGTGTTTTCGTTCGAACTGATGGTGCTCATCGGCGGGCTCGCCACGGTCGCCGGGTTGTTCATCAACGCGGGCATTCCGCGCCTCACGATGACGGTCGGCTACGACGGACGGTTCAGTCATGGCGACTTCGGCGTGTGGGTGCAGTGCGCGCCCGACAAGCTGAAAGAGGCCGAAGCCATTCTGCGCCGGTGCGGCGCGGTGGAGGTGCGGGGTGCGCAGTAACATCATGGCGAACATTCTTCGCGCGACGGTGATCGTCGTTGGCACGCTGACGTTCGGCGGCTGCGACTGGTTCACCGACTTCAAGCAGCAGCCGTCCATCCATCCGTGGGGAGAGTTCTCGGCGGACAGCGGTGAGTTGAAGGGGTTCCGCGGGCAGCCCGCGGGGTCCGTCGGCACGAACGGCACGCTCGTGTCGGTCTACCAGGTGTCCAACCAGCCGATGCCGGCGACGGTCGACTCGATGTCGTCGCTCGCCAACCCGGTCGCCCCGGACGAGCGGTCGTTGCTCAACGGGCGGAAATATTTCCAGATCAACTGCGCGGTGTGCCATGGAGAAGCCGGCGACGGAAATGGCGCCCTCAAGCAGCTCAACCCCGCCTATGGGTTCCCGCCGAGTCTGCTGACGGACCAGGCAAAGGGGCGCAGCGACGGGTACATCTGGGGAATGATCCGCAACGGCCGCGGACTGATGCCGACGTACAATCGTATCGAAGAGGCGGATCGGTGGGACGTGGTGAACTACCTGCGCGGCCTGCAGGGGAAATATCCCGTGGTCGTCGGCCCGGTGGGCCGCCCGGGCGAGACGGGGAGCACACTCCCCGGTTACACGCGGCTCGGCCCCACGGTCCCCGCCAAGTACTTCCATTCAGTCATCACGCCGACAGCGCCTCACGCCGCCGCCGCTGAAGCGAAACCGACGGAGATCAAGCCATGAGCGCGCAGGAACCCGCCGCCGTACCGCGCGAGCGCGTGATCAGCGCCGGCGCAACGCCACTTCCCCCGGTGTACCGGCAGATATCGCTTGCGCTGGCCGTGCTGGGCGGCATCGTCTTCCTTATAGGCGCGTTTACCGGCAACGACCGCGCGTGGCACGCGTTCCAGGTGAACTGGCTCTTCTGGGCGACGGTCTGCAGACCGTCGCCCAGAAGAGCCAGTTCACCTGGAACGCGTGCCACGCGCGGTCGTTGCCG
>JBIOHR010000092.1:0-12776 GCA_044449085.1 Gemmatimonadales bacterium | reverse complement strand
CGCGCACCCGTGGATCATGCTGGGATGCACGTTCGTGCCGCTGATCATGGCGCAGGTATCGCGAAACTCGTTCCCGCAAAACATCGGGTTCGTCTTTCTGTTCACGTTCGCCATGGGTCTCTACATGGCGCCGGGCATCGCGTGGGCGGAGGCGCACAACCCGGGGATCGCAATGCAGGCGGCGGTCCTCACGCTCACGGCGTTCGGGACACTCACCGCCTATGCGTTCATCAGTCGGCGCGACTTCGGCGCGTGGGGAGGGTTCCTGTTCACGGGTCTCATCGTGCTGGTCGTCACGAGCGTGCTCATGATGTTCATGCACAGCACGGCAGGGTATACCTGGCTCGCCAGCATCGGCGTCCTGCTGTTCAGCGGACTGCTGGTGTTCGATACGTGGCGCCTGCGCAATGTCTACGGCCCGGACGACTACGTGCTGGCCGCGGTGAACATCTATCTCGACCTGCTCAACATGTTCATGTTCATCCTCTCACTGCTGAGCGGGGGGCGGAAGAACTAACTGCTTTTTCCGCGGATGTTCGCGGAACCTGCACCGAACCAGCCGCGGGTACGACAAAGGCCTTACCACGGATTCCGCTGATTTCGCGGACAGACTAACCGAGAAGTTCCCTGGGGGGACTGCGCTCTCTGAACCGAGTGCAGTTCCCCCAAGTATTTGCAGTTGCCGTATCAGCGGCTGGCTCCGCCGTCGGTCCGCGAATATCCGTGGAAAAAGCCGTTGCCGTTGTCTCCGTCTCGCCCCTCAGAGCTTCTCCATCTCGCGCGCCAAAGCAACGTCGTTCCCCGTGATCCCCCCGGCCGAGTGCGTCGAGAGCGTCACTGAAATCTTGGTATAGCGAATATCGAGATCCGGATGGTGATCCATCTTCTCCGCCGCCAGCGCGACGCGGTCGACGAACACGATGCCCGCCATGAACGTCGGAAACGCGAACGTCTTCACCAGCGACTCCCCTTTCCGCGTCCACCCGCTGAGCGTTCCGAGTTCGCGCTGGATCTCGATGTCGGACAACTTCGGCGCTGCTGGCATCAGTGCTCCTTTGCGGTAACTCCGCTGTGCGCGTCGCCTGCATGGATGCTGCTTCCGCCCCGTCTCCGCGATCCGGCGCGCCGGACCGAAATCATCTCCGCCACCACACTCACCGCGATTTCCTCGGGAGTGTCCGCGCCGATCGAGATGCCAACCGGCGCATGCACCCGCGCGATCGCGTCCTCCGCCACCTCCCACTCGCGCAGCACCTTCGTCGTCATCGCCACCTTGCGGCGGCTCCCGAGCATTCCAAGGTAGCGCAGCGCGCGCGGCACCAGCTGCCCGGCGAGCACCACGTCGTGCTGGTGCCCGCGCGTGGCGATCACCACATACGTCTCCGCGTCGAGCTGCACCGCGCTCAGCACATCGTGAAACTCGCAGGTCACGACGCGCTCCGCGAACGGCAGCCGCCGAGCGTCAGCGAAGTCGGCGCGGTCGTCGGCCACCGTCACCCGCCACCCCGCGAACGCCGCCGCCTCGGCCACACGCGCACCCACATGCCCGGCGCCGAACACGATCAGTCTCGGCTTCCCCGACACCGGCTCCACCAGCACGCCGTTGGCGAGACGCGGCAGTTCGCTGCTCGAATCGAATGCCGCGATCGCCGCGCGCACCCGGGCGTCACCGGCGCCAATCAGCGCGCCGGATCCCGGGCGCGATCCATCCGCGCCGGCGTCTGCCGGTGCGATCGCCTTCGCGATTCCGTCGCTCCAGTCCACACCGGTCGCCATCAGCGCGCGCTCGCCTCGCGCCATGAGGGCGGACGCCTCGCCGTATACCGCGGCCAGCCGCTCGTCGGCGAACACCGGCTCGATGAACAGCTCCGCCGTGCCGCCACAGGTGAGCCCGTAGTCGCCGGCCAGCTCCGCGTTCAGCGAGTGCGACGAGAGCGCCGGCACCCGGCGCTGCAAAACATCGTGCGCCCGTTCGATGATCTCGGCCTCGAGGCAGCCGCCCCCGACCGTCCCGATGCGCGCGCCGCCCGCGGTCACGAGCAGCTTCGCGGTCGCGCTCATCGGCAGCGATCCATGCCGCCTGGCGACCGACGCGAGCGCCGCAGCCCCCGCGCCGGACGAACCGGCCGCGATGCGCGCGCACTCGGCGAGGATCTCGGGGAGGCTCATGGATGAAGTCTTATCGCGTCCGGCGGCGCGCGCCAGATGGTGCCGCCCGGCCACCGCTCGACGGCCACCAGTCCCGCCATCGCCGCGAGCGAATCGGGCGGCGCGTAGTCGCCGGCGCGCGCGGTAAACGCCAGCAGCGCGCCATGCTCGCGCTCGATCTTCGCGCGGAACTCCAGCGCGGTGGACGAGTCCAGTTCCGCGGGGATCTCATGCGTCGGCCGCGCGGTGTGGAACCAGACCGCGGCCGGCCAGTTGGAGTAGAGCACTGTACCGGCCGGCACCTGCCCCGCCCACGTGACGAGCGGCGACGCCGCCCACTCGTGCGCGGCAAGGTCCCCGCCGTCCGTGGAAAAATCGTCGACCCAGGCCGCGCCGACCTGTGCGGATCCCCACATCCAGCTCGCCGCGACTCCAGCCGTGAGGATGATCAGCTCGCGCCGGGCGCGGAACAGTTCACGCCAGAGCGAGGCCAGCGCCACGCCGATGGCGAGCGCCGCGAGCAGGAAGACCGGCGCGAGCATCCGGTCGTCGAGCGGAATCCCGGGATCGGCCAGGAGACGCGACGCGCTGACGACCAGCGCATAGCTCCCGAGCACGATCGCCACCGCGCGGTGCAGCCGGCGCTCCGTGACGGGCAGGAGTCCCCTCCGCGCCGCCCCGGCGGTGCGCCACGCGAGCGCGCAGAGCGCCGCAAGCACGAGCGTCGCCGCGATGGCGAGACCGGCACCCGACTGCACACCGGGCGCGAGCCACTGCGCCGCGGTGTGCACGCCGCCGTGCAGCGTCTGGCCGAGGCCGCTGGTGTAGATCCCGACGTCGCGGATCTTTTCGGCATCCTCGCTGTGCGGACGCGACACGGTCCAGATCGCGAGAGCAATGACGGGAAGTTCGGCCGCGACGAACGCGCGCCGCGCACGAACACGCCAGGTGGCGAGCCACGCACCGTCCACCGTCCACCACGCCTCGAACACGACCGCGACGACGAGCGACGCGCCCGCATAGCGCACGAGCGTCGCGGCGGCGGCCAGCGCGCCAAGGAGGAGCGTCCGCTTCGTGTCGTTCGTGTGGCGCTCGCGCGAGAGGTGCCAGGTAAACAGCGCGAGCAAAGCGAGAAAAAGCGGCTCGCTCAGGACACTCGCGTGGACCATGAGGAGCGCGGGCGTAGCTCCTGCGATGCCGATTGCCGCGATCGCCGCGACCGGCCCCGCGGCGAGACTTGCGGCAAGCATGATCGCGACCACCGTGACCGCGGCGGCGGCGGCCTCGATGAATCGCGCTGCGTTCACCGGCGTCGCGCCGGCGGCGACGCCGAGCGCGATCGTCGCCGGAAAGCCGGGCGGAAAGTGCACGAGCGGCGCGGTGGAGTCGTTGCTCGACCACGAGGCGGACGGGACGCGCAAGCCGTGTCCACGTCCGAGCGAAGTGCCGGCCCCGAGGTAGGACAGCGCATCCGGATCGAGGCCGGGACCGGGCGGCTCGGTGAGGTCGATCACGCCCCAAAACGCCACGAGCCCGATGAGGACTGCGGGGAGAAGGATCCTGGGAGCGGTGCGGAGGCGGCGCATGTACACTGGAAGATGGCGTGCCGCCCGACGGGACGCACTTGCGGAGGGAACCCTAACTTTTGGCCCCTCGGGAGTGTCTACCACTGGGTGCCACGCCAGCCTCAACCGAGGAAGGTCCGAATGTACTGGTATCAGCGCGCGGTCGTTCTTGCGGGTCTGGTGGGATGTGGTTCGTTCGCTGGCGGCCAATCGACCATCCCGGCCGCTGGGGCCCCGGCGACGAAGGCCGCAGTCGGAGCGTTCGACGTGGGAATCGTGAAACGCGCTGGAGAACTGTTACGGTCGCCTGAGCGGTGGAACCACAGCGACACGGGGCGCTGTCCGCGCGCGGACACGACGTACACGGTGAGATGCGCCCTGGCGCGCGCGATAAAGGAGGCCGCAGGGCTGCCATGGAGCGCAGGCCCCGTTCGGGCGGGCGCAATGACTTCGGCGCAGAACCTCGCGTGCTCGATGGACATCTCCGCGGACCATCCCGGCGGATCGTGCGGAACCCTCTGGGACGAATTGCCGGTGTTCATCCTCGAGCGCGCGAATGCGATCAAAAGCGGCGCCTGGCGCAACGACGCGGCGCCCTCCGAAATCTGGACCGGCACCATGTCCGACGCCGAGGGTCCGGTGGACTATGAAAGCCGCCACGGCGTCGACCTGGTTTCGAAGCGAACGGCATCCGACCAACTCATCGCCTTCAATAACGACTCAACGACCACCTTTGGCGACGTGCAAGCGTACTTCCGCGCGCTCGAAAGTCGCGTGCTGGAACAGGGAGCAGCCGACCTCGACCAATCCACGGAGGACGTGGAGATCGAGGTGTACGGTGGCGGCACCGGCGTGATGAGGACCTACAACGGCTGGTTCGCGCTCTCGGGCTTCAGCCGTCACGGTTCATCCATGCAATTTGCGCTCGACACCATGGCGCAAGTCGCGCCGAACGCGCTTGACCGCGAGATCCTCGTGCGCGCGTCCAGGATCATTTCGTCCGACTCGGTTTGGAACCGCGCCGACAACCGGAAGTGCCCTGCGGGCGCGCACAGCTGGAGCATCTATTGCGCGGTGGAGCAGGCCCAGATCGAGGTGGCCGGCGGATTCCACCATCGCCGGCCCGCCGGTGAACTCGTGCGCGTGGTCGTCGAAGAGCGCACGGCGGCGAAGAAGTACCACCACCGGATGATGGATTACAACAACGATCCCACGACGACGCTCGCCGACGTGCGCGCGGTGTTCGCGGAGGCCATTGCGCGGATCAAGTAGCGCGAGTGTTCAATGAAAGTCCCTCGACTTGTGCGTCACCCCCTCCCCCTCGAGCTCGCGAAACTCCGTCCCCACCACATTGATCGCCGTTCCCTCCCGCTCCATCCGCCCGCGGATCAGCACGAACTGCGCCCGCTTCACCACCTCCTCGTTCGGTTCAACAAACTTCTTCGACACGATCACATTGATGAACCCGTGCTCGTCCTCGAGCAGCAGAAAGATCGTGCCGTTTGACGTCTGCGGACGCTGACGCACGATCACCATGCCCGCGACCGAAACCAGTCTCCCATTCTGCATCTGGGCGAGATCGCGGCTGTCCTTCACTCCTTCACTGCGCAGCCGGTCGCGCAGCGCCGCCATGGGATGACCGTGAATGCTCGTCCCTGTCGCGAAATAGTCGATCGCGATGAGCTCGTGCTTCCCGAGCGGCGCCGGGTTGTGAAGGGCCCGCCGCGCCGGCGCGAACGGCAGCGTGTCGCTCACCGCGCGCAGCGCCTCCCATGACGCGCGGCGCCGGTCTTTTTCCCAGGCGGCAAAAGAATCCGCGAGCGCCAGCGAAGCCGCCTCCGCGCGCGTGAGCCGCGCGCGCGCCACAACATCCTCAATCGATGTGAACGGCGCCGCTTCGTGCGCACGGCGCAGTTTCTCCAGCGTCCGCTCGCCCATCCCGCGCACAAAACGCCAGCCGATGCGCAGCGCAGGCTGGCCGGGATCCGCGGACGGTTCCGTGGTGCACTCCCAGTTTCCATGGCACAGGCAAGGCGGGCGCACTTCGACTTTCTGGCGCTTCGCATCATGAATCAGCGTGGCCGGCGAATAAAACCCCATCGGCCATGCATTCAATATCCCGAGATAAAACTCGGCGGGATAATGCACCTTGAGATGCGCCGTCGCGTACGCAATCAGCGCGAAACTCCACGCATGCGACTCGGGAAACCCATAATTCGCGAAGCTCTTCAGATCGTCGCACAGCTGCGTGGCGATCTCCGGCGTCACGCGCGGCACGACACGCTCATTCTCGACCATCCGCTGGTGCAGCCGCTCGAGCGCCCCTTCGAGTTTTTTTTGCTTGCGGATATTCCCCATCGTGCGCCGCATCTCGTCGGCCTCGCCGCCGCTGTAGCCACCGAGCGCCATCGCGATCGCCATGGCCTGTTCCTGGAACACGGGAATCCCCTGCGTGCGCTTCAGGATCGGCTCCAGCGCGGGATGTACGTACGTCGGCTGTTCCTCTCCGCGCCGCCGCCGCGTGTACGGCCGCACGAACTTCGCCTGGATCGGCCCCGGCCTGATCAGCGCCACCTGCACGACGATGTCGTACAGGTGCTCGGGCCGTGTATGCACAATGGACGAGATCTGCGCCCGGCTCTCGATCTGGAACGTCCCCACCGTGTCGCCGCGCGAGACGAGCTCGTACGTCTTGGGATCGTTGTCATACGGCAGCGTGTACATCTCCGGTCGCGCGCCCGTGCGCACTTCGATCGCGTCGAACGCCCGGCGGATCATCGCGAGCCCGCCCAGTCCGAGAAAATCGAACTTCGGCACGCCGACCGCGTCGAGATCGTCCTTGTCGAATTGCACGATCGTGCGCCCCATCGTCGTCTGCTCCACCGGCATCCAGTCGCCGAGCGGTGCGCTCGAGAGCACGAATCCGCCGACGTGCGTCGCGCGCAGCCTCGGCAATCCTTCGAACCCCGCGATCGCGCGCAGCAGCGCCCGCACGCGTGGCGCATCCACGTCGAGACCCGCCTGCGTGGCGTAGCGTTCCTGCATGTGCACCGCGGCATCGGCCGGATCGTAGCGGTGCAGCCGCGATGAAATCGACGTCGCCAGCTCCGCCGGATAGCCGAACGCGCGCATGGCATCCTGCACCGCGTTGGGAGCACGGTATGTCTGCACGATGCAGGCGATCGCCGCGTGCGGCCGCTTGTACTTCCCGTACATGTAGTCGAGCACTTCTTCGCGGCGATCGTGCTCGAAGTCCACATCGATGTCGGGGGCGTCCGTCTTGCCGTCCACGCGCACCTCGGAGAGGAAGCGCTCGAACAGGAGTCCTTCCTTCACCGGGTCCACGGGCGTGACGCCCAGGCAGTAGGTGACGGCGGAGTTGGCCGCGCTCCCGCGCCCCTGGCAGAGAATTCCGCGCGAGCGCGCGAAGCGCACTGCATCCCAGATCACCAGGAAAAATCCCGCAAAGCCCAGCCGCGCGATGAGCGCGAGTTCATGCTCGAGCTGCCGGCGCTGCGGCTCACTCAGCACGTCACCCCATCGCACACGCGCACCGTCATACGTTTTTTCGCGCAGGAACTCGTCGGCATCGCGGCCCACGAGCGTGCTGAACTCGGGGAGCGGCGGCCGCATCCAGGAGAGATCGAGCGGCTGGAGGTCCGCGGCGATGCGCGCGCTCTCTTCCAAGCCGGCTTCGCGTCCCTGCCAGCGCAGCTGCATCTCGGCGGGCGAGAGCAGGCGCCATTCGCCGTTCGGATGGAGCACGCCCGCACGGAGCGCCGCGGCGACATCCATCTCGTGCCGCAGCGCGGTAAGCAGATCGTGCACGATACGGGACGACTCGTCCACATAGCGGGGATCGTTCGCCACCGTCCACGGCACGCCGCACCGCTCGGCGAGGTCGATCAGCGCACCCGCCAGCGCCGCCTCTCCGCCGCCGGCATGATGGAGCTGCACTTCGACGGCAAGCCGCGCGCCGAACACGTCGCGCCACTCGCCGAGCCACTGCTCCTGGCGCGTGCGATCGCCGCCGCGCACGAGCGACGGAAGTGCGCCCGAGGCGGGACCGGTGAGCGCGTGCAGGCCGGCGGACCGCGCGAACACCTGCGCGCGCGTCACGTTCGGGCGCCCGCGCGCTTTTCCGACATGCGCTTTGTCCCACGCACTCCACGCGCCGACGCGCGACTGTGTGACGAGCGCGGCAAGATTGCGATAGCCTTCGGGATTGCGTGCAAGAAAAGCCATCGGCAGCCCGTCGACGCGCAGCTCGGCGCCCGCGAGAATGCGGGTTCCGAATGCGCGTCCCGCAAGCACGGCGCGCACGAGGCCGCCCACGTCCGCGGTATCGGTGATGCCGATGGTGCCGTAGCCGAGCGCGGCGGCGCGCTCGACGAGCGTTTCCGGCGTCACGCTGCCGTCGCCGAACGAGAACGCGGTGTGTGCGCGGAGCTCGACATAAATCCCCGAACGCTCCGGCGGCGGCGGCGCATTTATTTCCATCTCAGTCCCACCAGCCGTGCAGATACCACCCGCCGCTCTTCTCCTGCGCATCGCGAAAGAGCCAGACGAGCGCGCCGTCGTTCGTCACGCAGCGAAAATATTCGCGGGCATAGGTGCGCAGCGCCTCGCCCTGCCCGCCCGATACGCGGTCGGGGCCGGCAGCCTGCACGATCTCGTGCCAGCCGGCGGCGTCGCGATACCGCGCCGGCGCGAAATGATCGCGGCGCGGTGCGGTTTCGACCGTGATCGATTGCGGCGAGGGCGAAAGCTGCAGCTGGAGATGTGGAACCCGGTCTTCGGTCTTCGGTCCTCGGTCTTCGGTCTTCGGTTTCTGGTTTCTGGTTTCTGGTCGTTGGGCGTTGGCCTTCGGTCGCCGGACGTCCATCTTCGATCTTCCATCTTCCATCGCCGTCCATTTCGTCCGCACGTCCAGCAGCGGATGCGCCGAGTTCTCCGGCACGACCACGACATCCCCCTGATCCTCCACGAGCTTCGCGACCGCATCCTCCGTCGCCCGCGCGCTGCCGAACCCGCGGTCGAACAGGTCGCCCTGCTTCCCCTCCTGCCCCGTCACGCGCGTGGCGCGCACCGCGATCCCCGTCACCGCCGCGGCGAGCGCGAGTTTATCGAGCGCCGTGCGCGCGAGCCGGATCCAGGTGCGCCGGTTCGCGGTCGGCCGCGCGGAGCTGAGTGACTGCACCTTGGTGCTGCGGTCGGTGAGTGAGAACTCGAGCGCGAGCTCCCGCGCACCGGTCCCATTTTCGACGAGCGCGCCGCACACGCTCTCGATCAGCGAGTTGACCACGAAGAGCAGGCGCATGGGATCCTTCAGCGCATACTCGACCCAGTCGAGCGAGGCGTGCGGCAGTTCGCGCGCGAGCGGCGGAAAGAGCGCCTCGCTCCGCCGGTCGTCCGCGCGCGCGAGCCGCCAAAGCGCGACGCCCTCGCTCCCGAGGCGCACCTCGACCGCCTCGCGCTCGAGCACGGCGAGCTCGCCGCAAGTCGCAACGCCGATGCCGAAGAGGAGCGGCACGAGCCGGGGCGGCACCTCCAGTACACCTATTGGAAAAAGTGCGACGAACGCGCGATCCGTTCCCGGCTCCACGATGGCAACCGGCCCTGCATCCTTGTTGCCATGCCCGGCGCGCACGGCGAGTTCGGCCGCGATCGGCGTCTCCGCGAGCGCGGCCCGCGTTCCGGTCACGCCACGATTGCCGAGCAGCACGAGCGCGTTGACGGCGAGCGCGACCTGCGCAGGCGCGTCGAAGCCGCGCGCGTCCACCCAAAGCACGCCGCGTTCGCCGACGGCGACGTGCGGCGCGCACGACAGCAGCACGGCGGCGAGCTCAGGCCGGACGCTCGCGCCGGGTTTCTCGTCCGCCTGTTCCGCGGGGAAGTCCCCGCCGGTCTGCCAGGCCTGGTTCCAAAGACAAACGAAGCTCATGTGACTGTACCGGAATCGGAAACTCTGCGCGCGCATTCCATCCGAGCGCGCGCACCTGCGTGCGAATGCGTACGTCCTGCACTTCGGCCGGATCGCCGAATGGATCGCGGCTCCAGCGGTATTGGTCGGGCGCGATGCGCGCGGCGATGCGCAGCGCAGCCATGGTCGAGAGTTGCGTGAGAGCGACGAACGCGCTGCCGCCGTCGTGCGCGGAACGCACCAGCCGGACGAGATCGACGTCGCGAAAAAGCGGGGTGTCGCCCGTGCGTTCGCCGGCAAGCACCACCAGGCGAAACCCGCCGGAGCGGAGCAGTTCATCCACCGCGCGCAGCGCATGCACGCGGCCCTTGGGACGCACCAGGAGGGGCCCCTCTTCCCAGAACGCCCCGGCGATCGTTCCGGCGACATCGACCCATGCCGCCCGGTCGCCGTTCGCAACCGCCGTGCTGCACGCGGCACGCATGATGGAAGTCGCACCGCCGCCCGGCTCCCAGACGGTCAGCCGGCCAAGCGGGAATCCGCCGCCGGGGAGCGCGCGGTCGAGCTGCGCGATCCCCGTGGCAATCCGGTCGGCCGTGTGCTGCGCAATCTGGACAGCGTCGGGAAAACGCTGTTCGAGCAGGGATCGGAGGGCGGCGACTTGAGCAGACACGGGATAGAAATGATACCGAACAAAGACCGAAGCTACAAGGGCAACCCGGAGTCGGGGTGGCTGGAGTAACGAACGACAGTGGTGGGTGGTGAGGTTTCCGTGATCGGTCTTGAGTGAAGGCTCACCTATCAGCCCGGTCTGCTCACGCAGTCACTCAGTCCCGGACACGTTCACCTCACCATCCACCACTGTCGTTCGCTAACCCTTTCGCCCTACCCGACTACCTATCTCCCGTAAAGCGCAGTAAACGTCGCCTTCCCCAACATATTCCCGTGGATATTGAAGCCCACATACGCCGCGGTGGCGCCAGCCGGCACGTCGAGCTTGGCCGTCTTCAGCGCGTAGAGCGTGAAGATGTAGTGATGCGGCTTGTCACCCGCCGGCGGGCACGGGCCGCCGTAGCCGGGCGCGCCGAAGTCGGTGTTCCCCTGCACGGCGCCGGCCGGGAGCAGCTTCTTCGCGGGATCGCCAGCGCCGGCCGCGAGGCTCGTCGAGCTCGCCGGAATGTTGTACACGACCCAATGCCACCAGCCGCTACCGGTCGGCGCGTCCGGATCGTACACCGTGAGCGCGAAGCTCTTGGTGCCCACCGGCGCACCGTGCCACGCAAGACTCGGCGACACATTGTTCCCCGTGCATCCCATACCGCCGAACACCTGCGGAAGCGGGATCTGTTTTCCGGCAGCGACTTCCTTGCTCGAGAGCGTGAAGGTGCCGCCGTTCTGCGCGGCGGCGGGGACAGCGAGCATGAGTGCAAGAGCGGCGGCGGCGGCGTGGCTTCGCATGGTCGTGTCGGTGAAAGTGGATCGCGCGAAAAAGGTTGCCGCGTTAACAATAATTAACTCCCCCAGATCTCCGCGAGCGCCCGGCGCCAGTTCCCGCCCAGGATGCCCTCGATGTTCGCATCGCTGTACTTCCGCCGGATCAGCCCTTCGGTGAGGTCGTACATCCGCTTGGGGTGATCGAGCCCGCGGATCGTCAGCCTGCCATCGGTGTCGGCGTGCACATGATAACGGTCGAAGTTGTGCTGCCCCGACGGCATGTCGTTCCCGCCCGGCGTGTGCACGGGGTTGGGGTTGCCGACGAGATCGAGATCGCTGCCCACGCCCACGTGCTCGACACCCACGAGCTTCGTCACGTGATCGAAGTGGTCGAGCACGTTCTCCTGCGTCACCGGTTCGTCGATCTTGATCATGAAACGGATCAGCGGGATGCCCATCACGCCGCCGGTCTTCGCCATGTTGGTGATCATCTCGTCGGTCTTGCAGCGCAGGTGGCCGGGAACGAGCGCGCGGCACGCGGCGTGGGTGAAGATCGCCGGCTTCTTCGTGGCAGCGATGCCGTCGAGCGTCGTCCTGTCGCCGCAATGCGAGAGGTCCACCGCCATCCCCACCTGGTTCATGCGCGCAACGATCTCCGCGCCGAACGGCGTCAACCCGATGTCCGTGTCGGCCAGAAATCCGGAGCCGAGCCGGTTGGTGGAGTTGTAGGTGAGCAGCGACACCCGCTGGCCGAGCGAGTGGAATGTGTTGACGTCGTCCGCCGTGCGGAAATGGTCGGCGTTCTGGAAGGTGAGCATGATGCCCACCTTGTCCCCCGTCTTCAGCCGCTCGAAATCTCCGGCGGTCTCGATGCGCGAAAACCAGTCGGTGTAGCCGGCGATGAACCCGTTCCAGTCGGCGAAGTAGCGGATGCCCGCCTCGTAATTCGGTTCTCCCGCACCGAGCGCGAACACGCGGATGCCCGATGTGCGATACTGCCGGAAGTCCGCCTCCGTGAACGAGCGCGGCGTTCGGAGCCATAGGTCGCTCTTCGGCGGATGCTCGGCGTAGTCGGGAAACCGGAACTGGTTGAGCATGTCGATGACGACCGTGCGCTCGACGAGTCGCACCGCGCGCGCCGAATATTCGGTCGATGATTCCGCAAAGAGGCGGTAGCGGCCGCGGAGAACCGCGGGAGCACCGGCGATCGCGAGGGCGCCGGCCGCGAGTGATGCAATGGCCTCTCGGCGCGACAGTGGCGGCGCGAGCGCGCCGCTCCGGGCTGCTGGGTTGGACATTGGCCGAATGTACGCCGAGATTCAGCCATACTCCACCATCACCCATACCCGAGCGCGACGATGCCCGACGAAAAGCACCGCCCTGACTACAGTATCGACTACATCGAACTCCACGTGGGCGCCGTCGCAGCGTCGAAGAAGTTCTATGGCGATGCGTTTGGCTGGTCGTTCCAGGACTACGGCCCGGGCTACGCCGCGTTCTCCCATCCGAACGTCGATGGCGGAATCACCAATGGTCCGGTGTCGGCGGGCGGCGCGCCACTCGTGATCCTGTACGCGAGCAACCTCGAAGAGGCGCAGGCGCGCGTCGAGAAGGCGGGCGGCAGGATCGTGAAGCCGATCTTCTCGTTCCCCGGTGGCCGGCGGTTCCACTTCAGCGACCCGGCCGGCAACGAACTCGCGATCTGG
>JBIOHR010000091.1:0-12950 GCA_044449085.1 Gemmatimonadales bacterium | reverse complement strand
GGCCTTCAATTTCTCGAACGAGCTGCAGCTCGACGTGCTCACGATCGCGACGAAGATCCTCGAGCGGATGGATTCGAAGCTCGAGGCCGACGTCCGCGCCGAGGCGCGCAACGAGATCCAGCACCAGTGGCTGAGCGCGGCAAAGGCGCGGCGCGTGCTCGGCTGGGCGCCGCAGTTCACGCTCGACGACGGGCTCGACCGCACGATCGCGTGGTACCGCGAGTACCAGGCGCGTGGCTAGCCTTGCCAAGACGGACTTGGTCCACGTGCTCGACCACACGCGCGACGTGTGGGGCGACCTGCGCGGCGCACGGGTGTTCGTCACCGGCGCGGGTGGATTCGTCGGCAGCTGGCTCCTGGAGACACTGCTCTTCGCGAACGACGAGCTGACGCTCGGCGTTCGCGCGACCGTGCTCGCACGCGACGCCGAAAAGTTCGCCCGCCGGCTCCCGCACCTCGCCGCGTCACCGTCCCTGCGCCTCCAGGTGGGCGACGTGCGCACCGCGCACGCGCCGGCCGACGGTTTCACGCATGTCGTGCACTGCGCATCGGCGCTGCCGCCCCAGGTCAACGAGGAGCGGCCTGACGAAGTGGTGGACATCATCGAGAACGGAACGGCCCGGATGGTTACCGAGGCGGAGCGGTGGAATGGCGTGCGCTTCCTGCAGGTGAGCTCCGGCTCGGTGTATGGCCCGCAGCCGGCGGGGCTGGCGCGCATGGGCGAGAGTTTCGCGGGTACCGCCAGCGCCGCCGATCCTGGCCAGCGGTTCGGCGCGGCCAAGCGCCGCGCCGAACTGCACGGCGAGGCCGCCGTGTCGCGTGGCGTCGGGTTCGTGTCGGCCCGGGTGTTCGCGCTCGTGGGGCCGCGGCTCCCGGTCGACGGACAGTTCGCGCTCGGGAATTTTCTCGGCGACGCGCTCGCCGGACGCGCGGTCCGGCTCACCGGGGACGGCACGCCGGTCCGGAGCTGGATGCACGCCGCCGACATGGCCGCGTGGTGCTGGACGCTCCTCGCGCGCGGCACCGCGGGCGCCGCATACAACGTCGGCACGGAAGAGGAGCACACGCTCTGGAATGCCGCGCAGCGCGTGGCCGCGCTGCCGTCGCCGGCGCTGCGCGCCGAGCGTGCGCGCGAACCCGATGCGGCCTCGCGCCCTTCGCGTTACGTTCCGTCGATTCAGCGCGCACGCGATGAACTGGGGCTCCACGCATGGATCCCGTTCGACGATGCGCTGCGTCGCACATGGGACTGGCTCCGCGCCGGAGACATCGCAACGGGATGACGACAAGGGAACGCCACCTTCGCATCGGCTCGCGCCGCATCGGCCCCAACGAGCCGTGCTACGTGATCGCCGAGATCGGGCTTAACCACAACGGCGATCTCGCGATCGCCAAGCAGCTCGTGGACGTCGCCGCCGCGGCCGGCGCCGACGCGGTGAAGTTCCAGAAGCGGAAGCTGAACGAGACGTACCGGCAGGAGATCATCGACCAGCCGCGTCACGGCGAGCAGGGGCTGCAGTACATCGTGCCGCTGCTCATCGAGTTCGAGCTCTCCGACGGCGCCTTTCGCGAGCTCTACGAGTATTGCCGCGCGCGCGACATCACCTTCATGTGCACGCCGTGGGACCGCGGGAGCGTGGATTTTCTCGAGTCCATGGAGCTCGCCGGGTACAAGATCGGCTCGCCGGACATGACGAACTTCCCGCTCATCGAGTACGTCGTCGCGACGGGGAAGCCGCTGCTCATGTCGACGGGGATGTCCACGGAGGACGAGATTCGCCGGACGCTGGCGTTTCTCGATGAAAAGAGCGCGGAGTACGCGCTCTTCCACTGCGTGAGCACATATCCGGCGGCGCCCGAGGAGATCAACCTCCGCTTCATGCAGACGCTGAAGGAGTGGTCCGGCCGTCCGGTGGGGTATTCGGGGCACGACACGGGCACGTCGATCTCGCTCGCCGCGGTGGCGATGGGGGCGCGCATGCTCGAACGCCATCTCACGCTCGACCGCACGATGCGCGGCCCCGACCACAAGGCGAGCCTCGAGCCTGCGGCATTCGCCGACCAGGTGAAGGCGGTGCGCGAGGTGGAGATGTCGCTCGGCACGCCGCACCGCTGGATGACGCGCGGCGAGACGCTCAACCGCCGCGTGCTCAGCAAGAGTCTCGTCGCGGCAGCCGATATTCCGGCCAGCGCGACCATCACCCGCGCGATGGTTACGAGCAAGAGCCCCGGGCTCGGGCTGTCTCCGCAGCTCGTGGACAAGCTCGTCGGTCGGCGGCTCGCGCGCGCGATGAAGCGCGACGACATGTTCCTCGCGTCGGACATCCTCGACGCCGCGGCAGCGGCGGCGTCGCGTGACATCGATGTGGGTGCGCCATGGGGCGTCGTCGCGCGGTTCCTCGACGTCGCGCCGCTGGAGGAGAAGTTCCTCGCGCGCGGGATGCGCTTCATCGAGTTCCACGTGAGCGACCGCGACCTCGACGCCGGCGCCGCCGCGTACGAAGGGGGCAAGAAGCCGTTCGGGTTCGTGGTGCACGCGCCGGAATACGCGCACGACACGCTCATTGACCTCTGCGCCGCGGACGACGCCCAGCGCGCGCTCTCCGTGCAGCGCATCCAGAAGACGATCGATCTCGCCCGCGCGCTGGCGCCGCAGTTCCATCTCGACCGCACGCTGTTCCCGCACGGACCGAAGATCGTGATGCACGTCGGCGGAATGTGGCCCAAGCCCGGCGGCTACGACGTCGCAGCCGCCACCAAGCGCGTGCTTGCGGCGCTCGAACAGCTCGATTCCGCGGGCGTGGACCTGCTCCTCGAAAACCTGCCGCCCTATCCGTGGTATTTCGGCGGCCGGTGGTTCGGGCACATCATCTGTGACGTCGAGAATACCGCGCTCCTCTGCGAGGAGTCCGGGCTCGGGCTCTGCTTCGACACCTCCCACGCCGCGCTCGAGTGCGCGCGCAGCGGCGCGAGCCTCCTCGAGTTCGCGCAGCGCATCGCGCCCTTCGTGCACCACCTGCACATATCGGACGGCGCAGGCACTTCGGGCGAGGGACTCCAGATCGGCGACGGCAGCGTCAACTTCGTCGAGCTGCTGCCCGTGCTGCTCGAGCAGTCGCCAACGCTGATCCCGGAGATCTGGATGGGCCATCACGAGAACGGCGAGGGGTTCCGCATAGCGCTGGAGCATCTCACGGACATCCGCTCGGGCCGTATTGCGGCGCGCGCTGCCGACCGCCGCATGCGCACCGACCTCGCCGCGCTCATCGTGGCGGACACGGGCACGATCTTCACGGCGCTCAACGTGATCGACGCGAACAAGATGGGCATCGCGTTCGTCGTCGACGACGCACGCCGCGTGGTCGGTGTCGTCACGGACGGTGACCTCCGCCACGCGCAGGCGCGCGGGTTGAACCTCCACAGCAGCGTAGCCGACGCGATGACGCGCGCCTTCATCCATGGGCGCGTCGGCATGGCGGCGTCCGAACTCCGCGAGCTCGTGAAGGGCCGGCGCACGGGGATCGTCCCGATTCTCGACGCCGACGGCCACCTCGTCGACTACGCCACCGGCGAATCTCCCGGTGGCACGCGCGCATGACGGTCAAGCTCTCCGACTGGGTGTTCCGGTTCGTCGCCGGGCTCGGCGTCAAGCATGTGTTCGAACTGACCGGCGGCGGCGCGATGCACCTCAACGACTCGCTCGGCGGGTGCAAGGAACTCGAGTACGTCTGCACGCTCCACGAACAGGCCGCCGCGATGGGCGCCGAGTCGTACGCGAAGGTCGCGAACGACATCGCCGTCTGCCTCGTGACCACAGGCCCGGGGGGAACGAACGCGCTCACCGGCGTCGCCGGCGCGTGGCTCGACTCGACGCCGATGCTCGTGATTTCCGGCCAGGTGAAGCGCGCCGACCTCAAGGGGACGACCGGCGTCCGGCAGATGGGCGTGCAGGAGGTCGACATCGTCTCGATGGCCGCGCCGATCACCAAGTACGCGGTGACGGTCACGGAGCCGGCCGACATCCGCTACCACATGGAGAAGGCCGCGCATCTGGCGCGCACGGGACGTCCCGGACCGGTGTGGATCGACATTCCGCTCGATGTGCAGGGCGCGATGATCGAGGACACAACGCTCCGCGCGTTCGATCCGCGCGAGACAGCGCTCAGCGGCCTGGCATCGGCCGCGGAAATTTCCGCGGCGGTCGCGCGCACGATCGAGCTGCTCAACGCGGCCGAGCGCCCGGTGGTGTTCATCGGAAACGGCGTGCGCCTCGGCCACGCACGCGCGGCGATGCGCGCGCTGATCGAGCGCCTCGGCCTGCCGGTTCTGACCACGTGGCCCGCGCACGACATGGTGCCCGACGATCATCCGCTGATGATCGGGCGTCCGGGGCCGGTCGCGCCGCGCGGGGCAAACTTTGCGCTCCAGAACAGCGACTGGCTGCTCTCGCTTGGCGCGCGGCTCGATCTCGTCGTCACGGGATACTCGCCGCAGAACTTTGCGCGTGCGGCGAAGAAGATCATGGTGGACGTGGACGCCGCCGAGCTGCGCAAGATGGGCGAGAGCGTGCATCTCCCCGTGTGCGCGCACGTCGGTGATTTCATCGCCGAGATGACGCGGCAGCTTGGCGCGGTGAAGAAGCGCGACCGCGCGTCGTGGCAGCGCCGCTGCGTGGCATGGAAGACGAAGTTTCCCGTCGTGGCGCCGGAATATCGCAACCTGCCTTCGGGGGTGAGCACCTACGTGCTCGCCGAGGCGATTTCGGCGGCGTCGGCGCCGGACGACGTGATCGTCAGCGGAAGCTCGGGTGCGGGCATAGAGATTTTCTGCCTCGCGGCCACGCTCGTGGAGGGGCAGCGGCTCTTTCTCACCACCGCGCTCGGTGCGATGGGCAACGGGCTGCCGGCGCTCGTCGGCGCCTGCCTCGCGCACGGGCGCAGGCGCACGATCGGCGTGGATGGCGACGGCGGGCTCCAGCTCAACATCCAGGAACTCCAGACCATCGCGCGGCTGCAGCTGCCGATCAAGCTGTTCGTGCTGAACAACGACGGATACGCATCGATCCGAACATCCCAGTCGCGCTACTTCAGCCGTCTCGCCGGCGCAGACGCGTCGAGCGGCGTCACGCTCCCGCCGCTGCGCGGGGTGGCGGAGGCGTACGGGCTGCCGCATGCCGTGATCGACACGGACCGCGATCTCGTGCCCCGCGTGCGCGCGCTGCTTGACGCGCCTGGCCCGCTCGTGATCGAGGTCATGACGCCGCGCGAGGAGCCGCGCGCGCCGAGCCTCTCGTCCATGCGAAAGCCGGATGGGTCGATGGTCTCCAAACCGCTGGAGGATCTCTGGCCGTTTCTTCCGCGCGAGGAGTTTCTCGCGAACATGATCATCCCACCGCTTCCCGAGTAGGAGGGCGGTGCGGATCCTGATCGCGGGGCTCGGCGCCATTGGACAGCGGCACGCCCGCAACCTCCGTGCGCTCCGCGGCGGCGACATCGAACTCATGGCGTATCGCAGCCGCCGGTTGCGCCACGTCGTGACCGACACACTCACGAAGGACGAGACGCGCGATGTCGAGGCGGAACTCGGGGTCCGCGCATTCGACGACCTCGACGCTGCGCTCGGCGCGAAGCCCGACGCCGTGTTCATCTGCACGCCGAGCAGCCGCCACCTGGATATTGCCCAGCGTGCGGCCGAAGCCGGATGCCACCTCTTCATCGAGAAGCCGGTGTCGAACACGATGGCCGGGGTCGAGCGTCTGCGCGCCACAGCTGTCGCGAGCGGGCTGGTCGTCATGGTCGGAAGCCAGTGGCGCTTCCACCCGTGTGTCCGCGCGCTCCGCGCGGCCATCGAAGGCGGCACGCTCGGGCGGCTCGTGTCGGCCGAAATCACCTACGCTGAGTATCTCCCCGACTGGCATCCGTACGAGGATTATCGCACGTCGTACGCGGCGCGCGCCGAGCTCGGCGGCGGTGTCGTGCTGACACAGATCCACGACTACGATCTCGCCTGCTGGCTGTTCGGCACCCCGCGGCGCGTGACCGCAACCGGCGGCATGCTTGGCGCACTGGAAATCGACGTCGAGGACACGGTGGATGCGCGCCTCGAGGGCGGGAGAGCTCCCGTGCGGGTGCGCCAGACGTTCGCGGCACGCCCTCCGGTGCGGACGATCATGGTCACCGGCGAGCGGGGCTCAGCCACACTCGACATGCTCGGCGCCCGTCTCTCATTCTCCCCGCCGCTTGCGCCGGAGATGTCCGTCGCGGAGTATCAGCGGAACCGGATGTTCGTGGATGAGGCGGCAAGCTTCCTCGAGAGCGTCGGGCGACGCGAGCCGCCGGCGGTGACGCTCGACGACGGCATCACCGCGCTGCGCGTGGCGCTTGCCGTGAAGGAATCAATGCAGAGCCAACACACGGTGGATCTCACGTGAGGATCGGCGCATGACGGAACGGGCGGGGCGCGCGCGCGGGGCGGACTTTTCGCTTGCCGGCCGCGTGGCCATCATCACGGGCGGGGCAGGGCTGGTTGGCGTGCGGCACGCGGAGGCGATCGCGGCCGCGGGCGGGATTCCAGTGCTCGCGGACGTTGACCTCGACGCCGCGGCTGCGCGGGCGATAGAAATTGAGTCTGCGTTCGGTTCGCGCGCGATCGCCGTGCGCTGTGACGTCACCAGCGCCGAGTCGATCGAGCGCGCGCGCGCGCAGGTGCGCGAGCAGACGGGGCGCGTGGATATCCTCGTCAACAACGCCGCGAACAACCCGAAGGTCGAAGGCGGCGGCCGCGACTTCTCACGCGTCGAGAAATTTTCACTCGAACAGTGGAATGCGGACATCGCGGTCGGACTGACCGGTGCGTTCCTTTGCGCGAAGATCATCGGCGGCGCACTGGCCGCACAGAAGCACGGCGCGATCGTGAACATCTCGTCGGAGTACGGCATGCTCGCACCGGACCAGCGCCTGTACCGGAGGGAAGGACTGGCCGAGGAGCAGCAACCCGTGAAGCCCGTGACGTACACGGTGGTGAAGGCCGGCCTGCACGGCCTCACCCTCTACCTCTCCACCTACTGGGCGGGCGCCGGCGTGCGCGTGAACACGCTCACACTCGGCGGTGTGGAGAACGGCCAGCCGCGCGACTTTCTCGAACGCGCGGCGTCGCGCATTCCGCTGGCGCGCATGGCGCAGGCGCATGAGTTCCAGGGCGCGCTCATCTACCTCTGCTCCGACGCGTCGGCGTTCATGACCGGCGCGAACATCGTGGTGGACGGCGGGAAGAGCGTGTGGTAGCACCGCTGCGCGCACAGCTGGAATCGGTCTTGAATGGAGAAGGCCGCGCCGTGGCGGCCTCGGAGCGCGAGCGCTTCGATCAGGCGGCGCGCGGACGGAGCGCGTCGATCATCCTGATGGGGTCCGGCGGCCTCGGACGCCGCGCGCTCGCCGGCCTGCGCAGGCACGGCGTGGAGCCGCTCGCGTTCGTCGACAACGGCAGGGCGAGGCAGGGAACGATGGTGGACGGGATCCCGGTGCTTTCGCCGGAGCACGCCGCCCGTGAACATGGCGCGCGCGCGGCGTTCGTGGTCACGATCTGGGGCGCGAACAGTCCGCATCGCTTCGATCACTCGCGGCGCCAGCTGAATGCGCTCGGGTGCGATGTGGTGGTCCCCTTTCCGCTGCTGTTCTGGAAGTATCCGGACGGCACGCTGCCGCATTATTCGCAGGATCTCCCGCACGGGGTGACCGACGCCGCGTCCGACGTGCTCCGCGCGGCGGATTTATGGGAGGACGACGCATCACGCGCGGAGTATCTCTCGCAGGTGCGCTTTCGGCTGCTCGCCGACTTCGACGGACTCGCGCACCCGGTGAAGTACCCGCAGTACTTTCCCGATGACATCTTCACGTGGCGCGACGACGAGTGGATCGTCGACGGCGGCGCGTACGACGGCGATTCGATTCGTTCGCTGGCGTCGGTGCGCGGCGATCGTTTCAACCATGTGCTGGCCCTCGAGCCGGATCCCGCGAACTACGCCAGGCTGCTCGCCACGGTCGCCGCGCTGCCGGCGGCAATGCGCGCGAAAATCGACTGCCGTCAGCTCGCGCTCGCGAGTGCACCGGGCACACTGCATCTCGATGCGATGGGAAATGCGTCGTCGTCAACGACCGTCGCGGCTGGCGCGGGAACCATTGCCGTCGCCGCGGAGCCGCTGGATACGACGCTCGGCGGAGCGGCGCCGACCTACATCAAGCTTGATATAGAAGGCGCCGAACCCGACGCGCTCACCGGAGCGAGGAAGACCATTGTCGCGCACGGACCGGCACTCGCCGTTTGCGTCTATCACCGCCAGGACCATCTCTGGAGCATTCCGCTGATGCTGCGCGAGCTGCGTGACGACTACGCGTTCTTTCTCCGCCCGCACAACGAGGAGGGTTGGGATCTCATTTGTTACGCGGTTCCGCGCGCGCGCCTGATGGGAAAGCGTCCATGAGCGCGCCGCGGGCATGTCCGGTTTGCGGGAGCACGCAGCCCAAGGTGCTCTTTCGTCAAGAGTTCGCGGCCGTGGAGCTGGCGACGCCAGTGACCGGATACGATGTGGCCGTGTGCCGCGCGTGCGGCGCGGGCTACGCCGACGGCATTCCCGACCAGCGCGCCTTCGACCGCTACTACCGCGACATGTCGAAGTACGAATACCACCAGCGCGAAGGTGCCGAGTCGGAGTACGACCAGCGTCGTCTTGCGATCATCGCCGACATCATCGCGCCGCATGTGAGCCGCCACGACGCGCGCATTCTCGACATCGGCTGTGCTACCGGGCGGCTGCTCGCGAACCTGCGCGAGCGTGGCTTTCCGGACGTCACGGGCCTCGATCCGTCGCCGGCGTGTGCCGCCGCGGCGAAGAAGCTGTACGGGATCAGCGTTCACACGCAAACGCTCGCCGAGCTCGGTGCCGGCAACGAGAAGTTCGACGTCGCGATCCTCGTGGGCGTGCTCGAGCACCTGTGCGACCTCGATGAGGCCTTCGTGCACCTGCGCGCGATCCTGAATCCGGGCGGCCTGCTGTACGTGGAGGTGCCGGACGCGACGACGTTTGCGGACTGGCCCAACGCACCCTACCAGGATTTCAGCACCGAGCACATCAACTTCTTCGCGCCGGTTTCACTGGAGCACCTCATGGCGCGTCGCGGGTTCACGCGCGTGTTCCTCGAGCAAAACCACCGTGAGCAGAGCTACCGCACGGTGATGTCGAACGTATCCGCGGTGTTTCGGAAAAGCGCTGAGGTGCCGCGCGGCCCATTGCAGCTGTTCGACGCCGATACCGAACGCGGCCTCATGCGCTACATCGCACAGTGCGGTCGCGAGGACGGCTCGCTCCGGGCGAAGCTCGACGCGCTTGCCACCAGCGGGCGGCCGATCCTTGTGTGGGGCGTCGGTACGCACACGACGCGACTCATGGCCACCAGCCGGCTGGCCGACGCGAACATCGTCGCGTTCATCGAATCCAACGCGCGCTATCACGGGAAGACGCTCCACGGCCGGCCTATCATCGCGCCGGAGCAGCTCAGGCAGCACGCCGAGGCGGTGCTCGTGAGTTCACGCGTCTTCCAGCACGAGATCGCGGCGCAGATACGCGACGACCTCCACTGCCCGAACGAACTGATCCTGCTCTACGACGTGTGACTCGGGCGCCGCATCATGCGGCGCCGAGCGCGAGCTTCCGGCAGAAGTTGTCCGTGGCGTCGTCGGCGGGAAACGAGCATTCGATTCGAAGTTTGTGGGGCACGGGAGACACGGTGTTCTCGCTCGCGAGCGCCGACTGGCCCGACCACGCGCTTGGCCATTCGCGGGGGGTGCGCCTGGTGGATGGGGCGAAGCTCCTCTTTCCAGAGGAGATGCCGGGCGTCATCGCCGAGGAAGCGCTGAAGCTCTGGCGATGACGCTCGTCAGCCGGCGCTGGCGTCGAGACGCGCACGTCTCACGCGCACGAAGTGCAACGCGGCAATCGGCACGGCGATCAGCAGGCTGGCTCCTGCGAACACCGCAGCCATTGTGTTCGCGCCGCCCACGGTCCCCGCGATTGCGCTCGCAATCACCACGACCGCCGCGCCCGACACGATCGGCGTCGCGATCTCTTCATCGCGGAACGCGCGCAGCCATCCCGCCATCGCCTGGAGCAGCAGCGCGCCGAAGTTGCCCGCCATGAGCGCGAGCAGCGAGAGCGGAGGAAGAAAGCGCATCGCGAACGCCGGGAGGACATGCGGGAGGATCAGCACGACGCCCATCGCCGCCACGCACACCGCCGCGAATACGACGGCTGCCTCCGCGGCCGCGCGGCGCGCGAGCGCGTCGAACTCGCGCGTCCTGCCGCCCGCCACCATCGCGCCAAACGACGGATACCGCCCGTGCAGCCACGCGATCGCCAGCGTCAGCGGCGCGGTCGCCACCGCGAGCGTCACGCCCAGCCTGCCGGCCTCGTCGCCGCCGCGCATCCGGAGCAACACCGGCGCGAGCAGCTGCGGCGTGACCCACAGCGCAATCCACAGCCGCGCACTGCGCAGCTGCTCCGTGCGGTAGCGGCTCGCGACGCCCTTCACGCCCTCGAGAAGGAGCGCAGGGAGCGTCCGCGGCGCGCGCAGCAGGCCGCGATGCCGCCGGAACAGCCAGATGGCCGCGACCAGGAACTGCGCTGTGGCCGCGAGCCATGCCGCCGCGAGCGGGCCCGCCGTGAGGATTCCCGTCCAGAGCGCCACGAGGATCCCCGCGGCCTGCGCCGCGCGCATGCGCTGCACGGCGATGAGATCGCCGCATCCCTCTGCTACGCACACGAATGGGATCACGAGCAGGTAGAGCGCGGTCACCGCCACGAATCCGAACCAGAGCACCGCGAAGCCGGCGCGCGACCCGCTGAGGTTGCCGCCGAACACGAGCGCGCCGCCGACGCCGGCCACGAGGAAGAGCACCAGCGCCGCGGTGCCGAACCAGCGCGTGGCCGTGGCGAGCAGCGCGGCGATCGAATCGCGCGCACTCGGGTCACCCTCGAGACCACCACTGCGGCCCCAGCGGAGCCGCGGCCACTCATGGCTCGCGAATTGGACGATGATCGTCCCCAGCCCGAGCTCGCACAGCTGCGCGAACGCCACGATGTTGATCGCGACGAAGTACCAACCCTGGTCGTTCGGCGCGAGGCGCGTCGCCGCAAGAAAAAGCGTGATCGGCGCGCCGCCGAGCGCGATCGCGCGGCTGGCCACCGTGGCGCGAACGCCGGCGTCCGCTAAGAGTGTCCGGAGGCGACGGCGCAGCGCCGGGATCAAAAGTTGATCCGGTCCTTCTCGAACACGTGCGGGTGGTGCCGCACCTGCGTATAGATCGACCCGATGTACTCGCCGACGATCCCGATGAAGAACAGCTGCACCGAGGTGAGGAAAAAGAACCCGATCAGGATCGGCGCGATCCCGAGCGAGAACTGGTTCCAGAAGAGCAGCTTCGCCGCGAGGTAGCCGAGTGCCACGAGCAGGCTCACGATCGCGAGCGCAAAGCCGGTCATCGTCGCCATGCGCAGGGGCACTTTCGAGTGGTTCACGATGCCGAGGAAGGCGAGGTCGTACAGCGTGTAGAAGTTCTGCGACGAGATGCCACGCTTGCGCGCCGGCTGGCGAAATGGGACCAGCGCCGGCTCGTAGCCGATCTCGGCGATCAGCCCGCGAAAATACGGATACGGATCGTCGATCTTTCGCAGCGCCTCGATCACCGCCTGATCGTAGCAGCCGAACCCGGTGCTCTGCCGCACGAGCTCGATGTCCGCGATGCGCGCGAGCATCCGGTAGTAGCGGTCGCGTATGGCGTAGAACAGTCCGCTCTCGTCGGCGGACTCCTTCACCCCGAGGACGACCTTCGAGCCCGCCTCCCACCGCTGGAGGAACTCCGGGATCAGTTCGGGCGGATCCTGGAAGTCGCAGGCCAGCGCGATGACGGCGTCGCCGCGCGCCTGCAGCAGCGCGTAATATCCGGATCGGACGTGGCCGAAATTCCGCGTGTTCAGGATCACCTTGACATTCTTGTCCTGCGCCGCCAGTTCGCGCAGAATGATCGCGGTCCGGTCCTTCGAGCCGTTGTCGATGAAGATGTGCTCATAACGGTACTGCGGCAGCTTCGCGAAAATTGCCTTCACGGCGTCGTACATCTCGCGAGCGTTCCCCTCTTCGTTGAAACAAGGGGTCATGACCGAGATCAAGCGCATGGCCAAGAACATAACGCCGCCGCAGTCGTCCCGCAGTTAAGATAGGGTTGCCACCAGCTATGACGTCTTGTGTGACAGCAGCCATGAGGTCCATGTGACGCCGGAAGAGTTTCGCAAACAGGGCCACGCCATCGTCGACTGGATCGCGGACTATCGCCGCGACGTCGCCGCGTTTCCCGTGATGTCGCCCAGTGCGCCCGGCGACGTCCGCCGCGCACTCCCCGCCGCACCACCCGCCGGCCCGGAACCGTTCGCTGACATCATCCGCGACCTCGATCGCGTGATCGTGCCGGGAATCACCCACTGGCAGCATCCTTCCTTTTTTGGATACTTCCCCTCGGTCGGCGTGCTGTCGAGCGTGCTCGGTGACTTCCTCAGCACCGGGCTGGGCGTGATCGGACTCTCCTGGCAGGCGGGCCCCGCAGTCACCGAGCTCGAAGAGGTCGTCTGCGACTGGCTGCGCCAGATGCTCGGCCTCTCCGGCGCGTGGAGCGGCGTGATCCACGATACCGCCTCCACCAATGCAATCGTCGCGCTCATCTGCGCGCGCGAACGGGCGTCGCACTTTGCCCTTGGTCGCCGTGGCCTGCAGGGCGAAGACCGGCCGCTGGTCGTGTACGCGTCAGCCCATGCGCACAGCTCGGTGGACAAGGCGGCGCTCATGGCCGGGTTCGGCCGCGAGAACGTGCGCCTCGTTCCGTGCGACGAGAAGAATGCGATGCGC
>JBIOHR010000090.1:0-12971 GCA_044449085.1 Gemmatimonadales bacterium | reverse complement strand
CTGCAGGGGAAATAACCCGTGGTCGTCGGCCCGGTGGGCCCCCCGGGCGAGACGGGGAGCACACTCCCCGGTTACACGCGGCTCGGCCCCACGGTCCCCGCCAAGTACTTCCATTCAGTCATCACGCCGACAGCGCCTCACGCCGCTGCCCCTGAAGCGAAACCGACGGAGATCAAGCCATGAGCGCGCAGGAACCCGCCGCCGTACCGCGCGAGCGCGTGGTCAGCGCCGGCGCAAAGCAGCTTCCACCGGTATACCGCCAGGTATCGCTCGCGCTGGCGGTCCTGGGCGGCATTGTCTTCCTCGTCGGCGCGTTCACGGGCAACGACCGCGCATGGCATGCGTTTCAGGTGAACTGGCTGTTCTGGGCAACCGTCTGCTGCGCCGCGGTCACGTTCGTGGCCGTGCAGCGCATCACGACGGCGCGCTGGTCGCGCGGTGTCATCCGGATTTCCGAGGGATTCGCGGCGTTCCTCCCGCTCCTGGTCGCGGGGCTCTTCCTGATGGTGTTTGTCGGGAAGTCCAACGTGTATCCGTGGTGGAAGCAACTTCCCGCGCTGCCGCACGAAAAGCAGGTCTATCTGGGGCACGGTTTTTTCGCGATCCGCACGCTCGGAATTTTCACGGTCCTCGCCCTGCTGCAGATCTGGTACGTGTGGACGTCGGTGCGCCTCGATGTCGGCGTCTCGCCCGAGGGCGGCGCTCGGTGGGCGGCCGGACTTCGCGCCAGGATGCGGGCGGGCTTCGGTGAGGAGCGGCGCGAGCTGCACAGCACGCACTATCGCCAGGGCTTCATGGCGATCTTCATGACGCTGCTGTTCGCGTTCGGCTGGGTCGTGCTTGCATGGGATCAATCGATGTCGCTCGACCCGCATTTCGCCAGCACCATGTACGGCTGGCAGGTGTTCATGGGCGGCTGGATCGCCGCGCTGATGATGCTCGCGGTGCTCGTCCGCGTGTTCAAGAACCATCTCAACGCAGGCGACCTGATCACCGAGACGCACTACCACGACATCGGCAAGCTCTGCTTTGCGTTCACGGCGTTCTGGGGCTATCTGACGTTTGCGCAGTACCTCGTCATCTGGTACGGCAACGTGCCGGAAGAGACGCACTTCTTCACGCTGCGGCTGACGCACGTCTGGAAGAACTGGACGCTCGGCACGGCGTGGCTCACGTTCGCGTTTCCGTTTTTCGGCCTGCTGAGCGTGAAGGCCAAGACGTATACGCCGGTGATGATGTTCTTCGCCGCGTGCGGCATCGTCGGCCTCTGGATTGCCCGCTATGTGGAGGTCTATCCGTCGGTGTACGGCGTGACGGATGCGTCGCACTTCGGCCTCTGGGAAGTCGCCATCACCGCCGGGTTCCTCGGCGCGTGGGGGTTCTGCTATACGTCGTTCATGGACGCATTCCCGAAGTTCCGCGTGTTCCTGCTGACGTCGCCGTACCGCGACGAGGTGCAGGTGCCGGTGGATCCGCGGACGATGGAGCCGCTGCCGGCGCACGAGTAGATTGAACGACGATCGAAGATGAAAGATCGAAGGTGAACGGAACAACTTCGATCTTCCATCTTTCATCGCAGTTTGTAATACGGGGCGTTAGCTCAGCTGGGAGAGCGCTGCCTTTGCAAGGCAGAGGTCGTGGGTTCGATCCCCACACGCTCCATTTCACTTCTCTCCCGGCATGGCGGAACCCACGTCCGAACTTGCGATCGACGCCACCGGCGTGGCCAGGCGGTTCGGCACGCGCTGGGTGCTGCGCGGCGTCTCGATGCAGGTGCAGGCGGGTGAGGCCGTCGGCCTTCTCGGCGCGAACGGCAGCGGCAAGAGCACGCTGCTGCGCATCTTCGGCACGCTGCTGCGCCCGAGCGCGGGATCCGCGAGCGTGTACGGGCACGACGTCGTGCGCGGCGCCGACCGCGTGCGCGGCACGCTTGGCTTTCTCGCGCACACACCCGGACTCTACGACGACCTCACCGCGCGCGAGAACCTCCGCTTTGCCGCCGCGATGCTCGGCAGCGGCGAGCTGGATGCCGGTGCGGCCGTTCGCGCCGGCGACATCGCGGACGTCCTCGCCCGCGTCGGGCTTTCGCACGCCGCCGACGAGCGCGTGCGCGGCTTTTCGGCGGGCATGGAGCGGCGCCTCGCGGTGGCCCGCATGCTGCTCGCCAAGCCGCGCCTGCTCCTGCTCGACGAGCCGTACAGCAATCTCGACGCCGACGGGATCGCGATGATGAGTGACATCATCGCACAGGCCGTCCACGCCGGCGGCGCCGCCGTGGTGGTCCTGCACGAACTCGCGCCGGCGGCCGGCGTCCTGGATCGCACCGTGACCCTTCGCGAGGGGCGCGCCTGATGGCGTGGCGCAACGACTGGCGGCGGGTGCGCGCGATCGCGTGGAAGGACCTCACCGCGGAACGCCGCTCGAAGGCGGGATTCAACGGCGTTGTGGCGCTCGGCGTCACGATATTGATGCTGTTCGGATTTGCGATGGGCCCCGACACGCAGGCCATTCGCGACGCCGCGGCGGGGGCGCTCTGGCTGGCCGCGCTCTTTTCCGCCGTGCTTGCCTTCAACCGGTCATACCAGGTCGAGCTCGAGAGCGGCGCGCTCGACGCGCTGCTGCTGTACCCGGGTGCCCGCTGGACGATCTTTTCGGGCAAGCTGCTCGCGAACCTCGCGTTCGTTGGCCTGATGCTCGCGATCGTCGTGCCGGTGGGAATCGTGCTGTTCCAGGTGGCGATCCCAGCGGCGTGGCCGGCGCTCGTCGGCGTGCTCGCCCTCGGCGCCGTGGGGATCTGCACGCTCGGAACGTTCTATGCCTCGATGTCGAGCCGGAGCCGGGCGCGTGAAGTCCTGCTGCCGCTGCTGCTGTTTCCGATGCTCGTGCCGGCGCTGCTGGCGTCCATGCAGGCGACGAAGGCGCTGCTCGGCGGGGACCTGATGCACGAGGCCGACGCGTGGATCAAGCTTCTGGTCGCGTATGACGTCATCTTTCTTGTTGCCACACATCTTGCCTTCGAACATGTGATCGAGGCCTGAGTTCATATATGTCGTCGACATCCACTTCGTGGGAACCTCCGCGGCCGGGCAAGTGGCCGTGGTTCGGGGCGTTCACGATCCTCTTCCTGATTGCGGGCCAGGTGCTCGGCCTGACCGGATCGCCGGCGGACCGCGATATGGGAGACCTCGAAAAAATCATCTATGTCCATGTGCCGGCCGCGTGGGTCATGTCGGTCACGTTCACGATCGTGATGTTCTACAGCCTCCGCTATCTCTGGAAACACGATGAGCGTGACGATCTCGCGGCCGCCGCGGCCGCGGAGGTCGGCACGGTGCTCAACGGCCTCACGCTGGTCATCGGGATGATCTTCGCGAAGCCGACGTTCGGCGTGTGGTGGGCATGGGACGCCCGCCTGACTTCGACGCTCGTGCTTTTCCTGATTTTTGTGGGATATCTGTCGTTGCGCGGGTTCGTCGACGATCCGGAGCGTCGCGCGCAATGGAGCGCGGCGGTCGGGATTCTCGGCGCGATCAACGTGGGCATCGTGTATATGTCGGTGCGCTGGTGGCGCACCCTCCACCAGATGCAGTCGAGCCCGGATACGGTGGACGCGACCTACGTGCTCGCGCTGCGCGTCAACGCGTTCGCGTTTCTCTTTCTGATGATCTATTTCGTCCGGCGCCGTTACGAGTCGCTGTGCCTCGTGCGCGCCGCCGATCATGCCGCCGAAGCCGCGGCACTGCGGGGGGCCTGACCATGACGCCAGCGAGCAACTGGACATTCATCACGGCGGCGTACGGCGCCGCGTGGGTCGCGGTCGCCGGGTATTGGTTTTTCGTCCACCGCGCCGTCCGGCGGGCGCGCGCGCAGTACGACCAGGCGATCGGTGTTGCCGCGGAATCCGAGGGGATCTCCCGATGAGCGACCACAGCGGAGGGGAGCCCCGGAAGAAAAAGCGGCCGGTGGCGATCGCGGCGGTTGTCGTGGCGGTCGGCGTGTTCGGCTGGCTCCTCTACGGCGGGCTCGACAAGAACGTCGTGTTTTTCCTCACCCCGCAGGAACTGCTCGCGAAGGGCACCGCGGGCTACGACGTGCCGGTGCGGCTCGGCGGACAGGTGAAGCCGGGCAGCGTGAAGTGGGACGAGAAGACGCTCCGGCTCACCTTCGACGTCACCGACGGCAAGAGCGAGATCCCCGTGCAGAGTTCGGGTGCGCCACCGCAGATGTTCCGCGACGGCCAAGGCGTGGTGGTCGAGGGCCGTTTCGGGCGGGACCATGTGTTCAACTCCACCGGGCTGATGATCAAGCACTCGAACGAATACCGGCCGCCCAAGCCCGGTGAGAAGCCGCAGGAGATGTACAAGACGCTCATCAAGGGGTCGGGCTCGTGACGGGACTGCTGGCGCGCGACGCGATCCTCGTTTCCATCGTCGTGGTGCTGTTCGGGATCGTCGCGGTGCCGGTTGCAGTGCGGAAGGGGCGGCGCGAGTGGATTCCGTTTGCGTACGCCGCCGTGTACACGAACTTCCTGCTCATCAGTGTCGCCGCGCTCGCGATGGTGTACGGGCTGGTCACGCACGACTTCTCGATTTCGTACGTGGCGCAGGTGGGAAGCCGCGAGACGCCGCTCTTCTATACGGTGATCTCGCTGTGGGGCGCTCTCGAGGGATCCATCCTGTTCTGGGCGTGGGTGCTCTCGATGTACGCGGCCGCAGTGGTATGGATCAACAGCCGGCGGCCCGGGAACCTGGTGCCATACGCGGCGGCTACGCTCCTGTTCATCTCGTTCTTTTTTGCGATCCTGCTCATCGGGCCCGCGAACCCGTTTGGATCGGTGTTCCCCGTGCCGCCGGACGGCCCGGGCCCCAATCCGCTCCTGCAGAATCACATCCTGATGGCGGTGCATCCGCCGCTGCTGTATCTGGGCTACGTGGGGATGTCGGTGCCGTTTTCGTTTGCCGTTGGCGCGATGCTCTCCGGCGAAGTCGAAGGCGACGACTGGACCAAGATCACGCGGCGCTGGACGCTCTCGGCCTGGGCGCTCCTCTCCGCGGCGATCATCGCGGGGATGTGGTGGTCGTACGATGTGCTGGGCTGGGGCGGATACTGGGCGTGGGATCCCGTCGAGAATGCGTCGTTCATTCCATGGCTCACGGCGACGGCATTCCTCCACTCGGTGATGGTGCAGGAGCGCCGCGCGATGCTGCGGCTCTGGAATCTGAACCTGATCGTCGGGACGTTCCTGCTTACTATCCTCGGCACATTCCTCACGCGGTCGGGCATCGTATCGTCGGTGCACTCGTTCACGACGGGGACGATCGGCTACTATTTCCTCGCGTTCATCGCGGTCGTGATGGTTGTCTCGCTCGTGCTCGTGGCGGGGAACTCGGAACGCCTCCGCAGCACGGGGCGCTTCGATTCGGTTGCGTCGCGCGAGACCGTGTTCCTGCTGAACAACCTGTTCCTGACCGCGTTCATGTTCACGGTGCTCACGGGGACACTCTTTCCGCTCGTGGAAGAGGCGATCAACGGCGCGAAGGTCAGCGTGGGCGAGCCGTTCTTCAACCGGATGTCGCTGCCGATCGTCGTGACGCTCCTGTTCCTGATGGGGGTCGGGCCGGCGCTGCCGTGGAAGGCCGCGTCGAAGGCGGAACTGAAATCGAAACTCATCCCGCCGGCCGCGGGCGCGGCGCTGCTGCTCGTCATCGCGCTCGTCGCCGGCGCGCGGAGTCCGTATGCGCTGCTCGCGTTCACCTTCGCCGGCTACGCGGCGTTCGCAAACCTGCGCGAATACTGGATCGGCATGCGGGCACGGCACGCCGCGCATGGCGAAGGATGGGGCACGGCGCTGTTCCGTCTCATCGGCGGAAACCGCCACCGGTACGGCGGGTACACTGCGCACCTCGGGATCATCCTGGTGGCGCTCGGTGTCGCCGCCTCGTCGACCTTTCGCTCCGAGCACGAGGCGACGATCAAGCCGGGCGAGACGATCTCGCTCGCGGGACAGACGCTGCGCCTGAAAGAGATGTGGGGGCGCGAGGAGCCGCAGCGGTCCGTGGTCGGCGCGACGCTCGAGGTGATGAACGGGACGTCCGTGGGCGGCACGATGGAGCCGCGCATGAACTTCTATCCGGCTTCGCAGTCGCCCGTGCCGACACCCGCGGTGCGCAGCGGTGTGCTCGGCGACCTCTACGTGAACCTCCAGGCGTTCCGTCAGGACGGATCGAACGCGACGATCCGCGTGATCTACGAGCCGCTGGTGCCGTGGATCTGGTTCGGCGGCGGGGTGGTGGTGTTCGGCGCGCTCATCGCGATCTTTCCGGTGGGCATATTCACGGGGAGGCGCCGCGAAGCATGAACTGGAAGAGGGCTGGTGTCGCGGCGGTCTGCGTCGTCCCGGTGATTCTCGTGTTCGCCTACGGCCTGACGAAGGATCCCAAGGAGATTCCGTCGCCGCTTCCCGGCCACGATGCGTCGCCGTTTGCGCTGACGGTGTTCGCGCCCGGCCAGCCGCCGCTCAACCGCGCGCCGGGTGACACCGTCCGCCTCGCCGACCTCAGGGGCCAAGTGGTCGTGCTCAATTTCTGGGCGTCGTGGTGCCTCTCGTGCCGCGATGAACACCAGATTCTGTCGGAGACGGCACGGTCGTATGCCGGCAAGCCGGTTCACTTCCTCGGCGTGCTGTACAACGACGAGCCGGACAACGGCACCAAGTGGATCGCACAGATGGGCGGCCAGAGCTATCCCTCGGTCACCGATCCCGGCGCACTCACCGCCATCAACTACGGGCTGTACGGCGTCCCCGAGACGTATTTTCTCGATGCGAACGGCCGGATCGCGTACAAGGCGACCGGGCCCGTGAACGAGCGCATCATCCGCCACTTCGTGGATTCACTCATGGCGGTCGCGGAAAAGTGATGCGCGGGTTCGCCGCTGTTGCGTTCGCGGTGCTCGCGGCCGTCCAGCAGCCCGCGCCGGCCGACTCGGTACTGGAGGCGCGCACCGCGCAGGTGGCATCGCAGCTCCGGTGTCCCGTATGCCAGGGCCTGTCGATTCAGGATTCACCTTCTGAGCTATCGCAGCAAATGCGCGCCGTCGTGAAGGAGCAGCTGCGCGCCGGGAAGTCGCCTGAGCAGGTGAAGGCGTACTTCGTTTCGAAGTACGGTGAGTGGATACTCCTCGAGCCAACTCCGCACGGATTGAACATCCTCGTCTACGCGATGCCGGTGTTGCTCGTGCTCGTCGGCCTCGGCGTAGTTTTCGTCGCGGTGCGCAAATGGACCCGGCCCGATCCGGCTCCATAGCACTCCGCAGTCCGCAGCGCAGCATCCCGTCACCCGACCCGGAAAAAGACCATGCCCGCACGCGTTCCCGCTCCCGGCGACACCGCCCCCGATTTCACCCTCGTCACGACGACCGGACAGCCGGTCACCTTGTCGAGCCACCGGGGCAGCAAAAACGTCCTCCTCGCCTTCTTTCCGCTCGCGTTCACGAGCACCTGTACGACCGAGCTCTGCAGCTTCACCGACGACTACGCGGCGTTCGAAGCGAAGGGGGTCGTGGTGATCCCGATCAGTGTGGACGCGGTGCCGAGTCTCAAGGTCTTCAAGGAGAAACTCAGCATCGGTCCCGAACTCGCGAGCGACTTCCGGCGCGACGTCGCGCGGGCGTACGGCGTGCTCAACGACGAGAAATTCTTTGCGAACCGCGCGTATTTCCTCATCGACAAGCAGGGGATCGTCCGGTGGTCGCACGTCGAGAAGCTCAACCTCGAGCGTCGCGAGAACGCGGAAATCCTGAGCGAGATCGCCAAGCTCCCGGCCTGACGAAGGGGCTAGGGCGCCGGCCGGTTCGGTCATCTTGTCCGCCCGACGGGCGGTGGGTAGCTTCACGGACTGTGAGTTCCTCCCTCGCCTCGACGCCCGCCGGCTTGCCGCCCTCCCCGCCGTCCCGGGGCCTGTCGGCACTGGCCGCGATCATAGCGGAGCTCGCGTCGAGCCAGCTCCTCGAAGAGAGCATCGCGCGCTCGCTCGAGTCGCTGCGCCTCACGCTCGCGGTGCAGGAGTGCGCGATCTGGCTGCACACGCGGGACGGTCTCGTGAGGGCGTGGGGCGCAGGGGATTCGGTCATCACCGCGCAGCAGGTCGCGGCGCGCCTCGCCCACCCGGACCTCGTGCACGACGCAGTGCTCGTCGCGGGCATCGGATCGGGCGGCGGGCAGGCTGGTGCGCTCGCGGTGCGCGTGACGCGCGACCTGGACGCGGAGGAAACGCTCCTCGTGACGGCGGTCGCAAACCTGCTCGGCCCGGAGCTCGCGCACGCTGAACGTAACCGCCAGCTCGAAGTGGAGGTCGAAGCGCGCACCGCGGAGATCAACCGCGAGCGGATCTTCACGGAGAAGATCATCGATTCGCTGCCGCTGGGCCTGTACGTCATCGACCGCGAGTACCGGATTCAGGCGTGGAACCGGAAGCGCGAGACCGGCATGCAGGGCGTGTCCCGCGAGGAGGCGATCGGCCGCACGATCTTCGAGATCCTGCACCGGCAGCCGCCGGAGATGCTCCGGCGCGAGTTCGACGACGTCTTCACGACCGGGCGGATCCAGGAATACCAGATGGAGTCGCTCGCCACCGGCGAGCTGCGCACCTATCGCATCACGAAAATTCCGATGCGCCTGGGCGATTCCGCGGTCACGCACGTCATCACGATTGGCGAGGACGTCACCGACTGGAAGGAGGCACAGCAGCGCTTCGCGCAGGCGGAGAAGCTGGCGGCCATCGGCCAGCTCGCGGCGGGCGTGATGCACGAGATCAACAATCCGCTCGCGACGATCGCGGCCTGCGCCGAGAGCCTCGGCTTCAAGCTCGAGGACGTGAAGAATGCCGGCAGCGCGATCCCGGCCGACGCGAACGAATACCTGCAGATCATCGACAACGAGGTCTCGCGCTGCAAGGCGATCGTCGACGGCCTGCTCGATTTCAGCCGGCCCAAGCAGGCGCTGAAGGAGCGCGTCAGCCTGAACGAAGTCATCGAGCGCACGCTGCTGCTGCTGAAGCATCACGTGCGCTTCAAGCGCCTCACGGTCGTCACCGAGCTCGACCCGGAACTGGCGCGCGTGCCGCAAGCGAACGGCGAACAGCTCGTGCAGGTGATCATGGCGCTCCTGCTCAACGCGATGGACGCGGTCGGCGAGCGCGGCCAGATCACGATCCGCACCCGGCGCGGGGCGGCGAACTCCGAGGGGGCGGTGGCCGAAGTCATCGACCAGGGCCATGGCATCGCGCGATCCGAGCTGTCAAAAATTTTCGAGCCGTTCTATACGACCAAGGCGCCGGGCCGCGGGACGGGGCTTGGCCTCTCGATCTGCTACGGCATCATCCAGGAGCATGGGGGGCGCATCGAGGTGGACAGCGCGCTCGGCCAGGGCAGCACCTTCCGCGTGCTGCTCCCGACCGTGGAGCGCCCGTGAACCGCGACCAGCCGATTCGCGTCCTGATTGCCGAAGACGAGGCCAACCTCGGGGAACTGCTCCAGAGCTACCTCTCGGGGCGCGGGCACAGGGTCACGGTGACCCTCGACGGCCGCGACGCACTCGACGCGCTCCACTCGCAGCCGTTCGACGTGGCGCTGCTCGACATCGTGATGCCGAAGCTCGACGGCCTCGAAGTGCTCCGGCAGGTGCGCGAGAACCCGTCGCCGCCGGAATGCATCATCATCACCGGGAATGGCACGATCGACACGGCGATTGCCGCAATGAAGCTCGGCGCGTACGACTACGTATCGAAGCCGTACCGCCTCGCGGAGATCGACGTGCTGGTGCGGCGCGCGTGGGAGAAGCGCCGCCTGACGAACGACAACCTGCGGATGAGCACGCGGCTGTCCCGCGTGGATGCCGCGCGCGATTTCACGTCCGTGTATGCGCCGATGCAGGCGGTGCTCGCGCTCGCGCGGCATGCGGCGACGGGGATGTCGCCCGTGCTCATCACCGGCGAACCGGGGACGGGCAAGAGCGAGCTCGCGCGGTACATCCACGCGCACTCGTCGCGCGCGGCGGGGCCGCTCGTGGATGCCGTGTGCGCAGCGATGCCCGTGGGACATGCGGCGGTGGACCTGTTCGGTGTGGAACGGCCGGCCGATGACGACCCGTCGGGCGACGTGACGGCCGCGGTGGGCCTCATCGAGTCGGCCGCCGGTGGAACCCTGGTCCTCGACGACGTGCACCTCCTCGACCCTGCCGCGCAGGGCGCGCTGGCGGAGGCGCTCGCGCTCGGCACGTTCCGGCGCGAGGGTGCGCGACACCGCATCGAGACGGAGGCGCGCTTCATCGCGACGTCGGGAGTCGAACTCCCCGCGGCGGTGCGCGCCGGCTCGTTTCGCGCGGACCTGTTCGATGCGCTGGGGCAGGTGAGCATCTCGCTCCCGCCGCTGCGCGACCGTTCGGTGGACATCGCGATTCTCGCGCAGGCGTTCGTGCGCGAGTTCGGCGGGATGCGCGGGCCGTCGCTCGCCTCGGAGGCGCTCGAGGCGCTCCAGGGATACTCCTGGCCCGGGAACTTGCGCGAGCTGCGCAACGTGCTGGAGCGCGCGGTGCTGCTCGCGGGAGGCGGAATCATCCACGCGCACGACCTCCCGCTTCCGGCAGCGGTTCGGACGGACGACGCGCCGCTTTCGCTCCAGGAAGTGGAGCGCCGGCACATCGCCGCCGTCCTGCAGCGCACGAACTGGCATCAGGGAAGGGCGGCGGGCCTTCTGGGAATCTCCGCAAAGACGCTGTATCGCAAGATTCGTGAGTTCGGGTTCGAACGACCGGCCGGCGTCGAGACGCCGTGAAAGTCCTCGTGATCGAGGACGACCCGACGGTCGGCCAGTTCGTGAAGCGCGGCCTCGAAGAGCAGCGCTGGAGCGTTGATCTCGTCGCCGACGGCGAGGAAGGCGAGGCGCTCGCCCGGAGCCAGCCCTACGATCTCGTCGTGCTCGACATGCGCCTCCCCGGGCGCTCCGGTCTCGAGGTTTTGCGCAACCTGCGCGCCCGCGGGTTCGAGCGGCCGGTGCTGGTCCTCACGGCGCAGGACGCGATCGACGCGAAAGTCGAGACCCTGCGCGCCGGTGCCGACGACTACGTCACCAAACCCTTCGCGTTCGAGGAACTGCTCGCGCGCGTCGAGGCGCTCGCGCGCCGCCCCCGCGTGCTCGCGACGCCGGTACTGAAAGTCGCGGACCTGGAGGTCGATCTGGACGCGCGCGAGGTGCTGCGGGGCAGTGAAGTCGTCGAGTTGACGCCGAAGGAGTTCCTCGTGCTGGAGTATCTGTGCCGCCACAAGGGACGCGTGATGAGCCGCACGCTGATCACCGAGTACGCGTGGGGCTACCACTTCGATCCGGGCACCAACATCGTGGACGTGGTGATCAATCATCTGCGCAAGAAAATCGACTCGGGAAAGGGCAAGAAGCTGATCACGACCGTGCGTGGCGTGGGTTACGTGATCAAGGAGTAGCGGGAGCGGCTGCATGGCATCGATCCGCACGCGCATCACCTCGAGCTACGCGCTCGCGTTCGCCGGGACGATGTTCGCGTTCTCGGCCGTCGTGTGGGCGGAACGCCGCGCGGTGGCCCAACAGGACCTGCGGGACCGCGCAACCCTCGTCGCCGACCTCGCGGTTCGCCTGCTCCGCGCCTCGTACGGCGTGGATCTGTCGGCGCCCGCCGACACGGTGAGGCCCGCGGGGCGCGACCTCACCACTCGCTACAAGCCGTTGCTCGACGCGCTTCCGGGTTACCTGATCATCGGAGAGGACTCCGCGAACGTCGTGTATCAGTCGCCGCAGGTGCGGGCGCTGAGCGATCGCGACATTCAGACGCTCACCGGGGCGGCGTTCAGCCTGAGGGCCAGGGGCGATTCGGTCGTGACGCTTGACGATCAGCCGACACAGGTCCTGCTCGTCGCGCGGTTCGAACCGTCGTCGGCGCTCAGGCGCGTGATCGCCGGCGTCTCCACACAGCCACTCGACGTCGCGGGCTCGCAGGTGCTGTTCCTCGCCCTGGTCATCGGGCCGATGATCCTGCTGATCTCGGCGGCGACGGCCTGGACGCTCGCCGGCCGTCTGCTCCGGCCGATCGAGCAGATGGTGAACGACGTCGAGGCCATCAGCGACGGCCGCTCGCTGCACCGCCGGATTCCGGTGGAAGATCTCGGCGATGAAATCGGCAGGCTCGGCAGCACACTGAACGCGATGATCGGCCGCCTCGAGACGAGTTTCGCGGCGCTCCGCCGGTTCACCGCGGACGCGAGCCACGAGCTGAAGACTCCGCTGACGGTGCTGCGCGCGGACATCGAACGCGCGATGACGACGGGACAGGGAAGCACCGAGCAGCTGGTCGCGCTCGAAGAAGCGCTGCAGGAGTCGGCGCGGATGGCCGACCTGGTCGAGTCGCTGCTGACCCTCGCTCGTGCCGACGAGGGGCGCTTCGACCTCCACCGCGAGCCGGTGGACATGGAGGCGCTCGTACGCGAAGTCGCCGAGACCGCGAGCATACTCGGCGAATACGCGGGTCTCCACGTGTCGGTGCCGGTGGTGCAGCCGGTGACCATCCTGGGTGACCGCGTGCGGCTCCGCCAGCTTTTTCTCAACCTGGTGACCAACGCCATCAAGTACAGCTCGAGAGGAGGCAAGGTCGAACTCCGCCTCGAGGCCAGCGAGGGCGTGGCGGTGTTCACGGTGAAAGACACCGGACTCGGCATCGCGGGGGCCGATCTGCCGTTCGTTTTCGACCGGTTCTGGCGCGTCGACCGGGCCCGGTCGCGCGGTGGCGAGCGGGGCGGCGTGGGTCTCGGCCTGGCGATCTCCCAGTGGATTGCGCAGGCGCACGGCGGATCGATCAACGTCAGTTCACGGCTGGGGAGAGGGAGCACATTTGCGGTGACAATACCCGCATTGCCGGAGGGCGGGGTGGTTGGTGAGGGGGAGGCGCG
>JBIOHR010000089.1:0-13276 GCA_044449085.1 Gemmatimonadales bacterium | reverse complement strand
GTTATCTTTATGGCCATGGATATCGAAGTCACGTCAAGAAAATCCGAGGGCGTCGAACGCCGCCTCGGAATCAGCGTCGCCGCGTCCCGCGTAGCCGACGCCAAGGAACGCGCCACCCGCCGCGTCGCGGGGCAGGTCCGCCTCCCGGGCTTCCGCCCCGGCAAGGCGCCCACCGCCGTCGTCAAGAAGAAGTTCCAGAGCGAGATCGAGCAAGAAGCCCTCGAATCGCTCATGCGCGAGGCCTACCAGACCGTGCTCGAGTCCGAAAAACTCGAGCCCGTCACGCAGCCGCACGCCCACGATGTGAAGTACGAAGAGGGCAAGCCGCTCACGTTCGAGCTGCATTGCGAGGTGAAGCCCGTCATCGAGCTTCCGCGCCTCTCGGGCTTCAAGGTCAAGCGAAACGCCAGCGTCGTCAGCGAGCAGATGGTCAACGGCCAGATCGCCGAGCTCCGCGACCAGCGCGCGACGTGGACCCCGGTGGAAGAGAAGCCGCGCGAGGGCGACATGGTCACGGTGCAGCTCGCTGTCGCCGATGAAACCGGTGTCGTTCCCGAATCGAAGGAATACCGGATCGTCCTCGGCTCCGGCCAGGCAATCGCGGCCGTCGAAGAGGTCATCATGGAACTGACACCCGGCGCGAACATCGAGCGCCCGGTGAAGTGGCCCGACGACTTCCCCGACGCCGACCAGGCCGGCAAGACCAAGCAGGTGCGCGTCGCGCTCAGCGACGTGAAGCGGAAAGCGCTCCCCGCGCTCGATGACGCGCTCGCCCGCGAACTCGGCGACTTCGATTCGCTCGACGCGCTCACCAAGGCGGTGCGCGAAGACCTCGAGTCGCAGGCCGTTCGCGAATCCGACGCAGCCGTGCGCACATCGCTGATCGACGAAATAATCGGCGCGAACGCGTTCGACGTCCCGCCGACGTGGGTGCGCGAACTGGTGAAGCACTACGCCGAGGCGTACCGCATTCCGCCCGAGGAGCAGGAGAAGTTCACGACGGAGTTCCACTCGATGGCCGAGCGGCAGGTCCGCCGCGACCTGATCGTGGAGACCATCGCGCAGCGCGAGAAGCTCGTCGCCCAGGAAAAGGACGTGGACGCGAAGGTCGCCGAGATGGCGGCCAAGCGCGGCGCCGACGCCGGACAGGTCTACTCGGCGCTCCAAAAAGCCGGACGGCTTCGCGAAATTGAACGCGGCATCACCGACGACCGCGTGTTCGAGTTCCTTCTTGCCCAGAACACCGTTGAATAGGACAACCACAAACAAAACACCAAGAAGAGACCGAACATGACCATCATTCCGAATCCCTACGTCATCGAGCGCTCCAGCCGGGGCGAGCGCAGCTATGACGTCTATTCGCGGCTCCTGATGGACCGCATCATTTTCCTCGGCACGTCGATCAACGACGACGTGGCGAACATGATCATCGCGCAGATGCTCTTCCTCGACGCGGACAACCCGGGCCGGGACATCTACCTGTACCTGAACTCGCCCGGCGGGAACGTCTCGAGCGGCATGGCGATCTACGACACGATGCAGTTCCTGCGCTCTCCGGTGAACACGATCTGCATGGGGATGGCTGCGTCCATGGGATCGTTCCTGCTCGCCGCGGGGCGCCCCGGACGGCGCTCGGCGCTGCCGCACTCACGGATCATGATCCACCAACCCTCGGGCGGCGCGCAGGGAACCGCGGCCGACATCGAGATCCAGGCCAAGGAGATCCTCTATCTCCGCGCGCAGATGAACGGGCTGTACGCCAAGCACACGGGACGCCCGCTCGAACAGATCGAGCGCGACATGGAGCGCGATTTTTTCATGTCCGCCGAAGAGGCGGTAAAGTACGGGATCATCGACAGCGTGATCACACAGCCGATCGCCGAGCCCGTCAAGGCGGCGCTGGCGTCGAGCAAGTAGGGACGTAAATGCTTGCGGGAACTCGGCTTGCGACGGGCTTCACAACAGCCCGCCGCTGGCCGATACTTTCCATGCCGCCTTTTTTCTTGAGGGGGCGATCCAATTGCGCGCTCGCATCGTATTAATTGTTACTAGGCCGGTGGTCAGGCGTCGAACATGGATGCGTGCCCCGCGCCGACGCAGTCGCATTTTCGCTCCTTTACACGTCCCGTCCCTGAGGTTCGTCCGCGATCCATGACCTCCATGTCGCACGATCGGCACCTGCGCTGCTCGTTCTGCGGAAAGTCCAAGGATTCGGTCCGGAAATTCATTTCGGGCCCCTCGGTCTACATCTGCAACGAGTGCATCGCCCTGTGCAATGAGATCCTGGCGGAGGATGAGGAGCGCGAGGTCGCGGAGGCGGTCACTCAGGTGCCCGCTCCACAAGAAATCAAGGACGTCCTCGATCAGTACGTGATCGGGCAGGAAAACGCGAAGAAGGCTCTCGCGGTGGCCGTCTACAACCACTACAAGCGCATCAACTCGAGCGCATCGCGCCGCGAGAACGACGTCGAGCTCGACAAGTCGAACATCCTGCTGCTGGGCCCGACCGGCGTCGGCAAGACGCTGCTTGCGCAAACCCTCGCGCGGATGCTCGACGTGCCGTTCACCATCGCCGACGCGACGACGCTCACGGAAGCGGGGTATGTCGGCGAGGACGTTGAGAACATTCTCGTGCGCCTGCTCCAGGCCGGCGATTTCAACGTGGCCGAGTGCGAGCGCGGGATCGTCTACATCGACGAGATCGACAAGATCGCCCGGAAGTCCGAGAACCCCAGCATCACGCGCGACGTGAGCGGCGAAGGCGTTCAGCAGGCGCTGCTGAAGATTCTGGAAGGGACGGTGGCCAGCGTTCCGCCGCAGGGCGGCCGCAAGCACCCGCAGCAGGAATACATCCAGATCAACACAAAGGACATCCTGTTCATCTGCGGCGGCGCATTTGACGGTCTCGAGAAAATCATCGAAGCACGGCTTGGGCGCCGGCAGATCGGATTCAATCCGGCCGACGAGATCAAGCCGGACGGCACCAAGGCCGCGACGAACGTCTTTGGCGACGTCGAGCCGGACGACCTGCTCCGCTACGGGCTGATACCCGAACTCGTGGGTCGGCTCCCGGGTAACGGTCCCGCTCGAGTCGCTCGACGAGGACGCGCTGGTGCGGATTCTCAAGGAACCGAAAAACGCCCTGACCAAGCAGTACGCCAAGCTGTTCGAGCTCGAGGACGTGCGGATCACGTTCGAGGAATTGGCGCTCAAGGCGATCTCCAAGAAGGCGATCGAGCGCGGGACGGGTGCGCGCGGGCTGAGGGCGATCCTCGAGGAGATGCTGCTCGACACGATGTTCGACCTGCCGGGGCGGGATGATGTGATCGAGGTGAGGGTCACAGAATCCACGGTGACGAACAAGACTCCCCCGCTCCTCGAACTCTCGGGCAAGCGGCAAAAGAAAGAGGCGTAGCCGCCTTCGAGCCTACCCTCAACGGCGGACCCGACTGGTCCGCCGTTATGTTTTAACCATGAACGAGCCCGGCAAAGCCGCCCCCCCGAAAGACCCGCTCGTCATCCGCGATCTCGAGTTTCTGGGCGGGATGGCCACGGCGGATGGCTGGCGGCCCGAGGCTGCGCTTCCCGAGATCGCCTTCGCCGGCCGGTCGAATGTCGGCAAGTCTTCGCTGCTCAACCGCCTCGTGCGGCGCAAAGCGTTCGCACGCGTGAGCAACACGCCGGGCCGCACGCGCGAGTTGAACTTTTTTCTCGTCAACAAAGTATTCGTCCTGGTGGACCTGCCGGGGTACGGGTACGCGAAGATTTCGAAGGCGCGCCGGGCCGAGTGGCGGCCGCTCATCGAGGGATATCTCCGGTCGTCGCCGGCGCTGCGCGGGATCGTGCAGCTGCTCGATGTGCGCCACGCGCCGACTGGCGATGACAAACAGCTCTTTGACATGCTCGCCGAGATCGGCGTGCCGGCGATTGTTGCCGTGACGAAGATCGACAAGCTCACGAAGCCACAGGTGAAGGAACGGCTGCACGAACTCGCGGTGGAGCTCGAGCTGGGCGATGACCAGATGATCCCGTTCAGTGCGGTGACCGGAGAAGGACGGGACGAGCTCGCGGAGGCGCTCGTGTCGCTGCTCGAGCAGCCCGACTGGAGGGCGGTGTGACGCCGTGGCGGCGCGCAGCGGCGCTGGCGCTGGCGGCGTGCTCGCTGGCGTCTCCCCGGCTCACGCGTGGCCAGGGCGCACCAGGACGGCCTCCCGCGCGCGCGCGCGGCGACACGGCGGCACGCGCCGCCCGCGACGGCCTGATCCCGGCCGGCTTCGGCACGCTCAGGCAAGACCAGGTCGCGATCCGCATGCAGACGCTCGGCCTGACCGTCAGCGCGATCCCGCTCGAGGAGAGCGTGATCCGCACGCTCGCGCCCGACTCGTATCGATCACTCCACGCGCTGCGCGAAAGCAAGAACGCGGCGCTGGCCGCGCTCGCGTCACGGAACGGCGTGTCCTCGGTGCAGGCCTGGTACGTGACCTTCTTCAATATTCAGCAGGGCGAGGCGCGCTTCGACGCGTTCGACTTCGTCGTGCGCAGCGCCGGCCAGGATTACCGCCCGCTCGACGCGCTGCCGCTCACGCCCGGCTTCGGCGGCGGACGGGTGGCCCAGCGCGGCCAGCAGAGCGCCGTCTACGCCTTCGACCCGCAGATCGACCTGGACCAGCCGCTCACCGTCGCCTCGCTCGGGCAGCAGACCACCGTCTGGGGCGACGCGACACTCCCGCTGGTCGAACGCGAGCGATCGGCCGTCTGGTCGCGCGCGGCCGCCGCGAAGCCGTTCTAGCGTACGCCCTCCAACTCTGGCCGACTCCAATGGTGCACAGACCGCTTCGCCACTCCCTCCGTCCGCTTCCGGCCCTGCACGACGACTGGCTGGAGCGCATCAACGCGGCGGTGTCCGACCCGGCGCTCGACCGCCCGCGATTCTGCCGGGAGATCCTGTGCGAACTCGCATATCCTGCGTACGCGGCCAACTACGAGACCGCCGTGGTGGACGCGAAGCTGCCGCTCGGCACCAGGCTCGCGCTCTCCGCCCTCGATCCGCGGCACATCACGCTCGAGCCCGAGTACTACGCCGACTGCGACGACGAGAAGTTCCAGCGCGTGAAGCCCCTGCTCTGGCTCTGGTACTCGTTCGACCGGCTCCCCGCGGGGGGGCAGAATGTCGAGGTCGGCGTCCGCTTCAGGCGGATCCTCGCGCCGCACATCTTCAGGAGAGTCGGCGAGCGTTTCAAGGCGTTCCAGCACGTCGAGTTCTCGTACGGCTACAACATCGAGTGCGGCGATGACGTGGTCGTGCATCGCCACGTCCTGCTCGACGACCGCGGCGGAATCAGGATCGGGAACAGGGTTTCGATCAGCGACTACGCGAATATCTACAGCCACACCCACAGTATCGTGGACCAGAAGGACGTGACGAACGCGACGACCGTGCTCGAAGACGGCGTGCGGATCACGTATCACGCCACCGTGTTCGCGGGAGTGAAAGTCGGATTCGACGCGATGGTGGGCGCGATGGCAGTCGCGACGAAGGATGTGCGGCCGCACCATGTGAACGTGGGGATCCCGGCGAAGTCTGTGCGCGTGAAGCCCACGGCGCCGCATGATACTCCGGATCGCCTGCACACCTCGCATGAACGTGAAGAAAAGTGAACGCTCCCGGCTCAGGGCTCCGGCTCACAGCACACGGCTCGGAAGGGTCATAGCGTGAACCCCGAGCTCGAACGCTAGGCGCGGAGTGTCGATTCAATCACACGGCGATTCGCCAGGAGGCGCACGGCGGCGCGCACTGCTTCGACGTCGCGCGGCCATGTAAGCGCTCTCGCGGCCACAGCAACCGACACCCACTTCGCGTTGTCATGTTCCTCGCCCAGTGTGACGCGCGATCGCCGCACTTCCGCCGCGAAGACAATCGCCAGCTGCACGGTGTCGGACTTGAGCAGGTAGAACGGGTTCACGGCAACGCTGTACAGCGTCTCCGCCGCAAATCCTGTTTCCTCGAGCAGTTCGCGTCGCGCCGCGGCCGCCGGCTTCTCACCGCGCTCGATCCGTCCGTGCACGATTTCCCAGCTGCCGGCGGTCCGGGTGGACGCGGCACGGCGCAGCAGCAGCACCTTCCATGCCTTGCCGGAGCGACGAAGTACGCAAACGTCGACGACGCCCGCGCGGAGCCGGGTCACTCCTTGGCGCGCGTGAGCAGCGAGTGCAGGCGCGCAGAGAGTGCGCGCGGCCGGAACGGTTTCGTGAGGTAGTCGCTCGCGCCGTATTCGAACACGCGCACCTCGCTGTCCTCGTCGCCCTTCGCGGTGAGCACGATCACGGGCAGGTCCACTGTCGCCGGGCGCGCGCGCAGGTGGCTGAGCACGCCGTAGCCGTCGAGCCGCGGGAGGTTGAGGTCGAGCACGACGATGTCCGGTGCGGCGCGGTCGATCTCGTCGAGCGCCTTCACGCCGTCGGCCGCCTCGAAGACCGTGAACCCCTCGCGCTCGAGCAGGTCCTTGAGAACGCGGCGGAGCGCGTCCTCGTCCTCCACGAGCAGGACCTTTCGCGAGTGGCCGTTGGCATTGGCGTTGTCTTCGTCGACGAGCTGAAACGACGCGCCGGTAAAGACCGAGGGCGCCTTGGAGTGCAGTGTCTGCACCCGTCCCTTCACGGGCGGCGGAAGGATATCGGCATCGATCGTCGCGCTCGGCGGCGGCGGCGCCGGAGCACTCCCATTCACGGGCGGCGGCTCGACCGGGGTGCTCGCGCGGGGCGTCGGCACCGCCCGCGGTGCGGGCGCCTGCTGCGACTGCTCCAGCGGCGCCTCCAGCACGCGCAGCAGTTCCTCGACGCTCGTGATGCCGTTCCGGACATGCTGCGCGCCCGACTCCCACAGTCCGCGCATGCCCGCCTCGCGCGCGCCGTCCGAAATGCGCTCCGACGACTCGTTCGCCGCAATCCTGCGCTCGATCTCGGGACTTGAAATCAGCACTTCCATCACCGCGAGCCGCCCGCGAAACCCCGTGTTCGCGCACTCCGAGCAGCCCACCGGCCGGTAGATCGTCGATCCGTCCGGGAACCACTTCTTCAGCTTCTCGGGCGTCGGCTCGACCACGAGCTCGCGGCAGTGCGGGCACAGGCGACGCAGCAGCCGCTGTGCGACGACGCCCTTGATGGCCGCGGCGATCTTGTAGCTCTCGATGCCGATGTCCATGAGCCGCGTCACGGAGCTCGCCGCGTCGATCGTGTGCAGCGTCGTGAGCACCATGTGACCGGTGAGCGAGGCCTGCACGGCGATCATCGCCGTCTCCTTGTCGCGCACTTCGCCGACGAGGATGACGTCCGGGTCCTGGCGCAGGATCGAGCGCAGCGCGGCCGGGAATGTGAGCCCCGCCTTCTCGTTCACCTGCACTTGAACGATGCCCTGCAGCCTGTACTCGACCGGGTCTTCGACCGTGACGATGTTCACGCCGCGCGCCTGGATCTGCCGCAGCATCGAGTACAGCGTCGTCGTCTTGCCCGAACCCGTCGGTCCCGTGACGAGGATGATCCCCTCGCGCGCCTGCAGCAGCGTGTGGATGCGCTCCAGCTCGTCCGGGTTCATCCCGAGGCCGTCGAGCGACAGGACTGTCGCGCGCTGGTCGAGAATACGGATCACGACTTTCTCGCCCTGCGATGCCGGCAGCGTCGAGACGCGCAGGTCCACGCGGTTCCCGCTCACGGCCACGCGCGCGCGCCCGTCCTGCGGGCGCAGGCGGTCGGCGATGTCCAGCTGCGCCATGATCTTCACGCGCGACACCAGCGGAATGCCGGCGGCCTTCGGCAGCACCATGACCTGCCGCAGCACACCGTCAATGCGGTACCGCACCGCGACACCGGCCTCTTCCGGCTCCAGGTGGATATCCGATGCCCGCGACTGAATTCCCTCGGCGACGATGCGGTCCACCAGCTGGATGACCGGTCGCTCGGTGCCCCGATTCGCGCCGAGATCGAGATCGGCCTCGTCGACCGACTCGGAGATCGACTCGATGTCGTAGTTCCCGGTGACGCCCTCGAGGATCTTCTCGATGACGTTCTCGGGACGGTACACTTCGTCGAGCCGCTCGAGGATCTTCGTCGGCGACGCGAGCGCCATGCGCACCGTCCGGCCGAGCGCGAATGCCAGCGTGCGCTCGCAGTCGAGGTCGTGCGGGTCGGCGGTCGCGATGTCGAGGATCGAGTCCGAAATCTGGAGCGGCAGCACGCGATACTTGCGCACGAGCTGCTCGGGGACGAGCTCCTTGGCCTGCTGTGAGACGAGGGAGAGGTTCGCGACTTTCATCCGGAAGCGCTTCGCCAGCGCGGCCAGGATCGTGTCGTCCGTCGTCCATCCGCGACGGGTGGCGGCCTCCCAGTAGCTGTCCTCACGCGCCGCTTTGAGCTGCACGAACTGCTCGGGGGTCAGGAGCCCCTCAAGTGTCGTCAGCACCCACTCGTCACGAGCCGGTCGTGCCGAAGTCCCCATTCACTCCTCAGCGCGTGGTAAAGCGGAGTAACCCTGTCGGAACCCGTTAATACTAACCCTCTTCCGAGGGGACGCCACCGACGCAACGGGTGTCACAGAATGCGCCACAGATCGCGGGTGAAGTCGACGGCGAACGTCCACCGGCCGTCGCGCACGCCGCGCGCGACGTCGAACCGCAGCGTGTTCCACATCGTGAGAACCCCGACCCCGCCCGCTTCATGCCACCCGGCCGCTCCCTGCGGCCCCGTCCGGCCCGCATCGACCCACACGCCTTGCACGAACGGCGCAATCGCGACCGGTATGCGCAGGGCACTGAACCTCCCGAGCGGCACCGGGAGCGACAAGAGCGGATGCTGCCATTCCACCCGCTGGCTCACGCCGCCGCCACCGGCGAACTGGTGATACCCGTACCCGGCAGCGGTCACCGGCCCGCCGAAGTACGCCAGCGCCTGCGCCGGCGCGTTCGGCCCCAGCACGGCGGCGGCGTGCGTCGCCAGCACCAGCCTGTCGGCACCGACCGCTCGCTCGACCTCCGCTTCCACGACGGCCCGGCCGGTCCACGCGACCTCGCCGTTGCGTCCTGCCGCGTCAAAGTGACTTCGCGAAACGGACAGCGCACCACCAACCTCCAGCGTCGACCCCAGCGCGGCGTCTCCCCGCGCGCGGTGCGCGGTGAGCGTCGCGCGCCACTCGGTCACGGAGTCCGCCGCGAAGGCGGGCTGAAACGCACCCGTGACGGGCGTGGCGTGCACGGCCAGCGGTGCCTGCTGGTTTCTGTCCAGGGCGAGCTCCCACCGCGCGCCGAAAAGTTCCCCAGCGTCCAGCCCGAGCGTGAACCCGCGCGAACGGTAATAGTCCGTCATGTCCGTGCCGAACTCCTGCGCGGCGACGGTGTTGCGGATCCCGCTCGTTTCCTGCACGTCGCCCGCCGCGCTGAAGTCATCGCGGGCGGTGACGACAACGCCCGCGCCGCTCGCGCGCCGCCATGCCGCAGTGAGCGACTCCTTGAACGTGTGATCACCGGTGCCGAACCGGACGCGCGCGCCGGCGGAGAAGCCGGCGCCGAGCGCCCGCGTCACGCCGCCGCCGACCGCGATCCCTTCGTCGCGGTTCATGCGCACGATGTCGCTGACACTCGGCACGCTCAGCGTGGTGCGTTCCACGCGTGCGAGCGCGTCCGCGCGGACGAGCGCACGCGCCGCGTCCTGAACGGCGCGCACGTCGTCGTTCTCGGCGAGCTTCACGTCGCCAGGAATGGCGTCCAGCACGGAGCCCTTGAACGGGTATTGCGCGAGTTGCTCTGGCGGCAGCGAGACGATCTCGGGCCCCTGGAAGAAGGCCGGGCCGAGATCGGTGTTCACCTGCACGCAGCAGATCTCCCAGCGCCCGCGAATGATGCCGCGCGCGGGAAAGTCCATCCAGCTCCCCGTCCGGCGGATCTCGATCTCCTGGCGGCGGGGGAGCCAGAACCTGCCGTCCACGAGGCCGTTCTCGAGGATGATCGAGACGTCCTCCAGCTGCTGGTCCCTGAGCGCGGCCCGGGTGAAGCTGAACGTCATGCGCACCACGCTGCCGTTCGCGCGGTCGAGATACACCGCGCCGACCGCCCGCGGCTGCGTCACGTCCTTCGGCCGCACGCTGACCATCATCACGTCGAAGGTCCGCTCCGCCGTGCGGATCGTCAGCGAATCCGTGATCTCGTAGTCGTACAGCGTCCGGCCGGCCGCGGAGAGGGGGTGCGGCACGTCGCGCACCTCGTCTCCCTCGCCGAGGCGTATGATCGACGGGAAGTTGTTCTGGACGATCGCGAGGTGGTCGCGGTGGTACTCGATGTCCGTGGGCGCGAGCAGGGTGTCGCGGCGCCCCACGATGCGCTGCTTGCTCTGGTTCGGCGCGCGCCAATAGACTTCCACGGCGAGCTCGTCCGTTCGCACCACTTTCGGCGGGTCGGGAAACCCTTCGCCCAGCTGGGCGAGGAAGGTCAGCGATCCGTGGGCGGTGGCGTGGAAGTTGGCGAGCCCGGTGTCGGCCAGCTGGGCGGCGCGGCGCGCGATCGCGATGTCCACCAGGCCCATCGTGCGCGCGTCGTTCCACTGCTGTGCCCGCGCCGCGACCGGAATACCGGCCATGCAGCAACAGCCCGCCACCACGAACGACCTGGCCGCCGCCGCAAACTGAGGACGCATGAACGGAAGATCATCGGAAGGTCGGGAGCGGGCAACGGGGACGCTCGTACCGGTCTGGAAGGAAATTCTGCTCGATACCGACACACCCGTGTCGGCATTTGCGAAGCTGCGCGGTTCCACGGCGCTGCGGACTGCGGACTTTGCGTTTCTGCTCGAGAGCGCTCCAGCGGGCGGCGACACGTGGGCGCGCTACACCTTTCTCGGCGCCGAGCCGCGGGGGGCGTGGAGGCTTGCTGATGGAGTGGTCCAGGAGTGGACCGCAGAGCTCGGCTGGCACGGCGACCGCCGCCCGGACGACCCGTACGCGGACCTGCGCGCGATCATCACCGCGTTCGAACCGGTTCCGGCGCCGGAACTCGGCGCGTTCTGGGGAGGCGCGGTGGGCTATTTCTCCTATGACGCCGTGCGCTACATCGAAAAACTCCCCCAGGCGCCGCCGCCGGGTGTGAAGGCGCCGGACGCGCTGTTCGTGTTCACCGGCGTCGTCGTGATCATCGACAACCTGCGCGCGCAAGCCCGGGTCGTCTCCGCGATGCGCGTGCCCCGCGGCACGAGCGAGGCTGGTGTGCGCGAGTTCACGACGCGCGCACACGCCGAGATCGATGCGGTCATCGCGACGTTGCGCGGCGGACCGGCGCTTCCGCCGCTCGAGCTGGACCGCGACGCAGCACCCGCCGTGGGGCGCTCGACGTACGAGCGCGGGAAGTTTCTCGCCGACGTCGCGCGCATCAAGGAATACATCGTCAGCGGCGACTGCTTTCAGGCGCTGCTCGCGCGCCGGATCGTGCTGCCGCACGATTTCGACGGCACCGCGCTCTATCGGGCGATCCGCGCGCTGAATCCGTCGCCGTACATGTACCACCTCGTGCTGGACGGCGTCGAACTGGTCGGGAGTTCACCGGAACTGCACGTGCGCGTCGCGAACGACAGCGTGATCGTGCGACCGATCGCGGGAACGCGCACGCGCGGGCGCACGCCGGAGGAGGATGCCGCGGCGGCGGAAGAGCTCCTCGCCGACGAGAAGGAGCGCGCCGAGCACGTCATGCTCGTGGACCTCGGACGCAACGACGTCGGCCGCGTATCCGAGTACGGCACCGTGCGCGTGACGGAGCTGATGGTGATCGAGCGCTTCTCGCACGTGATGCACATCGTGAGCCAGGTGGAGGGACACCTCGCGCCGGGCCGCTCGACGCTCGACGTGTTCCGCGCGACCTTTCCGGCGGGCACGATGACCGGCGCGCCCAAGGTGCGCGCGATGGAGATCATCGACGAGCTCGAACCGGAGCGGCGCGGGCCGTATTCCGGCGCCGTCGGCTACATCGCGTACGGCGACCGGCGCATGGATCTCGCGATCACCATTCGCACGTGCGTCATCGCGGGCGGCGAGGCGAGCGTGCAGTGCGGCGCGGGGATCGTCGCCGATTCGGTCCCCGAGCGCGTGTGGGACGAGACCGAGAACAAGGCGCGCGCCATGCTGACGGCCATTGGACGCGTGCGCGCCGCGCACGCCGCCGGGACGGTACGCGCGACGCACGCGATTGGACGCGCGGACACCGGGGCGCATATTTAGGCCCATGGCCTTCCAGCTCGCCGGGATCGAGAACGAGTACAGCTTCGAACTGCGACCCGGCGCGATGATGGTGGTCGGGCGCGCGGTCAACTCCGATTGCGCGGTCGTCGACGCCACCGTGTCGCGCCGCCACGCCGAGATGACCGTCGTGCACAACGGCGTGCAGGTGAAGGATGTCGGCTCGAGCAACGGCACGTACGTGAACGGGGTGAAGGTGGACAGCTACTTCGTCGTGCCCGGTGACACTTTGACGTTCGGAAAAATCGCCTTCCGGCTCGAAGAGATTGCGGGGGCGGCGCCGGAAGCCGGAAGCCCGAAGCCGGAAGAGGCCGGGCGAAAGTCTGAGGGTGCACCCACGAAGGCGGGCGCGACGATCGTGCGGCAGGTCCCGATCACCGGCGACGCCGTCGCCGCGCTTGGCCGCCACAGCGGCAGCATCAAGGCCGTGATGGCGGGCGACGCCGATCCCGCGGAAAAGGACCGGCAGAAGCTGCAGATCCTGCTCGAGGTGTCGAAGGGGCTCACGCGCGCGACGGATGTCGACGCGCTGCTGCGAAAAGTCGCAGACTTCGCGTTCCAGATTCTCGAGGCGGACCGCTGTGCGATTCTCCTGCTCGACGATCGCGGCCAGCTCACGACGAAAATCTCGAGAGACAAGCGCGGCGCTGACGCACCGCAGGCCGTGCCGCAGTCGATCGCGCGCATGGCGGTCGACGACAAAGTCGCCGTGCTCTCGGATAACGCCGGCGAGGACCAGCGGTTCACGGGGCAGTCGATCTTGATGCAGCGCGTGCGGTCCGCGCTCTGCGCGCCCCTGATCGGCTCCGAGAACAAGGTCCTCGGCGTGCTCTACGTGGACAACTTCCAGAGCACGCACCGCTTTGGCGAGGCCGACCTCGATTTTCTCATCGCGTTCGCCGGGATCGCGGCGGTCGCCATCGAGAACTCGCAGTTCGGCGAGCGGATCCGCCGCGAGGCGCTGGTCCGCAGCAACTTCGAGCGCTTCTTCACGCCGCACCTCGCCGCGCG
>JBIOHR010000088.1:0-13496 GCA_044449085.1 Gemmatimonadales bacterium | reverse complement strand
TCCTGCGTCGTGAGCGGGAGCGCAGCGGCGTAGGCGGCCAGCGCGTCGTCCGTACGTCCAAGGCGCCGCAGCAGATCGGCGCGCGCCGAGTGCGCGAGATGATAGTTCGCGAGTTCGCCGCGGGCGAGCAGCGCGTTGATGAGATCGAGTCCGCGCGCCGGCCCGTCTTTCATGGCGATCGCCGCAGCGCGGTTGAGCTCGATCACGGGCGATGGGTTCATGCTCAGCAGCAGATCGTAGAACGCGACGATCTCGCCCCAGTCGGTTTCGTCGGCGCGCGTGGCCTCTGCATGCACCGCCGCGATCGCGGCCTGGATCGCATACGGCCCGACGCGCCGCGACCGGAGCGCGCGCTCGGTAAACTCCTGTCCCTCGCGGATCTGCTCGTGGTTCCAGCGCGAACGGTCCTGCTCGTCGAGGACTATCAGCTCGCCCGATGCATTGGTGCGCGCAGCGCGGCGTGAGTCGTGCAGCAGCATCATGGCGAGGAGCCCGATCGCCTCGGGTTCCGGGAGCAGTTCCACCACGAGACGTGCGAGCCGGATGGCCTCCGCGCAGAGATCTGCGCGCGTCACGGAATCGCCGAAGGTGGCCGAATATCCTTCGTTGAAGATCAGGTAGAGTGTCGCCAGCACGGCGTCGAGCCGGTCCGGGAGATCGGCCGGCCCGGGGATTTCATATGGAATGCGCGCGTCGCGAATCTTTCCCTTCGCTCGCACGATGCGCTGCGCGAGCGTGGGCGCGGGAACGAGAAAGGCGTGGGCGATCTCCTCCGTGGTGAGCCCGCCGATCGTGTGCAGCGTGAGCGCGACCTGTGCGTCCGCGGAGAGCGCGGGGTGGCAGCAGGTGAACACGAGGCGCAGCCGGTCGTCCGTGATGTCGCCGGACTCCGAAATCACGGGTTCCTCGCGGGACGACTCGGCGAGCTGGCGCTCGATCTCCGGAATGCGATCGTCGAACGCGGCGCGGCGGCGGAGCTGGTCGATCGCCTTGAAGCGGCCGGCGCTGACCAGCCAGGTGCGCGGATTGGCCGGCACGCCTTCGACCGGCCAGCGCTCGATGGCGGCAACGAACGCGTCCTGCAGTGCCTCTTCGGCGATGTCGAAATCGCCGAAGAGTCGGATGAGCGTGGCCAGCACGCGGCGCGAATCGTCGCGGTAGGTGCGATCGACGATCTCGCGCACGCGTGCGGCGTCATCGGGAGGCAACGATGGTGCGTTCAAGATTGCCGGCGACGTGTCGCCTTACATCTCCCGGATCGGGCGCACTTCGATCCCGCCGGTGCGCGCTGCCGGGATCCGCGCGGCGACCTGCACCGCGTCGTTGAGGTCTTTCGCGTCGACCATGTAGTAGCCGGCGAGCTGTTCCTTCGTCTCGGCGTAGGGGCCGTCTGTGGTCGAGACCTTTCCGCCGCGGCTGCGGACGGTGGTCGCGGTGGACGTCGGCTGGAGCGCGTTGCCGCCGACGTAATGGCCGCTCTTCTTGATGGCCTCGGTGAACGCGCCGTATTCGGCCATCATCTTGCCGGCCTCGTCCTTGGTCATCGTCGCCACGCCGGCTTCGCTCGCGTAGATCAGGCAGAGATACTTCATTGGAGAACCCTCGTATGGTATGGGTGTCGGTGTGTGCCTTCGACGAGTAGTCGAATGGGAACCCGGGAAATCGACAGGGGTGGCGAAAAGAGCGCGCGCCAGGCTCTTTCTTATAGTTCTAAACAATACCGGACTGAAGGGTATCGATCCCATGTCTTCCATCGCCATCGTCGGCCGCGGCCGCCTGGGCCGCGCGCTTGCCGCCGCACTCGCCGAAACCGGTGCGGCCGTTCGTGGCCCGCTCGGCCGCGGGAAGCCTGTCGGGCCAGCGGACCTCGTCCTGCTCTGTGTGCCGGAGCCGGAGCTTGCGGCCGCGAGCGCGGCGGTCCCGGCGGGACCGCTCGTGGGGCACTGCAGCGCATCGGCATCGCTCACCCTGCTGGCACCGCACGAGCGGTTCGTTGCGCACCCGCTCATGACGGTCACGCTGGCGGGCGCGCGATTCACCGGCGCGGCGTGCGCGATCGACGGGAGTTCGCCGCGCGCGCTCTCCGCCGCTCGGGCGCTGGCGCAAACACTCGGCATGCGGCCGATCCATGTGACGCCCGAGCACCGCGCGCTCTATCACGCCGCGGCATCGATGGCCTCCAATTTTCTCGTCACACTCGAAGGCGCGGCGGAACGGCTGGGCGCCGCGTGCGGCGTCGACCGGGCGGGGCTCGCGCCGCTCGTCCGCGCGGCCGCCGAAAACTGGGCGAGCCTGGGCGCGGCCGCGGCGCTCTCGGGTCCGATCGCGCGCGGCGATCATCTCACCGAGTCCAGACAGCGTGCCGCCGTCGCGGGCGCGGCGCCGGACCTGTTGCCGATGTGGGACGCGCTCGCGAGCGCGACCGAGGCGCTCGCTGCATCCACGCGTGGGAGCTGACGCAATGCGCGTCGCGCGATGCATCGCGGAGCTTCGCCTCGCGCTCGACGCCGAGCGGCGCGCGGGCCGGACCGTCGGCCTCGTTCCGACGATGGGGGCGTTCCACGAAGGTCATCTTTCGCTCATGCGGAGGGCACGCGCGGAATGCGGTGTGGTCGTGGTGTCGCTGTTCGTGAACCCGGCGCAGTTCAACGAAGCGGCGGACCTGGCCGCGTATCCGCGCGACGATGCGCGTGACGAACGTCTCGCGGGCGCGGAGGGAGTGCACCTGCTCTTTATTCCGCCGGTCGAAGAGATATACCCGCCGGGGTTCGCCACCCATGTAGAGGTGAGCGGCGTGACCGAGCCGCTCGAAGGGCTCGCGCGCGGCGCGGCGCACTTCGGTGGTGTCGCGACAGTCGTGACGAAGCTCTTCAATATCGTGCAGCCGGACGTGGCGTACTTTGGCCAGAAGGACGTGCAACAGTCGGTCGTGATACAGCGCATGGTGCGCGACCTGGACATGCGCGTGCGCATCGAAGTCTGCCCGACGGTCCGCGAGCGTGACGGGCTGGCGATGTCGAGCCGCAACGTTCGACTGTCGCCCGAAGCGCGTGCGCGCGCGGCGGGACTGAACGAGGCCCTGCGCGCCGCCGAAGGCCGGCTCAAGGCGGGAAAGCGATCGGCGGCCGATCTCCTGAGTGGCGCGCGCGACGCACTTGCGGCGCGCGGAATCGCGGCGAACGACGTTGAATACGTCGCGGTGGTCGACCCGGAAACACTCGCGCCGGTGAACACGGTCGGGACGCGGGCGCTGATCGTGATTGCCGCGCGCGTGGGCGGCGTGCGCCTGATCGACAACGCCATCGTCGGTGCCGCATGACGGTGAATGCATCAGGCCTTGCGCGCGTGACAGCACTGAGGACGCGCTCCAAGAATGCGCCGCCGCTCGTCATGCTCACGGCGTACGACTACCCGTCGGCGCAGGCCGCGGACGCGGGCGGCGTCGACATGGTGCTCGTCGGCGACTCCGCGGCGACGAACGTGCTCGGGTACCGCTCGACGCGCGAGATTTCAGTCGACGAGCTGCTCATGCTCACACGCGCGGCGCGCCGCGGCGTACGCACGGCGCTCCTCGTTGGCGATTTGCCCTTCTCGACATACGAAGCGAGCGACGACCTGGCGGTCGCGACCGCGCGGCGATTCGCCGACGTGGGATGCGATCTCGTCAAGGTGGAGGGCGCCGCGGAGATCGCGGCGCGCGTTCGGGCGATCGTTGCATGCGGGATAGCCGTCGTCGGCCATGTCGGCCTGCTCCCGCAGGGCGCCGTGAATGCAGAGGACCTCAAGGTGCGCGGTCGTTCGGCCGACGAAGCCGCAGCAATCGTGAGCGACGCGCGTGCCCTCGAAGCGGCGGGCGCGTCGGCGCTCGTGGTCGAGGCCGTCCCCGCTCCCGTCGCCGACGAAGTCGCGCGGCACGTTCGCATTCCGGTCATCGGCATCGGCGCCGGCGCCGGGGTCGACGGGCAGGTGCTGGTCTACCACGATCTGCTGGGACTCGGCACGGGTCACGTGGCGAAGTTCGTGCGCCCGTACGCCGCGCAGCACGAGGATGCTGTTCGCGCAATTACCGCGTATGCCGCAGACGTGCGCGCGCGTCGATTCCCGGCCGATGCGGAGACGTATGCGATGTCCGACGCCGAGCTCGCAGCATTTCGCGCGCGCGCGGCGCGCTGAAGCCGGAGGGATCGCCGCGGCGGATCGGTGCCGGCTACGGTTTCCGGCCTGCTTCCGCGGGCAGCACGTCGAACCACCCACCCTCGCTCCGCCCGTTCACCGCCGGATTGTACACCTCCTCGGCGTGGGCCTGCGGGCGCACGAACCGTCCGGCGGTCGTCGCGCGGGCGATGTAGCTCACGGTGAAACTCCCGCGCCAGAGTTTCCGGGCGAAGAACACGGTGCGGTCATCGTGGCGCTCGGGATGCGCCCACGGCGACCACCATCCGCCGTACCACGATCCATACAGCTCATCGTCCGGTGTCGCGCCGGCCTCGGCATTCCTGCGCGTCGCTATCGCGTCGCTCGTGGCGGACGAAAACGGTCCAAGTGTGGACGATGTCCGAAGCGTCAGGTCAACGGATTCCAGCCCAGCCGGGAGCATGTCCTCGACTGCGACGAACTCGCGGTCCGCGGGTGCCGTCACTCGGAGGCGCACACGCACGAGGTCGCCTTCATTCACCGCCGTGACCGTGCGTCCGTCGTCGAACCGTTCGTACCAACGCTCAACGGTGAGCCCACTGATTGCCGGCGCGGTTGGGCGGTCCACAGTCATCTCGGCCACCGTGATGGCGTAGTACTGCGCGCCGCCGGTGACTTTGAGGTGAACGGCGATTTCCGCCGAGTCACGGCTGGCGGAGACGAGGCCGGCGAGGCTCATCGACGTGTCCCGCGGTGTGTCGCCGGTGGATGCGAGTGCGAATGCGGGGACGCCTTCTCGCAGCTGCACGGCGAGCTGGCCGGTGCGCCCCCGGTGGAGCGCCACGAAACTCGCGAGCGCGACGGTCGCTGCGACATGATCCTGCGTGTTCCACCACTCCCCATGCTCGGCACGCGTGCGGGTCGTGAGGTGCTCAACGAGCGCGCCTAGCCGCGGATGACTCGGGTCGATGGCGAGCGTTGCGCTCAGCAGGCGCGCGATTGGACGGATGTTGGACGGGAATCCGACGGACACCAGCAGGGAGTCCGGTACTTCCACCCGGTTGCCGGCCTGGCCGAGCGAACTCCACAGCCGGTCGAGCAATGCGCGCGCATCCGCGTGGTCGCCGGACTGTTCGAGGACTTCCGCCAGCCAGACGCGATCTTCCCAGGTGAGGTGTGACGCGTTCGCCCGGAGAAGCTGGAGGTCGTGCGGGCGCGGCTCTCCGGTCCTTCGCAGGAACGCGATCGCGCCGAGGCGTCCCTGAAGGTGGTTCGCGACCCGCATCGCCCGGTCGGTGCGGCGGCCGTACGTGGTATCGGGGAACAGCGGCACGGAGTCGAGCATGTACGCGAACGCCTTCGACAGGTCTCGCACCATCGCGGCGTCGACGCTCACGCCGGCATCGCGCATATCGAGCAACAGGAGATTCGCCGCCGCGACGACGGGCGACCCGAGCCACGGCACTTCCCAGCACGCAGACGTCCACTTTTCGCGCTGGCGGCGCGCGAGTTCGTCGGCGATGCGCTGCAGTTCGTCGCGCGCCCATATGGTATCGCCGAGCACCTTGATGCCGGACCGCTCGAGCGCGAGAAGTGAAAGCAGCATTCGCCCGGCGCCGGTCAGCTGGTCCGGGCAACTGTATGTGCCGGAGAGGAGATAGTCGCGGGCCACGCGAAGCGTCGGAATCGGACTGGTGCCGGTTCGAATCGTCAGGCGTGAACGTGCCGCGTCAATGTTTCCTGGGAGAGGGAAGCGGACGGTTGCGGAATCCGTGACGAAGCCGGTGAGCGTCTGGGCGCGCGAAGACTGGTCGGGGCGCACCGGGATTCCGACTTCAACGTCGTCGGAGTGCGTGCCGTCGGTGGCGCGCAGGCGGAAGTGCGCCGAATCGCCTGCGATCCCCCGCCACCCGAAGCGCACCTCGGAGCCCGACGCGCCGACCACGGTGCGTGCAGTTGCGCTGCCGGTGAGCGTGACCCCACGTCCGGACGCAGCGACGTCAACGTGGCGCGCGGTTCGTTCGCGCGTGTTGACCACGGCCCCAGCGTACACCGAATCGTTCGTGCGGATGAAGCGCGGCAGCGCCGCGCGGAGCAGCAGGGGTTTCGTCGCGAGCAGCGACGACTGTGCGCTGCCGTATTCGTCTCCTGCGCCGACCACGACTGTCATCAGTCGAAAAGTCGTGAGGTTGTCGGGGAGCTTGACGGTGATGCGCGCGACGCCGGCGGAATCCGTGCGGACTCCGGCCCTGAAGAACGCCGTCGTGCGGAACTCCGTCCGAGTTGCCGAGCCACTGGTATTGGCAGCCTCTCTCTTCATGATGTAGCTCTGATCCGCGCCGGGGCCGGAGACCACCACTTGTGAAAGCCGATTTGCGCCGAACATCCCGAGTATGGGCCGGCGCGTCCACAGCCACGGTGGGATGCCGGATGCCAGCGACCCCAGCGTGGAGGAGAGCACCGTGCCGTCGCCGACTGGCGCATAGAGGAGGCGCATCGGATCCGGCGCGGGGAAGCTCGTCAGTGCAAGCACGCCCTCGTCCACACCCCAGACCGTCGCGTCCGCGCGCACCGGGCGGTGGCGCGCATCCCGCACGCTGACTTCTACCGTCGCACTGTCTCCCGGAGCGTATTCGGCATGCAGGGGGCGAAGGGTCACGGCGAGCCGCTTGGATGCGTCGTCCACGCGCACGACTGCATAGCCGGCGCGAACGCGCTCCACGGGCGAGTCCAGTTCAGCCAAAGAATCGCGCCGGAGAAGCAAGACAGACACGAATACATCAGGAATGTCGTGCGCGGTCATCGCGATCGTGTCGGTCACGGATCCGTGCACGTTCCGGAGCACCTGCTCGCGCATGACGCCTTCGCGTTCGACGGCGATCCATGCGTCCGCGGACTGCCAGGGCGACGTGAAGCTCACCACCGCCTTGTCACCGGGCTTGAGACGGCTGTTCTGCAGATGCACGGGCAGCTCCAGCGGCGATCTCCCCGCGATCGCACCGCGGCCAAATACGTAGCGCGCGATCGTCGACCGCACCGGCCGATGTCGCTCGTCGAGCGCGGTCGCGATGATCTGCATCGGGCCTTCCTTCAGGGGCGGCAGTTCTACGGTGGCCGGCGACATGCCGGTGATGAGCGTCTCGAGGGGCACGGTGTCCGCGTGCCACGTGCCGGAGAAATCATCGGGGTTGTCGGTGACATTCGCCTTCCACTGGTACCGCACCAGCGCGAGCTTCACCGCAACGCCGGACACCGTGCCTCCATTGTTCCGCACGGCCATGAATTGCAGGTGGCGCCTCTGTCCGAGTGCCCACCACGGCGACGATGCTGAGTCGCGGATCGCGATGGAGACCGCAGCGGGGTGAACGACGACGCTGGTCGAGGCCGTGACCATCTGACGGTTCACGTCGGTGACGGCTATGTCGACGTGCGCCATCGCACCCTGATCGCCGATGGAATCCGTCGGAACACGGAGGAGAGCGGCTCCCGCTGCATCGAGCGTGTCGGCCCTCTCGACCGGCCGCGGATACGTGCGGTGCCCGGCGACCCACCACGCGCCGGCGTCACCCACCGTCCAGTCGCGGCCGATGCCGGGGATTGACGCGTTCCGCAATTCATCGAAACGGGCGGCCCACCGCACGACCGCGCGGGGCATCGGCGCGCCGAAGAGGTAACGCGCGGTGACGGTCGCAAGGATCGTGTCGCCGCGTATTCTTGGCATCGAATCGGCTTTCACCGCAGCCAGGAACTCCGGCACCCGATATTCGGCAACGCGAAGCTGCGTGGCGGCAAATTGTCGCCACGCGCCGTCGCGCACGAGCGACGCAGACAGGTCATACCAATCGGGTGTTGCGCCCGGAGTCAGCTGGAACCCTGCCGACGCCGTGCCGAACCGCGAAAGGTGCACCACCGTGTCGTGCACGGACTCGTGCTTCCCTTCATTCGTCCAGCGCGTGAGTTCGATGCGAGCCGAGTCGCCGTCCGGCGGCGGGGCGAGGTCGCCGAGCGGGCCGTCGCGCACCGCGACCGCGGTTTCCACCCGCTCACCGGGACGATAGATGCCGCGGTCGGAGAATACGGCGGCGTGGGTGAGTCGTCCTCCCGGCAGCCAGTACGTGTCGAACGCCGCCTCGAAATCTTCGCTGGCGACACCGCGCCCGAGCTGGCGCGAGACATCCGTCAGCGAGCGGTCGTGGCCGAGGCTCACCTCGAGCACGCGCGGCCGAATCGTATCGCGAGGAAGAGTGAGGCGCGCGAACCCGCGATCGTCGGTCGACTCGTTCGCGATGGAGAAGCCGTTCGTGTCGAGGAGGGCGACGCGCGCTCCGGGCACCGGCAGGCCCGTGCGTGCCGACGTGACCCAGACGATGCCGCCCGTGGAGCTCATTCGCGTGTGCGCGAGCAAATCGGAGAACTCGACGTTCGTCCTCGGCATCCGGTGCCGGGAGTCGAAGGCCGCTGTGATGTCCACGGGCGCGCGTGCCGGCGAGAGCACTTTCGTCGTATCCGGCCGCCGCGTGGGAGTGTACAGACGCGCCTGAATCGCGATCAGCCGGCCAAGAAGCGAGTCGCCGAGCTCGGGGAGCGGGATGTCTGTCGTGCGCTCTTCGTTCAACGGGGCGTGGAGCGCGACGAGCTTCACGATTGAGTCGAGGAGGAACCGGTGCGCGTCGTTCTCCCAGTACGTGGGGTTCGTGAGCTCGCGAACGCGCTCGAACTCCGGGACCGGCATGAGGAGGAGAGCGATGCTGTCGACGTTGAGATGCCGGACGCGGATGAACGGCACTGGGTTGCCGCGCAGGAGCACGAGCCCTGTCGCGTACCCAAAGTCCGGCGTCCGGTCCGGCGTCGTGAAGGTCGTGTCAAACCCGAACGAGAGCTGGCGTCCATAGATGTCGCGCAGCGACGAGTCCACCGTCACGCGGTACGTCGTGTGCGGCGTGAGCGTGGCCGGAACGGGCCACGCGCTCATTGGTCTTGGTGACGACACGGGCTTGAACGCGTCCGCGGGCTCGAAGTGCACGGACGCCACTAATTGTTCCGGGGCGACCGGCGCGTCGAAATTGACGCCGACTGTGGTCGCCGTTGCGCAATTCTCGCCGCAACCGATCCCGATCCGGCCGAATGGCCGCGCGGTACTCACCGGATACAGCACGCTCGGCGAATCCATCGAGTCGAGCGATGGCACGGCGAGATCCGCGAGACAGTTTTCGGGGACCGGCTCGTCCGGCGTCAGTTCGGCAACGCGCGCGAATCTCACGGAGTCCTCGTCGTTGTCGACGTCGAGTTCCCAGGGCCTGTATCCCATCTGGTAGGGATCGCCTTTCTGGGGACGCCGTTGCCGCACGACGTGATACGCGATCGCGTGCGCCATCGCGCAGGGATGATCGGCACGCGGCATCAAGCGGACCGTGGCCGCGAGCACGGAATCCGCGACGGGCGCGCTGAATGCGAGGAGGACTTTTCCTGTTGGATCGAGCGGGCGCCTTGCGTTGTTGGACAGCGCGGGCACGCTTCCGATCAACGCCGGTCCGCGGACGTCGATCCGAATGTGTTCCGGTGCCGCCAGACGGCTTCCGTCGATCGCGGCGAAGCCCGTGTCGACCGTCACGTCGTAATGCAGCCCCGGCAGCAGCGGCTCCAGCGGCACGATGCGCACGGTGGACGGGTCACGCCACTCCACCCGCACGCGAAGCTCCGGCGTGAGATGCACGACGCGCGACGGATCAACTGTGTGCTCGAGCGTTCCCGCGACCGGCCGGTCGAATGTGACCGTGATGACACTCGTCGGTCTCGCCGCCTTGTGCGGCATGTGATCGAGCACGCGCAACGGATCCTGCGCGCGAGCGACCGTGGAAGCCAGAAGCAACGCCGTACCCAGTCGCGTGAATCGCAGCAGCCTCGTGGAACCGCTCCCGGAGGTGACCATGGCTCCGTCCGTCGAAGGGGGTGGCAACGTCCGGTCTTCGTAATTCTTCGTACTATGCGATCTTTGCTGCCCGTCACATTGGCGGCGCCACAATCGCGCCACGTCCTCCCTGACGCGCGGTGCGTCGCAATGCCGTTGTCGCTACACCGCCGGCGCCTTCGCGAACCAGCTGATCCAGTCCTCGAGTTCGCGCCGGTCTTCATCGTCGAACGTACTCGTGGCAGCGGAATCGATGTCGAGGACCGCCGTGACCTCGCCGCGTGAATCGAACACCGGGACGACGATCTCGGAGAGCGACCGCGAATCGCAAGCGATGTGCCCTGGGAACAGCCGAACATCGGGAACGATCACCGTTTGGCGCCTCTGAGCAGCCGTGCCGCATACGCCGCGCCCGAATTCAATTTCCATGCAGCCGAGCGTGCCCTGGTACGGTCCCACGACCAGTTTCGTCGGGCCGATCCTGCGGTAGAAGCCGGTCCAGAGGTGACCGAAGCCGAGGTGAAGGACGCACGCCATCGTGGCCATGATGGCGACCGGGTCGGTGATCCCCTCGCAGAGCGCGTCGAGCTGTTCCTTGAGCGTTCGATACGCGTCAGGTTTCGCGATGCCGCGGACGTCGAGCTGGGTTTCTGCCATGGTCGTTGAATAATAGTTGGACGCGTTGCGCCCGGTCGCGCGTGATCAGGCCACCCTTCTGCGCCGGCCGGCCGTTTCGCATGTTTGGCGCATGGCCGTGGACCCGGCACGACTCGATGCGCTCGAACACACCATCGGGCGGCTGACGCTGGAGCTGGGCGACGCACGGCGTGCGCTCGCCGCGCTGCGCTCGGAGGCGGCGGTGGCGGCTGCGTCGCCCGCCGCTCCACCCGCGCGAGCGCCGGTGCGCAACCGTGAGCAGCTCGAGAATCTCGTCGGCCGCTACGGCGCCCTCGCGCTCGCCGTGCTCACGATCATCATGGGCGCGGGCGCGCTGGTCTCGTGGGCCATCACGCACAACCTGCTCGGACCGTGGATTCGCGTTGCGCTCGGCGCGCTGCTTGCGGTCCTCGTGGCCGCAGTCGGGTGGTGGCAGCGCGAGCGTGGCTCGCGCGCGTTTGGCAACGTGCTGCTCGCGCTCGCGCTCGCCATCGTCGACGTCGTCGCGTGGGGCGCCGGTCCGCGGCTCGGCCTCGTGCACCCGTCGGTATCGCTGACGATTGCCGACGCGGCGGCGGGAGCCCTCGCGACGCTCGCCGTGATTGAAGGCCAGGAACTGTTGTTCACCGTCGGACTCGGCGGCGCGCTGATCGCGCCGTTCGCGATGGCAACCGGCGTACCGCATTTCGGACTGCTCGCGGCATACGGCCTCGTCGTCATCGCTGCGGCAATCCGCACGGTCGGTGAGCGCCCATGGAGCAAGGCGGCGCTGCTCATTGCCGCGGCGACGGTTGGGTACACGCTGAGCGTGCGCGGATTCCACGGAGAGGTTCCCTGGATGGACCGCGAGTTCGCCGCCGGCTTCGCGGCTGCCGTCGCGGTGATCGCGCTTGTCGTTGCGCGGAGGCCGACGCGCCCATGGGTGACGCTGTGCGCGGCGAGCTCGATGGCGCTGGTCGTGCACTACGCGGGGCCCGCGGCGACGTCGCGTCTCAGTGCGCTGCTCGCGACGCCGGATATTCAGCTCGCCGGTCTTGCCGGTACGGGACTCCTCCTCGCCGCCGCGCACGACATCGACCCGCTAGAGTTCGCCGCCGCATGGCTCGTTGCGGTCCTGCTCGTGCCGGGGCTGCTGTTGATGGGGGCGCTCGAACCGCTCCGCCCGGTGGAAGGCCCCGTGGCCGGGGCGGTCGTGCTCACCTGGGCACTCACGTACTCGGCGGCATCGCTTTTCGAACAGGGGATCCGGCGCGGCGCCCTGCTCGCGGCCGGCGGTCTCGCGGGAGTGTGGGCGATACCGCTCCTGCTCCAGCGCGCGCCCGATACCATCCCGTCGGTGCTCGCCGCGTACGCCGTGCTGCTTGCGGTGGTGTCGAGACAGGAGAAGCAGCCGGTCGTGCTCCTCCCGGCCGGCGTGTCACTGCTTCTGGGGTTCATGATGGCGGCGTCGCACCTCGCGCTTCGCACGGGCTATACCGCGGCGCCCTTTCTTTCCATCGACTCGCTCGGCATGGCGTGCGCGGTGGCCGCCGCGCTGGTATCGGCGCGCTATGGGCTTCCCGAGCAGGTGTGGCTCTCTGGATACGCGCTGGGGCGTGGCCGCGTCGGCGCGCTGCTCGCGTCAGCGCTCGCGTTCATTTGGGGTGATCTCGAGCTCAGGCGTGCGTTCAGCGCGGATGTGTCCACGTTCCTGCTGATCGCCTGGTACGCGTCGTGCGGGGTGCTCGCGATCCACCAGGGGCGTACGCGCGGCGAAGGCGGGCTGCGCCAGGCCGGGCTCGCACTCTCCGTGGTCGCTGCGCTGTACGCGATCAGCGCGGCGTCAGGTGTCGGGCAGATCGGCCTGCGCGTGGGAAGCTATCTGCTCGTCGGCGCGTTCCTGCTCGGCGTCGCGTGGTGGTACCGCGGCGCGCAGCGATCGGACTGAAGACTACCCGCGAGAGACGGAACAACCGGACACTCCGCGTGATACGAACTGGAGGAATTAGTTCACACGTAAAGGAGGCTGTCATGAAGTTTCGCCATGTGATCCTGACTGCGGCGGCACTCGCAGGCGTCGCCGCCTGCAGCGGGAGCAGTTATTCGACCGGCCCGAGCGGCAATCCGCCGCCGCCGAACACCGTTGACGCCACTGCGTCCCTGGCTTTCCTGCCGTCGACGCTCACCGTTGCGTCCGGTACGAGCGTGACGTTCGCGTTCGCGAGCGTGGCGCACAACGTGACGTTCACGGCCGCGACCGGCGTGCCGGCGGACATTCCGACCAGCTCCAACACGAGTGTGCAACGGACGTTCGCGACCACCGGGACCTTCTCGTACCACTGCACGATTCACCCGCAGATGACGGGTACGGTCGTCGTGCAATGAACCGCGAAGACCCCGTCACGGCGCGCGGAGGCCGAATCGCGCGCGAAGTTCGCGCTCGCCGAGCGCCGTGACGGAGAGGGCGCGATCGTCGGGCTCGCGCCGCAGCCATCGTTTCCTGAGCGCGAGCTCGAGCACCGCGGCGCCGAGCGCGCCGCCGAGGTGCGGGCGGCGCTCGCTCCAGTCCACGCAGCCGTACGCGAATTTCCGTCGCGCGGTCCGCAGGCCATCGACGTCGATCCCGAGTGCCGCGAGCGCTTTCGCGCCCGCAGGCGTGACGTCGTACGCATCGCCGTCGGCGCCGGGCCCGGCCGCGAGCCAGCGCATGGCGGTGAGGCGGTCGAACAGCGAGACGCCGAGCGCCCCGGCGAGATGATCGTAGCAGCTCCGCGCGGCGCGAAGGTGGTTCGGCGTGTTCGGCACGAACCGGTCGTGC